>JAJDAR010000175.1 GCA_029261775.1 Deltaproteobacteria bacterium | reverse complement strand
CAGATCTGGCCCTTCCGGTGGATGGTACGCATGGTGATCCCGTGGGTCGCAGGCGCCTACGAGATCGCGGGCTCGCGCTTGTACGTCAGCCGCGGGACCGGCTTCTGGGGCCCGCCCATGCGACTGCTCGCACCCGCGGAGATCACCGAGCACGTCCTGCGGGCCGCATGACCGCGACCCGCCAGGTCGGCGGAAGCGACCTCGCGCTACTTCGCGTTGCCGAGCCTCGCATCCATGGTCGGGCTGGCGATCCAGCCTGCGACGTCGTCGGCGATGGCGCTCACGCAACGGTGGAGCATCCCGCAGGTTCCCGCGCCGGTCATCGTGTTGCGATTGGCGCGGAAGGTTCCGACGGTCTTTCCTCCGGACTTGAGGGTGCCGTCGATCCGCACCCACTTCGGGCCCGAGAAGATGCCACCGCCGGGGGCATGGACGTCGCGAATCGTGAGCTCGAGCCGCCGGCCGCCGCCGAGCTTGTCGACGAGCTGGAGGTCGGGAACCGATGCCTTGAAGATCTCCGGCACCTTGGTCGCGAGGGCGCACTCCTCCTTGACCTTCGGCGAAGCCCCCGACATCGGGTGGTAGGGGATCTTCTTCAGCACCTTGGTCGAGGCCGCCTCGGCCGCATGCGGGCTGCCGGCCATCGCGAGCAAGCCTCCGAGGGCCAGTGCCAGGAGTCCGCGTCCGGTGCCGTTCGTACGGACCATTCCTCTCATCTCATCCCCTTCTCTTCGTGCCGTGAGGCGGCGCCGAAGGTAGCGATTGGGATCAGGCGCGCAGGAACAGCACCGCGCCCAGCGCCGCCAACGCCAGCCACGACGCGAGCCGGAAGCGATCCGCACCTACCCGGAGGCTGAGCGCGTAGCCCCCGAGCAGGCCCATGCCCATGGCCGGCACCGAGAAGGCCGAGTCCATCAGGATGGTCCGGTCGAAGAGACCCTGCGCGGCCGAGATGAGGGCGCGGCTCGTGCTGATCGCGAGGAAGAGCACCTGGATGGTGGCGCGTTGCATGTCGGGCGGGTCCGGGCGCCGATACAGATAGGCGATCAGGGGCGGGCCGCCTGTGTTGAACGCGCCACCCAGCACTCCGCTCACCAGCCCCACCGATCGATCCAGCAGCGGGCTCTCCCTGCCGCCCAGCCGGGGCCGCCACAGGTTCCAGGCCGCGATGGCCACCGTCGTGGCGCCCAGGGCCTTCACCATCAAGGCTCCGTCCACGGTGCGCAGGGCGGTCACGCCGATCGCGACCCCGAGCACCAGGGTGGGGATCATGCGACCGGCCGCCCGCCAACGGGCGTGCCGTCGCAGGCCCGCCAGCTGTGCCGCCGTCGCGACCCAGCCGACCAGGTTGACGACACCGGCCGCGTGGATCAGGTCCTGGGAGAGGGTCAGCCCGGACATCGCCACGATGCCGAAGCCGAAGCCCAGGAAGCCCTGGATCAGCCCGGCGATGGCCAGGATCGCCAGCGTCGCCGGGTCGGGCATGGCAGCAGAGGTAGCAGAGCACTGGCAGTTCGCGCTCAAAGCTCCGACACTGCACCCGGACGCTTCGGCGCGCCCTCCCCCCATGCCCAAGTCGCAAGAGTTCATCGAGATCCGCGGCGCCGCGGAGCACAACCTGAAGCGCGTCGATGCGAAGCTGCCGAAGCATCGCCTCATCGTGTTCACGGGTCCTTCCGGCTCGGGCAAGTCGAGCCTGGCCTTCGACACGATCTACGCGGAGGGCCAGCGGCGCTACGTCGAGTCCCTGTCGGCCTATGCGCGGCAGTTCCTCGGGCAGATGGAGAAGCCGCGCTACGACCACATCCGCGGGCTCTCGCCGACGATCTCCATCGAACAGAAGGCCGCGAGCAACAATCCGCGCTCCACCGTCGGGACGATCACGGAGATCTACGACTACCTGCGAGTGCTCTTTGCGCGCATCGGGCACCAGCACTGCCACGTGTGTGACGAGCCGGTCGAGCAGCTGAGCGCCGCCGAGATCGCAGAGCGCCTTCGCTCCTTCCCCAAGAAGACCCGCTTCCTCGTCATGGCCCGGCTGGTGGACAACCGCAAGGGCGAGTACCGCGAGCTGCTGCACGAGGCCGTGAAGGAAGGCTTCGGCCGATTCCGGATCGACGGCGAGGTGGTGCGCGATGACGAGCTGCCGACCCTCGACAAGAAGCGCAAGCACACCATCGACGTGGTCGTCGATCGGCTGGCCGTGCCCGAAGGGCCCGAGAGGAGCTTCGCGGCGCGGGTCACCGACTCCGTGGAGACGGCGCTCAAGAAGGGCAACGGCTCCTTGCTCTGCCAGATCGTCGGTGGCGAGGAGCGCCTCTACTCCGAGGCCCTCTTCTGCCACAAGTGCGAGATGGGTTTCCCCGAACTGTCGCCGCAGAGCTTCTCCTTCAACTCGCCGCTCGGCATGTGTCCCGACTGCAACGGCCTCGGCACGAAGCCGGAGATGGACCCGGAGCTGGTCGTGCCGGACCCGTCGAAGAGCGTGCGCGAGGGTGCGATCGAGCCCTGGGCCAAGGTGATGGAGCGCTCCGACAGCTGGACCGGCTCGATCCTCACCAACCTCGCGAAGACCTACAAGATCGACTTCGACAAACCGTGGAGCAAGCTCTCCAAGCGCCATCGCAGCATTCTTCTCTTCGGCACCGGCGAACGCAGGGTCGCGATGTCGATGAAGTTCTCGACCGGCAAGATCGAGTTCCAGAGGCGCTTCGAAGGCGCGCTGAACGAGCTCTACCGGCGCTTCCGTCAGACCAAGTCCGAAGGAATGCGCAAGTACTACATGCGCTATCTGTCCGAGGCCGAGTGCTCGACCTGCGAGGGTCAGCGTCTTCGCCCCGAGAGCCGCGCCGTGCGGCTCGGCGGCGCGAGCCTGCCCGACCTCTCGGCGCGGACGATCCGTGAGACCCTCGCCTTCATCGGCGAGCTGAAGCTGCGCCCGAACGAGAAGCGCATCGCCGACGAGGTGCTGAAGGAGATCAACGGTCGCCTGGGCTTCCTGCTCGACGTCGGCCTCGGCTACCTGACCCTGGATCGCCCGGGTCCGTCGCTGTCGGGCGGCGAGAGTCAGCGGATCCGCCTCGCGAGCCAGATCGGCAGCGAGCTGACCGGCGTCCTCTACATCCTCGACGAGCCCTCGATCGGCCTGCACCAGCGCGACAACGGGCGCCTGCTCTCCACTCTCGGCAGGCTGCGCGACCTCGGCAACACGGTGATCGTCGTCGAGCACGACCAGGAGACGATCGAGGCGGCCGACTTCGTGGTCGACTTCGGCCCCGGCGCCGGCGTGAACGGCGGCGAGATCGTCTTCGCGGGGACGCCGGCCAGCCTGCGTCGTGCCGGCAAGTCCATCACGGGACGGTATCTCTCGGGCAAGGACTCGATCGCGACCCCGGCCCTGCGCCGAAAGGGCTCCGGGCACAAGCTTCGCATCGAGGGCGCCGAGGCCAACAACCTGCAGGAGGTCTCGGTGGACCTGCCTCTCGAGACGATGGTGGCTGTGACCGGCGTCTCGGGCGCCGGCAAGAGCACGTTGATCAACGGCGTTCTGTACCCCGCGCTGAAGCGGATCCTGCACGAGAGCAACGACGTGGTCGGGCGCCACAAGCGGCTGGTCGGCGTCGAGCACGTCGACAAGGTGATCGACATCGACCAGCGGCCGATCGGTCGCACCCCTCGGTCGAACCCGGCGACCTACACCAAGGTATTCGACGAAATCCGCAACGTGTTCGCGCAGACCCAGGAGGCGCGCACCTACGGGTACAAGCCGGGCCGCTTCTCCTTCAACGTGAAGGGCGGCCGCTGCGAGGCGTGCGAAGGCGACGGAGTGCGCCGCATCGAGATGCACTTCCTGGCCGACGTCTTCGTGCCCTGCGAGGTCTGCAAGGGCAAGCGCTTCAACGAGGCCACCCTGCGGGTGCGCTTCAAGGGGCTGAACATCGCAGAGGTGCTCGACCTCTCGATCAGCGAGGCGCTCGAGGTCTTCGCGAACCAGCGCCGCGTGTTGGCGGGCATCCAGACCCTCGCCGAGGTCGGTCTCGGCTACGTGAAGCTCGGACAGCCCTCGCCGACCCTGAGCGGCGGCGAGGCCCAGCGCATCAAGCTCGCACGCGAGCTTTCGAAGAAGGCGACCGGCAACACCCTCTACATCCTCGACGAACCCACCACGGGGCTGCACTTCGACGACCTGAAGAAGCTGCTCGCCGTGCTCGAGCGGCTGGTGGAAGCGGGCAACACCGTCGTCGTGATCGAGCACAATCTCGACGTGATCCGCTGCGCCGACTGGGTGATCGATCTCGGACCCGAAGGCGGTGACGGCGGGGGCCTGGTCATCGCCGCCGGGACGCCCGAGGAGGTCTCCAAGTGCAAGGAGAGCCACACCGGTCGCTACCTGCGCCGCGTGCTCTGATCTGCCAGGATCGGCAGCGCCGCGCCGGGTTCCGTGGGAATCGGCCAGGGTCGTGTCGACGATCGACTTTTCGAGGAGAGCGGATGCCGATCGACCGCCTGCTGGAGATCATGGCGCGGCTCCGGGATCCCGAGACGGGCTGTCCCTGGGATCTCGAGCAGAGCTTCGAGACGATCGCCCCGTACACCCTCGAGGAGGCCTACGAGGTGGACGAGGCGATCCGCCGCGGGGACATGGCCGAGCTTGCGGACGAGCTGGGCGATCTGCTGCTGCAGGTCGTCTTCCATGCCCGGATCGCAGAAGAGGCCGGACACTTCGCGTTCGCCGACGTGGTCCAGGCCATCTGCGACAAGCTCGTGCGACGCCACCCTCACGTCTTCGCTGGCGGGTCGGTCGCCGACGCCGCGGCCCAGACGCGGAGCTGGGAGGCGATCAAGGCCGCCGAGCGCGCAGACAAGGGCGAGCCGGACCCCCTGGGTGGGATCCCGCTCGCACTGCCCTCGTTGGCGAGGGCGGCGAAGCTGCTGCGGCGCGCCGAGCGGGCGGGCCTGACCGATGCCATGCCGGTGGCCGGAACGGATCCGGGTCTCGACGAGCGCGCGCTCGGCGAGCGGCTGCTCGGCCTCGTGCGGGCGGCGGACGAGGCAGGCCTCGATCCGGAGAAGGCGCTTCGCGAAGCCAACGCCCGCTTCGAGGAGGAGGTGCGCCGCTCCCGGACGGACCGGTCTTCGTGATCCACCGCCTCCGCCTCGAGATCCCCGGCCCGGGGCTCCACGAGTTCACCGGGCGGGCGCAGGCCGAGGTGGCCGGGAGCGGTCTGCGGGAGGGCCTGTGCACGCTCTTCCTGCAGCACACGTCGGCCAGTCTCGTGATCCAGGAGAACGCCGACGACTCGGCCCGACGCGACCTCGAGCGCTGGCTGGACCGCCTCGTGCCCGAGACGGATGCCCTCTACACCCACACGGCCGAGGGGTCCGACGACATGCCCGCCCACATCAAGGCCGCGCTGACCCAGACCTCCCTCTCCATCCCGGTCGTCGACGGACGGCTCGGTCTCGGTACCTGGCAGGGCCTGTTCCTCTGGGAGCACCGGCGCGGAAGGTCGAGCCGCGAGCTGCTGATCCATCTATCCTGAACGCCCTTCCAGACGGAGGACCCCGTGTCCCGACGAGACCAGATCCGCATGACCGACGAGGAGCGCGCCCGGTTCCTCGCGGAGGCCCAGACCGTGATCATCAACACCATCGGCAAGGACGGCGTGCCGCACCCGATGCCGATGTGGTTCGGGATCGAGAACGACGGCGCGATCGTGATGAGCACCTTCACCAAGAGCCAGAAGATCAGGAATCTCGAGCGCGATCCCCGCGTCAGCCTGCTCGTGGAGGATGGCGAAGAGTACGCCCACCTTCGTGGCGTCGTGATCTACGGGGAAGCCGAGCTGATTCGCGACACCGACGAGGTGGTCGACCTCCTGGTCCTGGTGAACAGCAAGAGCATCGACGGTCCGATCGACGGCGATGGGATCCGCGACGCGGTGCGAGGCACCGCCCGCAAGCGGACCGGGATCCGGGTGCGGGCCCAGAAGATCGTCAGCTGGGATCACGCCAAGCTGGCGGGCGTGTACTAGTCATCGGGCTCCCGGGCTGAGGCCGCCGCTCGTCGTTCAAGGCACCTCCTGCAGCAGGGCCTCGGCCCGCGCGGCTGCCGCGTCGAAGGGATCGAGTCCCGTCTCTTCGGGCGCCTTCCGGAGGTCGGGTGCGAGGAAGTAGAGGCTCTGGGCCAGGAAGAAGGCCCAGATCGCCAGGCACACGTGAAGCACGGTCGGTGCGGCGAGGAACCGGGCCAGCAGCAGACCGCCACCGAGGGTCATGAGCTCCAGAGCCAGGGTGCGCGCGGGTCGGCTCGCTGAGAACAGGCGCGCACGGCCCAGGCCCACGATGGCCGCGGCACCCGCCGCGGCCGCGATCGAGCTCGGTGCCAGCAGCAGCACGCCCGCGCCCAGCGCGATCGCGAGCAGGCCCTGGCCGAGCGCGCGGCGCGGGCTGTTGCCGAGCCCGGCCACGTAGACCGCCGCCAGGCCCACGAGGTAGAGAGAGAGGGATTCGTTCGGGCCGAGCAGACCCGAAAGGAGCAGGCCCATGGCCGGCCAGCCGGCGGCCGCAAGCATGCCGAACAGGAGCGTGCGGGAGAATCCGTGCCACAGCATCACGCCTGCCCTCCCGCCGCTGCGCCGCGCCGGCGCAGCAGCTCCAGCTCGACCTCCTCTTCGGGCAGGTCGGCTCCCAGGTCGAGCCGGTCGGGGGTCGCCTCTCCCTGGCGCGCCTCGGCAAGCCGCGCCCGGGCTCGCTGGACCAGCTCCGGATAGGCGCCCTCCTGCTCCTCCAGCCGCCGACGCAGCTTGTCGAGGGTCTGGCCGACGTCCTCCAGGCTCGCCCGGCGCTGCTCGAGCTCGCGGCGCTCGGGCAGCAGGCGTCGCACGGCGAAGCGCGCGAGCTCCTCCTTGCCGCCGGCGAGAGCCATGCGCACGTCCTCGTCGAGGGCCGCGACGAGCGCCTCCTGCCGGCCCAGCTCATCGCGGAGACGGCTCTCCTCGTCGGCGAGGGCGCCGACCCGAGCCCGCTTCTGCAGCAGCTCGAGCTCGGCATCGCGGAGATGCTGCTTCAGGAGGAGGCTCTTCTCCTCCAGTGCGTCGAGCACGCCGTGCGCGTCGGCGCGCAGCAAGGCGCGGATCCGTTCGGTCAGCTTGAAGGCCATCGGTCTTCTCCTTTCGATGTGGGCGGGAGATCGTCTCCTCGCTCGTATGCGGGCGGGAATCCGTCTCCTCGCTCGTCGGGGCGGCGAGCTCGGGTCTCGCTCGTCCAGAAGTACCGGATGCATCGGCACCGAGCTGAAAAAGCCACGTAAAGGGGGCCGCGAGGGGTTTACGTGCGATTTACACAGGTCGACACGCCGGGCGGCCGACGGGAACTACACTCCCGAAGCCATGCACGACTCCACGCACAGCGATCCGATGCGCATCCTCGTGGTCGAGGACGAGCCCGCCATCCAGCGCGGGCTCTGCGACGTCCTTGCCTATCACGGTCACACCCCGACCGCCGCGAGCACCGGCGAAGAAGGGCTGCGCGAGGGCTCCACGGGCCAGTACGACCTGGTCCTGCTCGATATCATGCTGCCGGGCAAGAGCGGCTTCGAGGTCTGCGAGGAGCTGCGCGCGCTGTGGCCTCGCCTGCCCATCCTGATGCTGACGGCGCGTGGGGCGGAGGAGGACGTGGTGCGCGGCTTTCGCTGCGGCAGCGACGACTACGTGACCAAGCCCTTCTCGATCGCAGAGCTCATGGCACGGGTCGACGCACTGCTCCGCCGCGCGGGGCGCACCGAACGGGCCGCGCCGGATCCGCCCTTCGAGATCGGTGGGGTCCGTGTCGAGCCCGAACGTCGCATCGCGATCCACGAGGAAGGGGAGATCGAGCTGTCGCGCCGCGAGCTCGAGCTGCTCTCCTTGCTTGCCCGCGAGCGCGGACGCATCGTGAGCCGCCGCACCCTGCTGCAGGAGGTCTGGGGCTTCGACCGGCCCGACCGTCTCGAGACCCGCACCGTGGACATGCACATCGCCAAGCTGCGCAAGAAGCTGGGTCCCGCGCGCGATGCGATCGAGACGGTCCGTGGCGAAGGCTATCGGCTGGCGGGCTGACCCGTGACACGCATCCGTCTCGTCTTCGTCCTGCTGGCCGTGGCGCTGCTCGTGCCTGGCGTCTTCCTCGTGCGGCGCGCGCTCGAGAGCGTCGAGGTCGAGCGCGCCGCCCGCCATCGCACCGTGGCCGAGCGCGTCTTCGACGAGATGGAGCGCTTCCTCTCGGACTTCCTGGTCGCCGAAGAGGCCCGTCCCGTCGGCCACTACCGACATGCCTGGTCGCCCGCCGGTACCCCACCGGGCGTGCTGCTGCGCTCTCCGCTGGCGGATCCGCCCGAACGGCCCTTCGTGGTCGGCTACTTCGAGATCGACGGCGACGGACGGATCCACACCCCGTTGCAGCCGCGCGGGAGCGATGGACCCGCCGGCTGGCCGGAGCCCACGGACACGGCACGCGCCGCTGCAGAGCGCCTGCGTCAGCTGGTGGCCGAGGCGTGGCCCCAGACGCCAGCACCCACGACGACCGCGGAAGTGCCGCCCGAGGCACCTCCGGTGCCGGAAACGGTGGCCCAGCAGCCGGGGACCACCGTCGCGGTCGGCAAGAGCGGGGAGAAGGAGGTCGCCAACCGGCAGCAGGAGCCGAGCGTCGTCGCCGAAGCGTACGACGCGATCCAATCGCTCAATCGGGGCGCGAAGCTGCGCAGCAACCGCAGCCAGAAGGTGCTACCCGCCGAGGCTCCGTACGTCGCACAGCGCGAGATCCAGATCGCGCGCGCAGACACCCCGGAGAGGAAGGACCGAGGCCGCGCGCTCGGCGCCGCGTCCGCGCCGTCTTCGCTCGAAGTCCAACCGCGGGCTGGCCAGGAGCTGCAAGAGAACGCGCTCAGTGACCCCCGGTCGCGCGCGGACGCGTGGACCGGAGAGCGCCTGGCGGCCGAAGCGCTCTCCGATGCCTCGCCTTCGACCGCGAGTCCCACCTTCGCCGCCGAAGCCGAAGCCGAAGCCGAAGCCGCAGCCGAAGCCGAGCTCGACGAGCTACGAGCGGACGACCTCGGTCAGGTCGACCTCGATCGGGGCTTCGCGAGCGCGGCCCGGCCCGGCCCGCGTGCCGACACGTTCGCCTCGGCACCGACCCCAGCCGGCGAAGGGAGCGCTGCGACGGCGACCGAGGAAGGGCTCATCGGCCGTCTGCAGCCCAAGACCGAGGCACGGCTACCTGCCGTGCCGGTGGCTCCGGACCCCAAGGCCGCGTTGGCCCGGAACGAGCGGGCGGCGAAGCGGGTGGCGCCGGCCGCAGCACCGCCATCGGCCGCGCGACGGCCGTCGATCGATTCGTCCGGCAAGAACGCGCAGCCCAGTGCGGCGATGGGCCCCGTGGTGATCGATCCGATGCTGGGCTTCGATCTCGGCGGAGGCCACCTGGTTCTGCACCGCACCGTCTGGCGCGGCCCCCGTGCGTTCCGACAAGGCCTGATCCTCGACGTGGCGGCGCTCGAAGCCAACCTGCTGGAGGCGGCCTTTCCGTCCCAGGCGATCCCCGGAGCTCGCGCGAGGATCGGTGTGGGAGATCAGCTCCCTCTCTCGTCGGGGCCCGCGGCCTACGGCTACCGCCATCGCTTCGCCGAGCCCTTCGATGCCCTGAGCGTCGACCTCGCGCTGCCGCAGCTCGCCGGGACCGGCGGTGCCCGGACGATCCTACTGCTCTCGCTGGCCTTGCTGCTGACCGGCAGCGTCGGGCTGTTTGCCCTCTACCGCATGGTGGCCGTGGTCGTCGGCTTCTCGGAGCGGCGCAGCAACTTCGTCGCGGCGGTCTCCCACGAGTTGAAGACCCCGCTGACGTCGATCCGCATGTACGCCGAGATGCTGCGCGACGGCATCGTGGCGGGAGATGACAAGCGGCAGGAGTACTACGGCACGATCACGGCGGAGTCCGAGCGCCTCTCGCGACTGATCGACAACGTGCTCGAGTTCTCGCGCCTCGAGCGAGGCACGCGCGAGATGAGCTGGTCGGTCGGCGACCTCGGTGCGGTCGCGCGCGAGGCGGTCGCGGTGCTCACGCCGCACGCCGAGGCCCAGGGATTCTCGCTCGAGGTCGAGCTCGAGCCGGGTCTTCCGCCCGTCCGCTTCGACCGGGACGCCGTCCTGCAGGTGGTCTTCAACCTGGTCGACAACGCCCTCAAGTACGCCCGCGACGCGCGGGACAAACGCATCGTCGTCGCATGCGCGCGGGAGGGCAGCGGCGTGAGCCTGAACGTGCGCGACTGCGGGCCCGGCGTCGCCGGGGAGCATCTGAAGCGCATCTTCGAACCGTTCTACCGGGGCGAGTCCGAGCTGACTCGCCGCGCCCAGGGCACCGGGATCGGCTTGTCCCTGGTTCGCGGGCTCGCCGACGAGATGGGCGCCCGGCTGCGCGCCCAGAACCGGAGCGAGGGCGGCCTCGAAGTCCGGCTGTCCTTCCAGGCGGCCTCGGGCGCACAGGCGAACTGACCCAGGTCCCGCCGGGATCGGGCTGGGGGCTGTGCTCGCTCAGGCCACCTCGCCGTAGGCGATCACGTCGAGGGTGAGCGGGCCGTGTGCGCCGTAGACCAGGGTCTGCTCGATGTCGGCGGTCTTGGAGGGGCCGCTGATCCAGGTCAGGTGATGGTGGGCGAAGGCGTCGGCCGGAAGCGCCGCCTGCGCCGCGTGCTGATCCGGAACGATGCTGTTCGCGGGCACCAGGAGGATCAGGTGGCGGCACAGGAAGGGCATCGCCCGCTGTGGGGCTTCTCGTCCGAGCAGCGCGACGGCGGCGTTCTCCGCCACCGCGACCGTGCCCAGCATCAGGGCGACCGCGACGTCCTCGAAGGCGATCGGGGCCAGCTCCGCCGGGGGCACGACCCAGGGGCCCGGTCCGAGCAGGTCGGCCGCGCTCTCGGCCGCGAAGATGCTGCCCCCGTCGGCCCGCAGCGCGACCACCCGGCTGGCCGCCTCGCCCGCCGACCACGCGGGCACGGGGCCGTGCGCTTCGCCGCCGACCCCGCGCAGACGCGAAGCGAAGCGGTCGAAGCCGGTCTCGAGTGTTGCGGGCGTGTGGCCGCCGGGATGGCTGGCGCGATGGGTCGCCGCCGCGGCGACCCGGGCGAGGATGTCGTCGCGGGCGGTCACGGCCCGGTCCCTTGGCCGCGCCGGGCCCAACGCGACGCAAAGCTCGCACCCGGGTGCCGCGGGAGCTTCCTGCCGCGCAGCCAGCTTGCGGCCGGATTGCCCGGGAACCGCACTCCCAGGATCGGCCACGACAAGCGACCGAGCCGCCCGGCGAGCCGGTAGAGGCTCGGGCTGCGCAGCACGAGCGCCGCGAGCCAGCCGAGCAACGCCTCGCCGCGGGGTCGTGGGAGCTCCCGGCGCCAGGCGAGCAGCTGATCGTGGAGGTCGATGCGGACGGGACAGACCGCCGTGCAGCTGCCGCACAGGGACGAGGCGTGGGGCAGGGCTGCGCCGGCCGGATGCAGGGCCGGCGCGAGCACCGCGCCGATCGGTCCCGGGATCGGACCCTCGTAGGCGTGCCCCCCCGCCCGGCGATAGACGGGGCAGGTGTTCAGGCACGCGCCGCAACGGATGCAGCCGAGTGCGCTCCGGTGCCCAGGGTCGGCGAGCAGCGCCGAGCGGCCGTTGTCGACCACGATGATGTGCAGCTCCGCCCCTTCGCGAGGGCCCGTGACGACGCTCGTGTAGGCGGTGATCGGCTGGCCGGTCGCGCTCCGCGCCAGCAGGCGCAGGAAGACCGGCAGATCCTCCATGCGCGGGACCAGCTTCTCGAGGCCCATGCAGGCCACGTGGAGGCGCGGGATGCTCATGCCGAGATCCGCATTCCCCTCGTTGGTGCACACGACGATCGAGCCGGTCTCGGCCACCGCGAAGTTCACCCCGGTGATCCCCGCCTGGGCCGACAGGAAGCGGCTACGCAGGTCGCGCCGGGCGGCCCGGGTCAGCTTCTCGGGATCCGTCTCGCCGCGAGGCGTCCCCATCCGCTCGTGGAACAGGGCGCCGATCTCGGCCCGGGAGCGGTGGATCGCGGGCACGATGATGTGGGAGGGCGGTTCTCCCTGGAGCTGCACGATGCGCTCGCCGAGATCGGTGTCGACGACGTGGATGCCCTGGGACTCGAGGTGTGCGTTGAGCCCGCACTCCTCGGTGAGCATGCTCTTGCTCTTGGCGACCCGCTCCACCTTGTGCGCGCGAAGCAGCTCGGTCGCGATGCGGCGCAGGTCGGCCGCGTCTTCTGCCCAGTGGACCACGGCACCGGCCTCGGTGGCACGCGCCTCGAAGCGCTCGAGATAGGTGTCGAGGTGATCCAGGGTGTGCGTCTTCAGCGCAGCGGCCCGCTCGCGAAGGGCCTCCCAGTCCGGCACCTCCGCCGCCGCCAGGTCGCGCCTGCGTCTCAGATCGAAGACCGCACCGTCGTGCCGGGTGACGGCGCCCTCGTCCGGCAGGGTGCGTCGGGCCGCGAGCTCGAGCGCCTGCGTCATGCCGAGCCTCCGGTCGGGAGACCGAGCGGTCGGGTCACGCCACGTCTCCGGTTGCCAGCAGCTCGGCCAGGTGGATCGGTTCGGGCCCGAAGCCCTCCTTGCGCCGCAGCCCATCGAGATGCAGCAGGCAGCTCACGTCCGTGCCGGTCACGTACTCGGCTCCGGCCTCCGCCCACTCCCTGAGCCGCGCCCGCCCCATGCGCGCAGAGACCTCGGGGAACTTGACCGCGAAGGTTCCGCCGAAGCCACAGCACTCGTCGCGGGCCGTCGGCACGAAGGTCAGGCCGCGCACCGCCAGCAGCAGCTCCTCGGCAGGCGAGCTGCGTCGTCCGTGCACCTGCTCGCTGCCCGAGCCGAGGCCGAGATCGCGTAGACCATGGCAGCTCTGCAGCAGGGCGACCCGATGCGGGAACTCGCTCCCGAAGTGGCTGCGCGAGAGCTGATTCACCAGGAACTCGCTCAGCTCGAAGGTGCGCGCGCGCAGGGCACGCCCTGCCGGCTCCTCGCCGACTCCGAGCTCCGGGTAGCGATGGCGCACGGTCGCGGTGCAGCTGCCGGAGGGACACACCACCGTTTCGTAGCGCTCGAAGAGCTGCAGGTGACGACGGGCGAGCTTCGCGCCGCTGGCCGTGGCGCCCATGTTCAGGAAGGGTTGCCCGCAGCAGGTCTGCTGGGGGTCGTAGTGCACCGTGCAGCCCGCGACCTCGAGCAGGCGCGCGGTCGCGAGCCCGACCTCGGGAGACAGCTGCTCGACGTAGCAGGGGATGAAGAGACCGACCTCCACGAGGAGCTCAGGCGTCCGGGAAGAGCGCGCGAACGTGATCGGGGTCGACCTCGTAGCGCTCCCCGCAGAACTCGCAGCGCACCTCGACCAGCTCTCCCTGCGCGTGCAGCTGCTCGACCTCCTCGCGGCCGAGCAGCGCGATCGCGCGGATCACCCGGTCACGGTCGCAGCTGCAGCGGTAGCGGGCCGGCCCTCGTCGCAGCTCCCGTCCACCGATCCCGTCGAGCAGACGCTCGGCGAGACCGGGCGCGCCGGCGCCGCTCCGGACGAGCTCGGACGGCCCGGGCAGAGCGCGCACGTTGGCCTCCAGACGTCCGAGCAGGCTCTCGTCCGCATCCGGGAGCGCCTGCGCGAGAAAGCCTCCGGCGGCGACCACCTGGCCCTCGTCGTCGAGCTGCACGCCCAACCCGACCGCGGAAGGGGTCTGCTCGCTCTCCGTCAGGTAGAGGGCCAGGTCCTCCCCGACCTCCCCCGACACGATCGGGACGATCCCCGTGTAGGGCTCCTTCCACCCCGGGCGGTGCCGGACCACCGAGAGGTCTCCGAGCCCGATGCCCTGCGCGACGCTGAGCGTGGTCGCGCTGCCCGCGGCGGGATCGCCCACGTAGCCCCGTACCTCCCCTTCGGCGTTGGCGATGGCGAGCAGGGTGCGCAGCGGGCCTCCGCCGCGGAAGCGCACCTGGACCGTCTCCCCGTGCTTTCCCCCGGCCCCCAGCAGGATCGCTCCCATCAGCACGCGACCGAGTGCCAGCGTGGCGAGCGCCGACGTGCCGTGGCGCTCCGCCGCCTCGCGGACCAGGTCGGTCGCCGACAGCGCCCGGACCGTGATGCCCCCATCCTCCGAGAGCGTCCGCACCAGCGCGTCACCGCCGGCCTCGTGGCGTGTCTCCATCCCGGGGTAGAGTAACCTACGCGCCTCGTGCACGACTCGGGCCCGGATTCGAAGCCCGGTCCGGCCCGCGAAGCGCCGAGGGGGTCTCCTGCCTTGGATGCCGAGCTGACCGCGTTCCGCGAGCGCGTCGCGGAGGTCGGAGCCGCGACGCTCGCTGGATTGCGGGCACTCGAAGCCGCGGCGCGGCATCTCCATCCCCCCGCGCTGCCGAGCCTGCGCGAGAAGCTGGCGCCCCTGCATCGGCGCCAGGCGGAGTCGATCGCCCCGCTGCTCGAGCACCCACCTCCGGTCGGCGCGGACCTGCTGCGCGACGGGCTGGTGCGCGCCGCCGAGCTGACCCGCGACGCCCTGGAGGCCTTCTGCAGCGAGAGTGCCGGAGAGAATGGCGTGCCACGCATTCTCGACGCGCTGCGCTCGGCCTGCCGCGCCCAGGAGCAGCTCTATCCCATGCGCTTCGCGCTTCCTCCGATGGGGACGCTGTTCGCGGAGGAGCCCTGGCACGGACGCCTGGCGGAGCTCGACCCCGACGCACCGGAGGGCGTGAGCTTGGGCCTGCACGTGGGAGCCGAGGGCAAGGA
This sequence comes from Deltaproteobacteria bacterium, assembly GCA_029261775.1. GTDB lineage: Bacteria > Myxococcota_A > UBA9160 > UBA9160 > UBA6930. Next base: position 4,131 of record JAJDAR010000175.1, on the reverse strand, counting down.
TCGGACGAAGCGGGGCGGCTTCGTGTTCTACGTGCCCGAGACCGCGGATGCCACCACGCCGCTCCCGCTGATCGTCGCCCTGCACGGCGGCTATGGCCACGGCGCCGACTTCCTCTGGACCTGGCTCCGCGAGGCGCGCAGCCGGCGTTGCCTGTTGCTGGCGCCGACCTCTCGTGGCACGACCTGGTCCCTGCAGGCGCCCGCTGCCGACGGCCAGGCGCTGGCCTCGATGGTCTCGTTCCTCTGCGAGCGATTTCCCGTCGATCGGACGCGGGTGCTGCTGACCGGGTTGTCCGACGGCGCGACCTTCACGCTGCTCGCCGGCCTGGCCGAGGACGCGCCCTACACGGCCTTGGCGCCGGTCTCGGGGGTGCTGCATCCGCTGAACCTCGAGGTCGGCAACCTGGCTCGCGCGCAGGGCCGGCCGATCCATCTCGTGCACGGCGCCCGCGACTGGATGTTCCCCGTCGCGTTGGCGCGCCACGCCCGGGACGAGCTCGCGAAGGCGGGTGCCGCGCTCGTCTACCGCGAGATCGAGGACCTCTCCCACACGTATCCGCGAGAGGAGAATGCGCGCATCCTTCGCTGGCTCGATCCGACCCTGGCGCTGCCCGGCGAAGACCCCGACGCTTCGTGAGCTCGCAAGCCGATCGGCTGAGCGGGACCGGGGTCGGGCGCTTCGCACCCTCGACGACCGGTCTCGCGCATCCAGGCACGTTGCTGGCGGCGCTGCTCGGATGGCTCGATGCGCGGGCCGCCTCGGCCCGCTACCTGCTGCGCCTCGAGGACCTCGACCCCGAGCGCTGCAGGCCCGCGTGGGCCGAGCAGATGGTTCGGGACCTGGCCTGGCTCGGGCTGGACTTCGACGAGACCGTGGTCCAGAGCGCCCATCGGGGGGCCCACGAGGCCGCCCTCGATCGCCTCGCCGCGGACGGGCACCTGTATCCCTGCGCCTGCTCCCGCGCGGACCTTCGCGCCCGCGGAACGCCGACGCCCGACGGGGGTGTTCGCTACCTCGGGACGTGTCGCGGGCGCCCGCTGCCCGCCGCGGGCTGGCGTGCGTCGCAAGAGCCCCTCCGCGCGCGGTTGCCCTCGGGCTGGCTCGGCCTGGCCGACGAGGCGGGGCGCGATCTGTCCCAGGACCCGGAGCGCGTCTTCGGAGATCCCATCGTGCGCCGGCGCGACGGCGCCATCGCCTACCAGCTCGGAACCCCGGTCGACGACGCGGCGGCCGGCGTCACACGGGTCGTGCGCGGGCACGACCTCGCGGCCTCGACTGCGACCCAGGTGCGACTCCAGGAGCTGCTCGGCCTGCCGCGCCCCGCCTATCGCCACCACTTCCTGCTGCTCGAGGAGCGCGGCGCCAAGCTGGCCAAGCTCCACGGTTCGGTCGACGTCGAACAGCTCCGGGCGGGGCTCGATGCGCCCGCCCTGGTGGGTTTCCTCGCGCAGCTGGCCGGTCTTCGGCCGAAGGCCGAGCCGACCACGCCGACGGAGCTGCTCGACGACTTCCGGTGGTCGCGGGTCGCGGTCCGGGACGTCGTCGTTCGCTGGGACGGAAAGCAGCTCCACGGGAGGGCCGCGCACGACTGACGTGGCGGCAGCTGCCGCTACTCGGGGCCTTCGCCCTCCGGCAGCAGCAAGGCCACCTCCTCCTCCGGCAGTTCGTGGACCTTGCCCAGGCGCTTCTGGATCTGCTCGGTCCGGCGTGAGGCCTGGCCGATCGTGCTCGAGGCCTCGTCGAGCTTCTTCTCGACCTTCGCCAGCAGCTCACCGAACTTCCCGTACTGCGTCTTCACCGCGCCGAGCAGCTTCCAGACCTCGGCGCTGCGCTTCTGGATGGCCAGCGTGCGGAAGCCCATCTGCAAGCTGTTCAGCAGCGCCGCGAGGGTCGTCGGTCCCGCGAGGATGACCCGCTGATCCTGCTGGAGGCTGTCGGCCAACCCCGGTCGCCGCAGCACCTCCGCGTAGAGCCCCTCGGTCGGCAGGAAGAGCAGCGCGAAGTCGGTGGTGGCCGGCGGATTGATGTACTTGCTGCGGATCGTCCGCGCCTCGCTGCGCACGGAGGCCTCCATGGCCTTGCCCGCCTCGGCGGCTGCCCCGGCCTCACCGCGCTCCTGCGCCTCGACCAGGCGCTGGTAGTCCTCCTGCGGAAACTTCGCGTCGATCGGCAGCCAGATCGGGTCGCCCTCGTCGCCTCCGGCCCCGGGCATGCGAACACCGAAGTCGACGCGCTCCGCGCTGTTCCGGCGCACCTGGACCTGCCGGTCCCACTGGCCCGGCGCGAGCATCTGATCGAGCAGCGCCTCGAGCTGCACCTCGCCCCAGGTGCCCCGCGTCTTGACGTTCGTCAGGACCTTCTTGAGATCGCCGACGCCCACCGCGAGGTTCTGCATCTCCCCGAGGCCCTGGTGGACGGCCTCGAGCCGGAGGCTGACCTGGCGGAACGACTCTCCGAGCCGCTTCTCGAGCGTCCCCTGCAGCTTCTCGTCGACGGTCACGCGGATCTCTTCCAGCTTCTTGTCGTTCTCCTGGCGGATCCCGAGCAGACGCAGGTCGATCACGCCGCGCACGTCCTCGAGGCGTTTCTCGACCGTCTCGCCGACGCCGCGGATGGTGCCCCCGACCTCCTCGCGCAGGTGCCGGGTGCCCTGGGTCAGCTCCTCGCGGTTGCGGGAGAGTTCCTGCAGGAGGGCCCGCTCGCTCCGCTCCTGGCTTGCCGCCAGGTGCTCGAAGTGCGGAGCCAACTCGGCGGTTGCATCCTTTCGCAGCCGGCGGAGCACGAGAGCGAGCAGCACGATGGCGACCCCGAGCAGGGCGGCCACGGCAGCCAGCTCGAGCTGGACGACCGGCACACCCTCCAGTGCGGAGAGAACCCCGGGGCCCACCTCCGGCAAAGCCCCGGCCTTCGCGGCGGCTGCAGCCCCGACCCCAGGATCACTCGCGACGTCGACAGCGTTCACGATCCCTCACCCCCCTCGGAAGATACGGGATGATTCTCGGTCCGGGGTGTGACGGGTGCGGTCACAGGACCGGGCCGTCGCCGAACCTTCCGCCCGCGGCTTCAAGCCTCCGTTTTTGCGGACCGATGAGCCCGGGATGGCCGCCCTTCAGCTCATCGCCATGGGCTCCTTCCTGACCGTCTGCCTGGTCGTCGGGGTGCGCATGCTGCTGCTGGCCCGCCGCACCCGGGAGCTGCCGGAGCTCACGATCGGCGTGGCCTTCCTGCTGATCGGGGGCCTCGGCTACAGCCTGATCCTGGCGAGCCGTTGGGCCCAGCAGGCCGCCCCGGACTGGCTGGCCTGGACCTGGGGATCGGCGCTCCTCGCCGTCGACGTCGGCGGCGTCATGATGGCCGCCTCCACCTGGCGGATCTTCCGGCCGGACCGGATCGGGGCCACGATCTGGGGCCTGATCAGTGTCGCGCTGGCGGTCAGCTGGGTCGGACACGCCCTGGGCCCAGGCTTCGACCGGCTGGGCTTCGAGGGCCCCTGGCCCTGGTTCGGCATCCTGGGCCGTCCCGCGGTGACCGTCTGGGGGTCGGCGGAAGCCTTCGTCTACGCCGGGAAGCTGCGGCGGCAGCTGAGCCTCGGCATCGGCGACCCGGAGATCCGGCGGCGCTGCCTGGGCTGGGCGGTCGCCGGGGTCGCGATGAGCGGGATCTACCTGCGCACGGCGATCGCCCAGGCGATCGGCGACTTCGACCCCGCCTCGCGGGCCGCGATGACCGTGAATGTCCTGTGCGGCCTGGTCGCCGCGGGCGCGATCGTGCGCGCCTTCCTGTGGAAGGACCGGTACCGCGCCCGGGTCGCGGCTCCCACCGTCTGATCGGCGGGCTCTGCGGTCTGATCGGCGGGCCCTGCGGTCTGATCGGCTGGCCCGCCGCCGGATCGCCCGGTTTCCGGCACGCCTCGCGCGGCCGGGATACCCTCCCGACTTCGCGCGAAGGAGACCCCGATGGACTACGAGCATCTCCACGTCGAGCCGGTCGCCGGCGCCCTGGGCGCCGAGGTCTCGGGCCTCGACCTCTCCGAGCCCCTCGACGAGATCCGCGCCAAGGAGCTGTACCACGCCTGGATGCAGCACCAGGTGCTCTTCCTGCGCGATCAGGACGTCACGATCGATCGGCAC
>JAJDAR010000174.1 GCA_029261775.1 Deltaproteobacteria bacterium | reverse complement strand
GCGGTGGCCTTCCACTCGGCGGGCGCCGTGAACTACAAGACCTCGACCAGCAGCATGTGCAAGACACCGAAGTGGACGAACCACGTCGCCGCCTGGACCTGCAGCGGCTACAACCTCGACCACTACGAGATGAAGACGAAGTTCATCTCGAACATGGGCTGGTAGTCCGGGAACCGGGGCGGGTCGGTTGAGCCCGGGGCGACGCTTTCGCGTGGTACTGGTGTTGGGCGCGGTGCTCGTCATCGCGTTCGCGCTGGCCTTGCTGACGTCGCAGGATCGGCCCGTCGGGGGAGAGGCGCCGCCCACCCCCGACGTGGCCGCACCCGGGCCGCCGCCGTCGCCGCCCGCTCTGCCTCTCCCTCCTCCCGAGGAGCTGCCGCCCGCAGTGCAGCGCTACCTGGCCGCCACGCCTTACCCCGCCGACTCGGGGCGCCTCACCGAGGATCACGGCGACCTCCTCGAGCCCAACCGGCGACACGAGCGACCGCGGCCGATTCCCGAGACGGGACCCGACCCCGAGACGATCATCACGTCGATGCTGACGGCCGACCGCTACTTCTACTTCAGCGACGAGACGCTCCACGCCAGGCTCGAGGTCGAGGACCACGGTCGGCGGGTCGCCGTCCGCCTGCTCGAGGCTTCCGTCACGCGCGAGGGACGCGCCGGAGCGGAGGGTGCCCTGCAGCCGGTCGCCTTCACCTGGACCGGCGATCACCATGCCCTCGATCTGCCGCTCGACCTCTTCGGCGATCACCACGGAAACCTGCTGCTGCACGTCCGCTTCGAGTACGCGCCCGGCCAGAGCTACGAGGAGACGCTGCGCGCCTTCTTGACGCCGATCGAGCGGCTTCCGGCGCGCTTCACCGGGCTCTACGACGAGGGGGTCGACGAGGGAAGCCTTCGCATCGACGTCGGCGTCGCAGTCGACGAGCCGGGCTTCTACCGCTTCGACGCCAACCTGCGGAGCCTCGATGGGAGCCCCGTCGCGTTCGCGACGTTCAAGGGCGAGCTCGATCGGGCCGACCTGAGCTTCCCCCTGCGCTTCTACGGAAAGGTGCTGCGCGACGCGGGTCGCTCGGGTCCCTTCGTGCTGGGCGAGCTGCGCGGCTATCGCTTCCTGGACGGGGAGCACCCGGATCGCGAGCTGCTGCCGCGCCCCCCGCGCGGCTACGTCACGGGCGACGTGGCGCTCGAGACGCTCACCGACGAGCCCCACGTGAGCGCCCACGAGCAGAACATGGTCCAGCTCATGCTGGAGGACGTCGCGCGAGGCATCTCACTCGACCTGCCGGCTCCACCCGAGGGGTCCGAGCCCTTCGCCGCGCCGACCGCAGCCCCCTGATCGCCGCGAGCCGCGCCAGCGAGTCGACGGATCGACGCGAGTGGCGCCAGCGAGTCGACGGATCGACGCGAGCCGCTCAGCGCCAGCGGTAGGCGACCTTCAGGTCCGGCGCGCCATACCAGGGTTCCGTGAGCCACTCCCACTGGAGGTCACGCGCCCCCGCGAACTCGATCACCCCGCCGACCCAGCCCGCATTGACCAGCCCTTCGAGGCGCGTCATCCCGTCGACACCGGCGAAGCACACGGTGGCGTCGGTCGTGCCGACGTCGGCGCGCGGCTTGCCGAACGAATGACAGGTCGACCACAGGGCCTCGAGATCCCGGAGCGTCCGGTCGGGCTCCCCGGTCCGCACCAGATGGCGATGAGGACCCTGATACACGTCGGGCACACCCGCGGTGACGAAGCCGATCAAGGCGTCGTCGCGGCCCCGGAAGACCTCCTCGTGAACCGCCCTCATCAGCTCGAGATAGGCCTCGTAGTCGTACCAGCCACTGGGCACGATCGGGGTCCCTTCGAGCAGCTGATGGGCGGCCTCCGAGAGCCGAAGGGCGCGGCCGGGCTGGCGGCGCGACCAGAGACGCAGGTACTTGACCACCCCGACGACGACGACGCCCTTCATCTGGCGCCCCGCCTCCCGCTCGTTGCCGACCCGCTCCGTCACGCCCTCGCCCATCGGATCGAATCCGCCCGGGCTTGACCCATCCGACCCGGGCGTAAGACCGGTCGGTCAGGAGCGAAGGACCTATTCGCCAGCCAGCAGATCGCGGGCGAGCCGCTGGGCGATGCCGCCGTCCACCTCGCCCTTGTGGGCCTTCATCAAGGCGCCCATGACCTTGCCAACCTCCTTGGGGCCTTGCGCGCCGCTCTCGGCGATCGCGGCCTCGACCCACCCTCGGGTCGTCTCCTCATCGGCGAGGCTCGGCAGGAACTCCTGCACCACCGCGAGCTCGGCCCGCTCCGCGGCCGCCCGATCCTCGCGGCCCGCGGCGTCGAAGGCCTCGATGCTCTCGCCGCGCTGCTTCTCCAGGCGCCGCAACAGACCCACGCACACCTCATCGGAGAGCGTGTCGGAGCCGTCCTTCTTCATCTCCGTGAGGAAGGCCGCACGGATCCCGCGCAAGGCGGCCACGCGTGGGGCGTCCTTGGCCTTCATCGCCTGCTTCATCAACACCGCGACCTCGTCCACCAGACCCATTCTTCCCTCCTGACGCGCCCGCAGGATAGCGGCGTCTCTCCTCCAGCCGGCACGGGGTCGACCCTCGGGGCCCGGCTCAAGCCCGGGCGACCGTCGCGCCGATGCACGAGGCGCGATGCAGCTTTCCCAATCCTTCGGGCAATTCCTGCGCGAGCAGGGCGTCCCCTCCCACTCCCTCGATCAGGCCGCGCACGGCATGGTCGTCCTCGGCGGCCGTCTGGGCACCCAGCTCCTTCGGTCCGGGGCCGTGGAACCCGAGCGCCTCGAAGAGCTCCTGGCGGAGTTCCTGGGCGTCGATCGGCCCCCCGCGGACTGGCTCGAGGCCCCCGACCCTGCGGCCGTGGCCTGCCTCTCCCAGAGCCTGATGGCGCTCCACGGCGCCCTTCCGCTCCGATTGGAGCGCGGCGAGCTGCACGTCATCATGCGGGATCCGAACGAGGGGGTGCGCGTCGAAGCCCTCGCGCGGGCCTGCCACAAGCGGGTCGTCCCCTACGTCGTCAGCGAGGTCCGCCTGGCGTTCCTCCAGGAGCGCTGGCTCGGGGTCCCGCCCCCCGGCTGCGTCGAAGGCCTGCGCGCCCTCATGGAGGAGGAGGCGAAGCCGGTCGCTCGCCAGGAGCCGGAGCCCTCACGGGACCTCGAGGCTCTCGGTCTGGCGCAGCTTCCCCCCGAGGCCGAGTTGAGTGACGACGCGAGCTTCCTTCGGGGGATGGCGGCAGCTTCGATTCGCCGGCCCTCGGGCGTCAGCGAAGGGACTCCATCGCCCGCCGGTCGCGCGCGCCTGCCCCGACTTCCGGGTGCCGAACGAACGCCCCGGGAGCGGGACGACCCGGCCGCTCTGCTGTCGCGCGCCGAGGAGCAGCTCGGAGCGGCCTCGGATCACGACGGGATGGTGCGGGCCGCCCTGGCCATCGCCGGGACCCTCGCCGACGGCGCCTGCCTCTTTGCCCTGCACGAGGATCGCCTGCTGGCCTCGCGCTCCGTGTTTCGCGGTGTGCAGCGCGACCTGAGCTCCCTCTCGGTTCCCCTGGCCGAGACCGGGTGCCTCGCGGAGATCGTCGCCGGCGGCCGCATGGCCAACGGCGTGGTCGGCGACAGCGCCGCGGAGGTGCGGCTCTTCCAGTCGCTCGGGTTCGACACCGGCGCGCGGATCCGAGGGCTTCCGGTCCTGCAGGACGGCCGCGTCTCGAGCCTGTTCGTCGCCGTCTACGAAGGCTCGGCTCCGGGACCCGTGGCCGAGGCGGCCCTCGATGCGGTGGCCGCCTCGATCGGTCGGACCTACGAACGGATGATCGCAGCTCATCAACTGCGATTTCGCGGGGAGACCTGATCGGCGAACGCCGCTAGGCGGCGGGGATCACCTCGAGGATCTCCCACTCGTCGCCCAGCGAGGCGCGGACGGCCTCGCGCACCCCTTCCTCGTCCGCCGCGGTCAACGAGAGGGTCTTGGTCCGCGGGCGATTGCGTTGCTTGGCGCGAACCCGGAAGGCGGGCTCCGGCGAGGCCTTGCGGCTCTCCTTCAACGCTTCGCCGAGCTCGCTGCGCAGGTCCTCGAGGTGCTCCTGCTCGGACGCGGACGCGGGCTCGGGCTCGGGCTTCGGCGTCTCGGCCGCCGGCGCCTTCTGCGGACCGCTCGGACGCTGACTCGACGAGAGGAGGCGCTGGTAGTCGGGCGGCGCGTGGTCGAGCATGAAGCCGTGAGCGAAGCTCTCGACCCCGCGATAGCGAACCGCGCGGCAGTGCCAGACGACGGCCTTGACCTCGAGGGGGCGGCGCAGTCCCGAGAACTCGATCGTCATGACGGAGCCCTGCTCGAGGGGCAGCTCGCAGATGGCCGCGAGACCGCCCTCCGAGATGTCGAGAATCGTCCCCTCGTGGCTCTCCCGCCCGCGCCGGATCGTGCACTCCGCGCGGCGTCGGATCCGCTGACTGCTCCGGCGCTCCACGCTTTGTGTTTCGGGAATCCGCCGGGAACCCTTGATCCCCCGAACGGGGGATCCACCCATTCACCCTCAGATCGCCGTCAGGCCTCCGTCGGCCAGGACGGCACTGCCGGTCACGAAGGAGGCATCGTCCGAGAGCAGGAAGGCCACCACGGCGGCCTGCTCGGAGGGCTCCGAGACCCTGCCCATGGGCGACCGGAACGAGCTCCGGGGCAGCCGGCCACCCTCGGGCACCGGCGTCTCCTGCTGCGCGCTGTCCTCGCGGACGTGCGCGCCCAGGGAGGTCTTCACGGCGCCCGGGCAGAGACAGTTGGCCCGGATGCCTCGATCGGCGTAGTCCACCGCGATCTGGCGGGTGAGCTGGAGCACTCCGCCCTTCGAGGCCGCGTAGCTCGCCGCCGATCCGCCCGGGCCGACCACGAACGAGGCGATCGATCCGGTGGTCACGATGGCCCCGCCACCTGCCTGCAGCAGGTGGGGGAGCGTGTGCTTTGCGGTCAGGAAGACGCCGGTGAGATTGACCCGCAGGACCGCCTCCCAGTCGGCGAGCTCGGTCTCGTGGATCCAGCCGGCTCCCGCGGTCCCCGCGTTCGCGAAGACGCCGTCGAGCCCCCCGAAGCGGTCGACGGCCCGCTCGACGGCCGCCGAGACCGCCGGCTCCAAAGAGACGTCGCAATCGAGCGCGATCGCCTCGCCGCCCGCCCCGGTGATGGCGAGGGCCGTGGCCTCCGCGTCGGCCATTCGCTTGTCGGCAATGGCGACGCGCGCACCCTCTCCGGCCAGACGCTCCGCAGCGGCGCGGCCGATTCCGGTGGCGCCGCCGGTCACGAAGATGCGACGCCCGGCGAAACGCCCGGCGCTCACGCGCCCGCGCCCTCCGCCAGGAAGCTCACGAGGGTGCGGCGCTCCGCGATCCGCCAGCCGGCCTCGGTGCGCACGAAGCGGTCGCGGTACTCGCCGACCATCTGGGGGCCGGTGAGCGACGAGACGGCCCGAGCGGCCTCGCCGTCCTGTCGGTAGAGCGTGAGGTAGACGACGCCCTCGGCGCGATCCTCGTCCAGCACGTCGCAGAGGAAGTTCTGGCAGACGTGCCGCGACATCCGCCCGGCCTGGGCCTGTCGCGCCGCGAAGGCCTTCCCGATCTGCTCGCGGCCCTCCATCTTCACGCCGGGTCCGGCCCATACGCCGTCGTCGGTGAAGAGGTCGACGACGCGCGCGGCCTCTCCGTGGTCGATCAGATGGCAATAGCGGGTCACGAGACGCTCGCACTCCCGCTCGATCTCGATGCGCTGTTGGAGCTCCATGCGGGGACGCTACCGCGGCGGGGCCGATCTCGCGGCTCTCAATCGGCGAGAGCGCGACCCAGGGCTTCGAGCACCTCCCGCGCGTTGCGCCGCGAGACCTCGGCCGTCGCCACCAGCGCCGAGCCATGGAAGGTCCCCGGGTACGAGTGCAGCTCGACGGGGACCCCCGCCTGCAGCATGCGCAGGGCGTACTCGATGCCCTCGTCACGCAGCGGATCGAACTCCATCGTCGAGACGTAGGCGGGTGGCAGCCCCGACAGGTCCTTGGCGCGGGCCGGCGCGGCATAGGCTGAGACCTCGCCTTCGTGATCCGGGCCGAGGTAATGCCTCCAGCTCCAGACCGCGTTCGGCCGGTTCCAGAGGGGCGTGTCCTCGAAGGCGCGCATCGACGGGGTCTCGAGCCGGTCGTCGAGCTCCGGGATCTCGAGCAGCTGGAAGCAGAGCGCCGGGCCGCCGCGGTCGCGGGCGAGCAGGGCCGTCGCTGCCGCCAGGCCGCCGCCGGCGCTC
>JAJDAR010000173.1 GCA_029261775.1 Deltaproteobacteria bacterium | reverse complement strand
CGGTACACCGCCTGGTTCGGGTTGTGCGAGAGCAAGTGCTTCACGTCGGTGACGATCAGCTCCTGGTGCTGCTGCTCGTGATGCAGACCGAGCTCGATGATCGCGAGCGAAGCGTCCGAGAAGCTGCCCGCCTCGAGCCGCTCGCCGATCGCGGCGTCGACGTGGGCCCGGTAGGCGCGCACGTCCTCGAGCCCCGGCCGGGTCACGAGGCCGCGCGCCGGCCGATGGAACTGCTCCCCCACCGAGTTGTAGTAGGAGTTGAAGAGCACCCGGTACTCGGGATGGAAGGGCTCGAAGGCCGGCTCCTCCGCCTCGAGCACGAAGGTCTCGAAGAACCAGGTCGTATGGGCCAGGTGCCACTTGGCCGGGCTGGCGTCCGGCATCGATTGCGGGGTGGCGTCCTCTGGCGACAGCGGATCCACCAGCGCTTCGGAGGCCTGGCGGACACCCGGAAAACGGCTGGCGAGATCGGCGGTCCTGGCGGAGGAGGGATCCGACATGACGCTGGAGTCTACACGAGCAGGCCGAGACGCTCGCGGAGGGTTTTTGCCACCCGCTCGGAAATCTCTGTTTCGTCACCCGAGGCGTCGATTCGCGTGAGATGCTCGGGAACCAGCGAGTTGTAGATCTCCACGACCCCGAGCTGCCGGCCCGACTCCTCGAAGGCGGGCTCCCCGGGGCCGCTGCGCGCCCGCGCGCGTGCGAGAGCCGCCTCGACCGGCAGGTCCAGCCACAGGGCCAGGTCGGGCTTCGGGAAGGCGGCCTCGCTGTCGGCCAGGATACGCCTGGGATCGAGCCCGCGAGCCCCTTGATACGCCACGGAGGAGAAGTAGTAGCGATCGCACACCACGTCGCGGCCGCTCGCCAACGCCGGCTCGATCACGTCGCGCACGTGCTCGACGCGTTGCTCCCAGAACCAGGCCAGCTCCTGCTCGGCGCTCACCAGCTCGCCGCTGCGCGCCATCGCGCGGATCTTCCGCCCGGCCGGGCAATCGTGCGGCTCGCGTGTGGCGACCACCCCGCGGCCCGCCGCCTCCAGTCTCGCGACCAGCCGCTCGATCTGGGTGCTCTTGCCGCTGCCGTCGGCGCCCTCGAGCACCACGAACACCGCGCGTGCCTGCTCCTTCACGAGCCCGTGGCTCCGAAGGGTTCACATCCAACCCGGACGCGTGGGGCCTCGATCCGCCAACCCCCCGCCGTCGCCATCGTTTCTGCGTTTCGCATGCCGGGCGAAGAGTGGCACGTCGCTTGCGATGAAGGAATCCCATGGCGCTTCGGCGTCGCCCGCAAGCACCCCTCAACGGGACCGGGGGTCACGCGGGCACGAAGCCTCCGGGCGGGAGCTCGGCTGCGGCACGGGAATTCATACGGGGTGAGACCCGGGTCGCTTGTTCCTGCCTGGAGGCTTCACCTTTTTCCCGGGTCTCGCGCACTCCCGAGACCCCGAAACGAGAACGGCCCGACCAGGGGCCGGGCCGTTCCGAGAGCCGCGAGGCTCGGACTAGTTGATCTTGCCCTGCAGCAGGAACCCGATCACGAGGCCATAGATCGCGATCGACTCGATCAGCACCATGCCGAGGATGAAGTTGGTGAACATCGCGCCTGCCGCGCCCGGGTTGCGGGCGATGCCGGCGGTGGTGTTCCCCGCGGTGAGACCCTGCCCGATGCCGCAGCCGAGACCGGCGAAGCCGATCGCGATGCCCGCGCCGAGGGCGTAGCCCCAGCTGGCGTCCGAGCCGCCGCCGTCCTGGGCGAACGCCGCCATCGGGACGAAGAAGACGACGAGGGTCCAGAAGAGAAGGTTGCCGAACTTGCGCATGACGAAGGGTCTCCTTGGGTGAGAGTGGGTGGTCCCTCGAGGGAAGCCGCTGCCTAGTGGGCTTCTTCGAGGGCCAGACCGATGTAGATCATCGAGAGCATCGCGAAGACGTAGGCCTGGAGGAACGAGACCAGGACGCCGAGGCCCATGAAGATCGCCGGCACGACGACCGGAACCAGGCCCAGCCACACCGCCACGACGGTGTGGTCCGCGAACATGTTCGCGAGCAGCCGCACCGCCAGGGTGAAGACTCGCGAGAGGTGGGAGAGCAGTTCGATGGGCGCATAGAGCGGCGCCATCAGCCGGAGGTGATAGGTCTTCCCGCCGAGCTTCAGATCGTAGAGGCTGGGTCCGAGGAAGTGGTTCACGTAGGCCCAGCCGTGCTCGCGGATGCCGACGTACTGGTGGATCACGAACGAGATGATCGCCCACGCCCAGGTCGTGTCCGCACTGCTGGTCGCCCCGTCGATTCCCGGAACCAGGCCGACCAGGTTCGAGAGCAGGATGAACAGGAAGAGCGTGCCGATGAAAGGAAAGTAGGTCTTCCACTTCGGCCCCATGTTCTCGCGGGCCAGGTTGGCCAGCATCTCGACCAGGAGCTCGACCGCGTTGCGGATCGAGAAGCCCTCGTCGGGCACCACGCCGCCGTTCGCGGCGACGAGGCGCGAGCGCACGACCAGGCCCGTGCCCAGCATCAGCGCACCGGCGAAGAGGGAGGACCAGATCACCCAGGAGATGTGGGTGGCGTGCTCCAGACTGGCGAAGATGCTCACGAGCGGACCTCGGGATCGGAAGGTTCTTCGGGGTTCGGATGGAAGACGACGAAGTCGCCGACCTCGTCGTCGTCTTCGGGGTCGGCGGGCTCGGCCTCCCGTGCAGTCCACGGGTTCCACGCGTTCCAGGCCGGATCGTCGTCCGGCAGCGCACGGGCGTTCGGATCGATCGCGGGCCGCACCCGCCAGGCGGCGATCACGGCGGCCGGCATGATCAGCGAAAGACCGACGACCAGGCCGACCGGATGCATCCCCGCCTGGATCGCAAAGAAGAGCACGCCGGCCAGCAGCAGGAAGCGGAGGCCGAAGGCCCCGACCGCCATGCCGGCGCCGTTCACGCCCTGGCGACCCGCGAAGAAGACCCGCTCGCACGACCGCCACAGCGAGCGGAAGTTCATCAGCTCGAGGACCGCGCCCAGCGCCACCGCCAGCGCGAAGCGCGGCGACACCAGGGCATACGACGCCGCGCAGGTGCTGGCCGAGAACGCGAGGTTCCAGCCCAGCACGGAGCCCTCCGCGAGCGCGGGAGCATCCTGGATCGTGGCGTCAGAAGGGTTCGTCATCGACATGTTCTTCACTGGCGGCCTCCACCAGCTTGCGCATCTTCATCAGACGCATCACGAAGGTGGTGAAGCCGAGCGCGAGTCCGATCATCAAGAGCCAGGGCCCGGTGTCGAGCTTGGAATCCGCCCACCACCCGATCCCCATCGCGATGGGGATCGCAAACACGGCCTCCATGGCCGACTGGTAGGCGCGCGTGTCCCGTCTACTGAGACCGCCCTCATCCGACCCGTCGTCCGGACCGTCTTGCTGGGCCTGACCCTTCTTCACGGATCTCGCTCCTGCCCCATCCCGCCTCGTGGGCGCCGCCGGGGCGAAGCGGCGCGGATCCTAGCCGATGGCCCGGGGGGCCTCAACGAACGCGAGCGGCCTTTTCGAACGCGATTTCAGCCGCTTGGAGGGTCTCGCGGAGATCCTTGGTGGTGTGGGCCAGCGACACGAAGCCGGCCTCGAAGGGGGAGGGCGCCAGATAGATGCCCTGCGAGAGGAGGCTCTGGAAGAAGGCCTGGAAGCGACCCTCGTGGGCCTTCTTGGCGTCCTCGAAGTTCCGCACCGGCCCCGGATGGAAGAAGAAGCCGAACATCCCGCCCACGTAGGCGGTCGTCAGCTCGATTCCGGCGGCCGAGGCCCTCTCGGCCAGGCCCTCGGTGAGGGTCCGGCTCTTGTCGCCGAGGGCCTCGTAGGTGCCGGGCTCCTGCAGGCGGCGAAGGGTCTCGAGCCCGGCAGCCACGGCCAGCGGGTTCCCCGAGAGGG
>JAJDAR010000172.1 GCA_029261775.1 Deltaproteobacteria bacterium | reverse complement strand
GATGGTGATCTTGGGGCCGCGGGCCTGGGCGGTGATCGTGCCGCTCACCTTGGCGCCCTCGACGAGCGGCCTGCCGATCTTCGCATCGCCCTCGCCGCCGACCAGCAGCACCTCGCCGAACTCGATCGGGTCCCCGATCTCTCCGGCCAGCTTTTCGACGCGCACGGCCTGCCCCGGCACGAGCCGGACCTGCTTTCCGCCGGTCTTGACCACTGCGTACATCACGACTCCTCAGGACCCTGGAACCGGCGGAGTATGGGCGATTCCCCGGGGGCGTCAACTGGCCCGCTCGGAGCCGCGACCACCGCCGGGGAGGCGCCGTCGGCCGTCCTCGCCGCGGGCTCGGCAGCCGGGTCGGCTTCTTCGTCCAGGCTCTCGCCCTGGGGCGCGGCAGCGATCCGCGGGTCGGCGGCCTTGCTGCCCGCGGGACCGGCAGCCCGCTCCGCCTCGGGCGGAGTCGCGTCGGCCGCTTCCCCCGCCGTGGCCTCGCTGGGCTCGTCGGAGGGGTCCGAAGCGGGGCCTGCCGCGTCCTCGGAGGGCGCTGCGGCCGTCGCGGAGGCCGCCAGCAGCTCCGGGGTCTTCGGGGCGTCGGGCCCGCCCTCGCGGTTCTCGCCCCGCCCGCGCCGGCCACCGCCCTTCTTCTCGGGCTCGCTCGCGCGCTCGGTCAGCCAGGGCATGTCGAGCGCCATCGGCGCGCCGGCTCCCTCGGAGGTGATCTCGAACTGCTCCTGGTGGAAGTCGCTGCGCGCGCGGATCTCGATGTCGCGACCCAGCTCCTGCTCGAGTGTCTGCAGCGTGCCCCGCTCGGAGCCGAGCAGCTGCTCGGCCACGCGCCGGCTCACGGTCACCGCGACCTCGTGGCCGATGAAGTTCGGCAGGTCCTTGCGGATCTCGCGCAGGATCTTGTGCGCGACACTCTCGTCCGAGAGAACGTAGCCCTTGCCCTCACAGTAGGCGCAAGGCTCGCAGAGCATCTGCACGAGGTTCTCCCGCGTGCGCTTGCGGGTCATCTCGACCAGGCCGAGCTCGGAGATCTTCAGGATGTTCGTCTTGGACTTGTCGCTGCGGATCGCCTCCTGGAGGGCGCGGTAGACCTTGTCCCGGTTCTCGGCGCTCTCCATGTCGATCAGGTCGATGATGATCAGCCCGCCGATGTTGCGGAAGCGCAGCTGGTTCACCACCTCCTTGACGGCTTCGAGGTTGGTGCGCAGCACCGTCTCCTCGAGATCCCGCTTGCCGACGTAGCGACCCGTGTTCACGTCGATCGCGGTCAGCGCCTCGCTCTGATCGATGATCAGGTAGCCCCCGCTCTTGAGCCACGCCTTGCGGCCGAGGTTGGCGTCGATCTCCGCCTCGCAGCCGAAGTGGTCGAAGATCGGGTCCGCGCCTTCGTAGAGCTCGATCTTGGGCTTGGGCTCGGCGACGAACTTGTCGACGAACTCGGTCAGCTCGCGGTGCGCCGTCGGGCTGTCGATGACGATCCGCTTCGTCTCCGAGTTGGCGAAGTCCCGCACCACCCGCAGGGCCAGCGGCGGCTCCTCGTACAGCACGGCCGGAGCCCGCACGTTGTCCTTCTTGATCTGCACGTCGTCCCAGACCGTCGTCAGGTAGTTGACGTCGGCTTCGAGGTCGGCCTCGCGGGTACCGTCGCCGGCCGTGCGGATGATGAAGCCCAGGTCGGCCGGTTTGACCTTGTTGACGATGTCGCGCAGGCGCCGCCGCTCGCGATCGTGATCGATCTTGCGCGAGACGCCGACCCGCTGCGCCCACGGCGTGAGCACCAGGTGCCGTCCGGCGATCGAGACGTGGGAGGTGATGCGCGCGCCCTTGGTGCCGATCGGCTCCTTGGCGATCTGCACCACGATCTCCTGGCCCTCATCGAGCAGGGTCTCGATGCTGGGGATGCGACGTCCGCCCTGCTGGCGGCGCCGCCGCCCGCGGGGATCGCCGTCGCTGGCGCCCAGCTTCTCGATGTTCTCGACGTAGTCGCCGGCGTAGAGGAAGGCGGCCTTTTCGAGGCCGATGTCCACGAAGGCTGCCTGCATGCCGGGCAGGACCCGGCTGACACGGCCCTTCACCACACTGCCGACCACGCTCTTGCTCTTGGCGCGCTCGATGTGCAGCTCGACGAACTGCTTCTTCTCGAAGATGGCCACCCGGGTCTCGCCCGGAGAGGCGCTGATCAGGATCTCGTTCTGCATCCCCGCCTTTCGGGCCGGGAGCGCGGGTCACGCGAGGAAGTCAGGCTCGCATGCACCTCGGCGCCTCCGGCTGTGCGCGGGCCGATTCGATGGGTGTGGACCAGGGATCCTGCCGCAAGGGCGGCGGCGCGGGGTTCAGGCGCGCAGGCCGGAGATCACATCCCCTCGCGCAACGAGCGCAGGGGAGCGAAACGGGCACTGCGGGACGGGCTCTCTGGCCAACATCCCGGAATCACGACGCGGGACCCGGCGTTGCCGGGCCATCGCTTCGGTTCTTTGCGAATCGACTCGCATAGGGTTTTGGATTCGGATTCTCGGTGATCGGCTCTCGCCAGACCCTCGCGCGTCGCGATCGAACCCCGCATGTCCCGCGCTTGGGTACGGCTCCCAGCTCCCTGCTCCACTCGGGCCCGGGCGAAGGCGCGCCGGGAGGTCTGGTCTAAGATCGGATTTCGATCCAGCCTCCCGGTCGGCCGTTGACGACGGTCGACCCGAAGGCTCTTCGCAGACCCCGCGGGAAGTCGGGAGAGCCGCTAAAGCTTTCCCGGAGCATCATGAATCGACACCGACCGGTCAAGATCCCCGAGGGGAAACGATGAGCGAGGACCCGCGACGCTCCCTGCCGGGGGTCGATCGTCTGGCCCGGGAGCTCGAAGAAGAGGGCTGTGGGGCAGAATGGGCCTGTTTGAGGGCCGCCCGCGCGGCGATCGACGAGGCGCGCCAACGGATCGCCCGGGACGAGCCCGTGGGAGACGTCCGGGCCGACGCCGCTGGGCGCTGTGCGGAGCTGACCCGACCTCGGCCTGGGCGCGTCGTGAACGGCACCGGCGTCGTGCTGCACACCAATCTGGGTCGCGCCCCGCTCGCACCGGCCGCTGCCGCCGCCGTGGCCGAGACCGCAGCCGGCTACTCCGACGTTGAGCTCGACCTCGCCAGCGGGGGTCGCGGCAAGCGCCAGGCCGCGGTCTGCCAGATGCTCTGCGCGCTCTCAGGAGCCGAGGACGCGCTGGTGGTGAACAACAACGCCGCTGCCGTCCTGCTGGCCCTGGCCGCCCTGGCTCGCGGCCGCGAGGTGATCGTCTCGAGGGGCGAGCTGGTCGAGATCGGCGGCTCGTTCCGGGTCCCGGAGATCCTGGCCCAGGCCGGCGTCACGCTCGCCGAGGTGGGCACCACCAATCGCACCCACCTGCGCGACTACACGGCGGCGATCGGGACCCGGACCGGTGCCCTCCTGAAGGTGCACCGCAGCAACTTCGAGCAGCGCGGCTTCGTCACCGAGGTGGGGCTGGCCGAGCTGGTGGCCCTCGGGACCGAGCGCGGCGTTCCGGTGATCGACGACCTCGGCAGCGGCACGCTGCTCGACCTGCGGGCTGAGGGACTGCCGGAGGACAGCTTCGTGCCGGGCCGCGTGGCCGCGGGCGCCGATCTGGTCTGCTTCTCCGGCGACAAGCTGCTCGGGGGCCCCCAGGCGGGCCTCGTCCTCGGTCGCCACGAGATCGTCGAGCGCCTGCGCACGAGCCCCCTGGCACGCGCCCTACGGGCGGACAAGCTCGATCTCGCAGCATTGGATGCCACCCTGCGGCTCCTGCTCGAGGGGCGCCGCGAGGAGATTCCGGTGGTCCGGATGCTCCTCGAGCCGGTCGAGAAGGTCGCCGAGCGCGCGCGTGCCCTGGCGGGTGCGCTCTCGGCGGCAATCGGCGACCGGCTCTCGGTCGAGGTCGAGCCGGTGGTCGGCGCTGTCGGCGGCGGCTCCCTGCCCGGCTTCGAGCTGCCGAGTGCCGCGGTCGTCCTGGACGGCGCGCGCCACGGCGCGGACGCCCTGGCCGCTGCGCTGCGCGCTGCGCCGTTGCCGGTCCTCGTCCGCACCCGCGAGGACCGGGTGTGGATCGACGCACGGACGCTGCTCGCCGACGAGCCGCCCCTCGTCGTGGCGGCGCTGCAGCACGCCTTGTCGGCAGACCGGAGCGAGAGGGGTGCCTGACCCTGGAAATGCCGCTGCAAGCACGAGGCAGACCGCTCGATTGAAGGCCGTCGGCCCTTCGGGTAGGTTCCCCCGAGGGCGATCCGCATGCTGAACTCGAGCGTCCTCGTACTCAATCGCTCGTATCTCCCGATCCACGTCACGTCGGTTCGGCGGGCTTTCTCGCTCTTGTATCAGGGCATCGCCCGAGCCGTCGACGCCCAGTACCAGACCTTCGACTTCGACGAGTGGAGGCAGCTTGCGGTCGCGCGCGATGCCGAGGCCATCGGCACGGCGAGCGGCCGCGTCAGGATCCCACGCGTGATCGTGCTGGTCGCCTTCGATCGCCTGCCGAAGCGCCACGTCCGTTTCAGCCGCATCAACCTGATGGCGCGCGACAACTTCCAGTGCCAGTACTGCGGCTTGAAGCCCTCCCGGGCGGAGCTCAATCTCGACCATGTGGTGCCCAGGGCACTCGGCGGGCGCAGCACGTGGGAGAACGTGGTGACGAGCTGCGTCGACTGCAATCGTCGCAAGGGGGGTCGGACCCCGCGTCAGGCCTCGATGAAGCTGAAGAGCCGTCCCGAGCGTCCGCGCTGGACGCCGCTCATGAACCTGATGCTGTCCAGTGTGCGCTACGAAGAGTGGAAGCCCTTCCTGAACATCGTCGACGCCTCGTACTGGAACGTCGAGCTCGGCGACTAGCGACCACCGTCCCGCCCCGTGCTCGCGAGACCCCCACCCGGACGTCCGATCGTCCCCGGAGAATCACCACGGACCCTTCGCCCCCGACCCCTGGAGCCCGCATCGTCGCCGTCGGCGGTGGGAAAGGCGGCGTCGGCAAGACCTTCCTGTCGGCCAACCTCGCCCACACCCTCGCTCGGGCGGGCTACAAGGTCGTCGCCGTCGATACCGACATCGAGGGACCGAACCTGCACACCTGGTTGGGCGTGCCCCAACCCAAGACGAGCCTGGCCGACTACGTCTCGGGGCGCGAGGAGCGCATCGAGCGCCTGCTCGTCGAGACCCCCTACCACGGGCTCGGCCTGCTGGCTGCGACCCACGGCAACCTGTCGGCCGCCCAGCCCGACGCCGCCCGGCGCATCGAGTTCCTGCGCGAGCTGCGCAGACTGCCGTGCGATTTCGTGTTCGTCGATTGTGGCGCCGGCGCCCATCCGGCGACGATCGACTACTTCCTGGTCGGGGACGAGGGCGTGCTGGTGCTGCACCCGGAGCCGACCTCGGTGGAGAACACCTACACCTTCATCCGCGCGGCCTTCTATCGGCGCATGCAGCTCGCGATGCAGAAGCACGACGTGCGAGAGTGCATCCGCGAGGCGATGGATCAGCGCAACGACCGCGGCATCCGCACACCGCTCGATCTGCTCGAGGCCGTGCGCCACATGGATCCCGAGGAGGGGCAGCGCTTCTCGGTGACCATGCGGTCCTTCCGGCCGCGCATCCTCGTCAACGAGGTCGCCTCCGCCGAGGACATCAAGCTCGGCTTCTCGGTTCGCAGCGTGTGCCGCAAGTTCTTCGGCATCGAGGCCGACTATCTGGGCTACGTGAATCGGGACCAGGCCGTCCGCGACGCCGTGCTGGCGCGAAAGCCCCTGCTGGAAGTGCGGCCCGAGAGCGACTCGGCCGTCTATCTGCAGCGGATCGCTGGTAAGCTGGTGGAGGCAGCGGGAGCCCCACGATGAAGCCCCTCTCCGAATTGACCCACTACGAAGTGCTCGAGGTCGGCCTGGAAGCCACGCCGACGGAGATCGAGCGCGCCTTTCGCGTGGCCCAGGCCACGTGGGGCGATGGCGCCCTCGCCACCTACTCCCTGTTCGAGGATGGAGAGGCCGAGGCGATCCGCGAGCGCATCGAGCTCGCCTATCGGGTGCTCAGCGACGAGAGCGCCAGGCAGGAGTACGACGCTCGGCTCGGTGCCCCCGAGGTCGAGCTCGACGAAGAGTTCGACCTCGACCTGCAGTTCGTGGAGGCTTCCACTAGCGGCAGCTCCCCCGACCTCGTCCAGGCGGAGATCGAGAGCTTCGACGATGCCGCGGACGAGTCGGGCCGATGGAACGGCGCCCGACTGCGCCGGGCGCGCCTGCGCCGCGGCATCGACCTGGAGAAGATCGCCGAGGTTACGAAGATCAACCCCACCTACCTGCGCTGCATCGAGGAGGACCAGTACGAGGACCTCCCCGCCATCGTCTACGTGCGCGGCTTCGTGGTCTCCTATGCGCGTTGCCTGGGTCTCGAGGCGGAGCAGGTCGCCGGCAGCTACATGGAGCTGCTGCGCGGCGCCGAGCCAGAGGTCGCACGCAAGGGTCGCCGGGCGCGGGCCTGAGATGACGACGCGGCGGCCGGGCCCGAGATGATCCCGATCGACGACCCCCAGCGCGCGACGCGGCTGGCCCGGGCCATCCTCTCCGACGTGATGACGTACAACCCGGAGAAGGTCCGGCTCGGCATCCTGCACGATGACCTCTTCGAACGTCTCGACCCCGAGATCCGCGAGGCGCGCGACTACTTCGCCGAGCGGGTGCAGCCCGACGTCGCGCAGAAGACCGGCGCATTCGACCGGGCGCTCGTCGACGTGCTGGTCTATCGCAGCCGACACGTGCGCTCTCCGATCTGGTGAGCCGGCGACTGATCGTGGGCGAGGCCGAAGCCGGCGATCGCCTGGATCGGGCCGCTTCTGCGCTGCTCGGCGTCACCCGGGCGCAGGTGCAGCGCTGGTCCCAGCAGGAGCGCCTGAAGCTGAACGGCAAGTCGGCCCGTCCCAGTGCGAAGGTGCACCTCGGCGACGTGATCGAGGCCGACCCCCCCGAGCCGATCGCCGCGGCGGTCGTCGCCGAGCCGATTCCCCTCGCGGTGCTGTACGAAGACGACGCGCTGATCGTGGTCGACAAGCCGC
The DNA here is from genome assembly GCA_029261775.1 of Deltaproteobacteria bacterium. Taxonomy (GTDB): domain Bacteria; phylum Myxococcota_A; class UBA9160; order UBA9160; family UBA6930. The sequence goes on along the minus strand of JAJDAR010000172.1, from coordinate 13,547 downwards.
CGGGTCTCGTCGTGCACCCGGGGCCGGGCCATCCCCGGGGCACGCTCGTGAACGCGCTGCTGCACCACTGCGGCGACCTGGCGGGCATCGGCGGGGTGCTGCGGCCCGGCATCGTGCATCGTCTCGATCGCGGCACCTCGGGCGTGATGGTCGTCGCGAAGCACGACGCCGCACACGTGTCGCTGGCCGAGCAGTTCAAGGAGCACAGCGTCGAGCGCCGCTACCAGGCCTGGCTGCGCGGCGTTCCCCGTGCCGAGGAGGGGCGCATCGATCGCCCGGTCGGCCGCCACCCCCGCGATCGCAAGCGGATGAGTGTGCTGACCCGGCGGGGGCGCGAAGCGCGCACGAACTGGAGCGTCGAGGCGCGCTACCCGGCGAGTGCGATCACACGGGTCTCCGTGCGGCCCGAGACCGGCCGCACCCACCAGATCCGCGTGCACCTCTCGGCCCAGGGCTTGCCCATCCTGGGGGACGACGTGTACGGACGGGGCTCGCGCAGCCGTCTGCCCGTCAAGCTCGACCGGCCCGCCCTGCACGCCGCAGAGCTGGGCTTCCTGCACCCGACCCGCAAGGAGCGGCTGCACTTCACGAGCGAGTGGCCCGAGGACCTGCGCGCCCTCGAGGCCACCCTGACCGCCCGCGAGAGCGCCTCGTGAGCGACGCCATCCTGTCGGAGAGGCTGAGCGCGCTCGGCGTTCCGCATGCTTTCGGCACGCGCCAGGCGGTCCCGCCTCCGGGCCTCCTGCGCCCGCAGCAGGTGCACGGCGCGGTCGTCGTGGAAGCGGACCGGGTCGCCGCGCCGGGCGGGCTGGGGGAGGCAGACGCCGTCGTGACCGCCGGCGACGATCCGATCGGGATCGTCACCGCCGACTGCGTTCCCGTGCTGGTGGCGGCTGCGTCGGGTGCCGTGGTGGCCGCCATCCACGGCGGCTGGCGCGGCCTGGCCGCCGGCGTGGTCGAGGCAGGCATCGCCTGCCTGCAGCGGCGCGCCCCGGGCGAGCGCCTCGTCGCCGCGCTCGGCCCCAGTGTCGGCCCGTGCTGCTACGAGGTCGACGAGCCCGTCCTCGCCGCACTCGAGCCGCGCGATCCCGAGCTGCGCGCCGTCGCGACCCGCACCGCGCGCCCGGGCCACGCCTGGCTCGACCTCACCCTCGTCGCCACCCGCGCCCTGGCCCGTGCCGGTGTCACCGACGTCGACACCACCCCCTACGCCTGCACCGCCTGCAACCCCACCCGCTTCTACAGCGTCCGCCACGAAGGCCCCGAAACCGGCCGCCTCCACCACTGGATCCACCCAACAACTTAAGAAAGAAGCCGGGCCATTTTCTTGAGTTGTAGGTCCCATCCGATCTCCAATGAGTTGACGAAGGGGTCGGGTCTCTCGGTCAACTGCTCATCCCGCGCTGCGGTACCCTGCTGCGGGGAGACCTGCCATGAGCTCCGAGCCCTACGTCACCATCACTGCGGACACCCACGCGGGTGCTTCCATCGACGCGTATCGGGCGTACCTCGACCCCGATCAGCGCACGGCCTTCGACGAGTGGCGCGGTGGCTACCAGAACCCGTCCAAGAAGCATGTCGGTGGGAAGAAGACCAAGAACTGGGATTCCGCCGAGCGACGCCGCGACCTGGAATCGGACGGCGTCGTGGGCGAGGTGATCTTTCCCAACACCGTGCCTCCCTTCTACCGCCAGGCCTTCCACATCGCGCCGCCGCCGAGCCCGGACGACTACGCGCGGCAGCTCTCCGGCGCGCGCGCCCACAACCGCTGGCTGGCCGAGTTCTGTGCCGAGGAGCCCGCGCGGCGCGCCGGCATCGGCCTGATCCACCTGAACGACGTCGACGATGCCATCGCCGACATCGAGTGGATCGCGACCCACGGGCTGCGCGGCGGTGTGCTGCTGCCCCTGCCGTCGCCCTCCGACGTGCACCTGCGTCCGCTCAATCACCCGGACTACGACCGCCTCTGGGCCGCGATCCAGGACCACGACCTCGTGATCAATCAACACTCGGGTCAGGGCTCGCCCGAGTACTGCGAAGGCCAGGGTTCGAAGGCGCTCTGGGCGATGGAAATGAGCTTCTTCGTCCAGCGTGGCTTCACCCACCTGATCATGGGCGGTGTCTTCGAGCGCTTCCCGAAGCTCCGCTACATCCTCACCGAGTCGGGCTGCGCGTGGGCGCCGAACCTGATGCGACAGATGGACGGCATGTACCTGGCCTGGAAGGCCGGCGCGATCGGCGAGATCGACACCTCCCGCGATCCGGCGCTCAAGGAGCTCCCGAGCTTCTACGCCAGACGCAACTGCTGGTACGGTGCGAGCTTCCCCTCGCCCCAGGACATCCGCGGCCGCGAGGTGGTCGGCGTCGACAAGATTCTGTGGGGCAACGACTACCCGCACTACGAGGGCTGTTATCCGCACTCGCGCGAGAACATGCGCTTCGCCTTCGCCGATGTGGACGAGCGCGAGGTGCGGATGATGCTCGGCGAGAACGCCGCCGCGCTCTACGGCTTCGACCTGGCGGCACTGCGCAGCGATGCCGAGCGGCTCGGCATCACGCCCGCCCTGGTTCGCCAGCCTCTCGACGAGATCCCAGCCGACTCGACCTGCATCACCTTCCAGCGGGCTCGCGCCGAGCGCGCCTTGAAAGGTCGCTGAGCCCGGTCACTCCCGCTGGGAGAGCTGCAGGCCGCTGCGCAGGCTCTCGAGCAGCGCGCGGAACTCCGCCTCGGGCAGCGAACGCGTCTCGAGCAGGAACGAGGCGACCAGGTCGCGCCGCACCACGATCACGTCGCCCTTGAAGCTGCCCTCGCCACAACGGGCGAGGTAGGTGGTGGCCAGTGCCTCCAGGTGCTCCTTCGGCTCGGCCGCGCCGAGCTCGCAATCGGGCGCCTGCTTCTCGAGCGCCTGGCGCCGGCTGGCCACGAAGTGCTCGAAGGCTCCAGCCAGCTCCGAGCGCGGCAGCGCCTCCTGGGCGAACGCGATGGAGGCGGAGACCTGGGCGAGGTCGTCGGCCCGGCGATAGGGCCAGAAGCCGGGATCCGAGCTGTGCAGCGATCGCCACGTGCCGGGCAGCGACAAGCGGAACACACCCTCGTCGATCTCGGTGTCGCCGTCGGCGCGCGCCTCGCCGCCGACGCAGAGCGCGAGGAGGACGAAGCCCGCGCCGAGCTGGGTCCGCAGTCTCACGAGAGCAGGCCGCGACCCGTGAGGCTGCGCACCACCACGAGCCCGCCGAGCACGAAGGCCGGTGCATGGAAGAGCGCCGTCACCACCACGGCCGCCGGCAGCAGACCGCGCTCGTCGTCCGGCTCTTCGCGATGGCTCCACAGATCGTACGCCGCCGAGGTCGTGGCAAAGGAGACCGAGAGCACGAGCAAGGCGACAGCCCCGAGGTCGAGGTTCTTCGCGACCTCGGCGTGGAAGAACGCGGCCACGAGCCAGACGTCCGCGATCAACGCGAGCGCTCCCCACGCCAGATAGGGCACGCGATGACCGTCAGCGCGGTCGTCGGCGAGACCCGCCAGGGAGAAGATCCCGAACAAGGCCAGGTAGGTGATCGCCCACCACGGCATGGGGCTCCTTCGCTCACCGCTGCCAGGTGAGCACGTCTCCGCCCTGGCCCATCAGCACGCTCCCGGGGAAGACCCGCAGCCGGTAGGGCTCGAGCCGCAGCGCCGCAAAGGCGTCGCAGGTCGGACCCTCCCAGCCGGGGATGATCGCAGGGTCGTAGCCGACGGGCGCGGGAGCCTCCTTCAGCAGCTTCCAGATCCGCGTGCGCGTCTCATCGTCGAAGGCCCAGCGGGCCGCGCACTCCGCGACACAGGTGTCCTGGGACGGCGCCCAGTAGTTGATCGAGGCATGGGGGCTCGCCTCGAGATGGGCGCGCTTGGTGGGAGTCGGTCCCGTGCCGACCCAGCCGACCAGCTCCCGGCCGTCCCACTCCCAGATCGGATGCAGGACGCGCGATCGCGGCCGCCCCTTGGCATCGACGGTCGCGGCGCTCGCCCAGACGATCTGGTGCGCCATCTCCACGAAGGCCGGCGCCACCTTTTCCAGCTCACTCACGAGGTCTCCTCTCCCGGGAGCGCATTCACCCGGCCTGCTCGATCAGGCTGACGAAGGCGGACTTCGGACGCGCCCCGGTGATCTGGCCGCGCACCACGCCCCCCTTGAACACGAGGACCGTCGGCATGGCCCGGACGCCGAAGCGGGCGCTCGTGCTCACGTTCTCCGCGGCATGCATCTTCACGATCTTCACGCTGTCGGTCCGTTCCTTCGCCAACTCCTCGAGGATCGGCGAGATCTGGCGGCAGGCCGGGCAGTGATCGCCCCAGAAGTCGACCAGCACCGGAAGCTCGCTCTGGATCACGTCGCGGTCGAAGCTCTCGTCGGTGACGTCAGGGATCGCGGCCATGGGGGACCTCGCAGCGGGCGACCCGGGGAGCGTAGAGAGCCGCGGGCCATCGGCCACGCCGACTCGCCTCCATCCCCCGGGGATCGGGCCGGCGAACCCGTGGCCTCGACGAGACGTAGAATCCCCGTGAAGGTGGGAAGGTCCCGCCCCGTCGAACCCCGCATGTGGCACGAGAGGCTCCCCATGCTCAGCCACCCCCGCGGCCTCGTCCTGTGGGCGATCCTGCTGATCGCGCTTCCCGCCTGGGCGTGGAGCCGTGGCGACGTGGAGGCCGCTGAGCAGTATCGGGCGCTCGAGCGCGAGCGGGCCGAGCGCTTCCGTGAGCAGGCCGAGGAAGGCACGGCCCGGTCGGCGCCGATCCGCGAACGGCGCCGTGCCGAAGTCACTCCGCGAACACGTTCGCAAACATCCGAGCGCCGTCGCGAGGCCCGCAGCCAACGCCGCGATGCCTGGCAGGAGCAGGCCGACCGCCTCGCAGACCAGGTCGGCCGCTGGACCGAGCGCCTCGGGGAGGATCTGGGCGAGGCCATCGAGGGGGCGATCCGCGAAGCCTTCGAGGGCCGAGACCGGCGCTAGCCGATGCGGCGACTGCTCCTGCTCATCCTCGTCGTGGTCGGCCTGGCCGCGGCCCTGCCCTGGCTGCCCGGCCCCCCGCTCGTCGAGCGGCTGCCCCGCGCGTCGGTGATCTACAGCCGTCCCCTGGTACTGGTGCCCGGCGCGCTCCGCTCGGCCGCGGACGTTCGCGCGCACCTCGAACGGGCGCAGTACGGCGAGGCGGCGGATGGCGAGATCGGCGGCGGCGAGTACCGCCTGGCCCGACGCGAGTGGACGATCGGCCTGCGCCCCTTCCGCTATCCCGACGGCGACGAGCCCGGCGGCGTCTACGTCGTGCGCCTCGCCGCCGGGGGCCGCATCGAGACGATCCGCGGGCCAGACGGCCGGCCCCACGAGGAGCTGTTCCTCGAGCCCGTCCCGCTGGCGCTGCCCGGCGGTGAGGCCCGGGTCGAGCGCGACCTGCTGCGGCTCGACGCGCTGCCCCAGCACCTGATCGATGCGGTGCTCGTCGCCGAGGATCGGCGCTTCTTCGTCCACCCGGGCGTCGATCCCTTGCGGGTCGCGGGGGCCGCCCTCGAGAACGCGCGCGAGCAGCGCATCGTCGAGGGCGGAAGCACGCTCACCCAGCAGCTCGTCAAGAACGTCTACCTGACCAACGAGCGCACCTGGAGTCGCAAGTTCAAGGAGGCCGCGATCGCCTTCTGGCTCGAGCTCCGCTTCTCGAAGCGCGAGATCCTCGAGGCCTATCTCAACGAGATCTACCTAGGACAGGATGGCTCCCGGGCGATCCACGGGGTCGGGCCGGCCGCACGCTTCTGGTTCGGCAAGGACGCGGCCGACATCGACGTGGCCGAGGCCGCCCTGCTGGCGGGGATCGTCCGGGCGCCGAGTGCGCTCGCGCCCGACCGCCACGCCGAGCGTGCTCGCGCTCGCCGGGACCAGGTGCTCGACGCGCTGGTCGCTCATGGCCGGATCGAGCCCGCCGTCTACGAGGCGGCGAAGGCGAAGCCGGTCCGTGCGCGGCGACATGCCGCAAGCGTCGCCTTCGCACCGCGTTTCGCCGCGCACGTGGCGGCCGGGCTGACCGACGAGTACGGCGACGACGCCCTCACCGAGGCTGGCCTGCGAGCGTTCACCACCCTCGATCCGCACTTCCAGCGGGCTGCCCGGCGCGCTGTCAGCGAGGAGATCGCCCGCCTCGAGAAGGGCTACCCGCTGCTGCGCCGCAAGGCGAGCCCGCTGCAGGCCGCGCTGGTCGCGCTCGATCCGCACACGGGCGACGTGCTGGCCTGGGTCGGTGGACGCACGGCGTTGCGCGGCAGCTTCGACCGGGTCTCCTCGGCGAAGCGTCAGCCGGGCAGCGTCTTCAAGCCGGTGGTCGCGCTCGCGGCGCTCACCCTGCGCGAGCGGGGGCGACCGGACTTCACCCTCGCCACCCTGCTCGAGGACGCCCCTCTCGAGCTCGACGTCGAAGGCGAGATCTGGGCGCCGGCCAACCACGACGGCGAGTACCGCGGCGCCGTCAGCCTGCGCAGCGCGCTCGAGGACTCGCTGAACGTGCCCATGGCCAGGCTCGGGATGGAGGTCGGCCTCGTCCACGTGGCCGAGACCGCCAGGCGACTGGGCATCGGGAGCCCGTTGCGCCCGCTGCCCAGCCTCTCGCTCGGCGCGTTCGAGGTCACGCCGCTCGAGATCGTCTCGGCCTACGGCGTGTTCGCCGCACGCGGCACGCATCATGCCCCGCGCAGCCTCGTGACCCTCGAAGAGACCGGGCGCTCGCGAGCGGTGCCCGAGAGCCCCGCCCGCGCCGTGTTCGGTCCCCAGCCGATGCATCTGGTCACCGACGCCTTGCGCGGAGCGGTCGACCGGGGCACGGGCGCCGGACTGCGGCGCCTCGGGATCCGCGGCCCAGTCGCCGGCAAGACGGGGACCAGCAACGATTTTCGCGACGCCTGGTTCGTGGCCTTCACGCCCGATCTCGTCGTCGGCGCATGGGTCGGCTTCGACGACGGTAAGCGCGTCGGCCTGACCGGAGCCAGGGCCGCCCTGCCGATCGTCGCCCGGTTCCTCGGGGATGCGGTCGGCAGCGAGGGCTGGCGGGACTTCGAGGAGCCGCCCGGCCTCGACCGGGTCGAGATCGATCCCGTCACCGGCCTGCGGGCGCGCGAGCACTGCCCGGGTCGCGAGGAGATCTTCGCCTCGGGCACGGCCCCGGCGCGGGCCTGCCCGCGCCCCAGGCGAGGCCCCGAGCGCTGGTTCCAGGACCTCTTCGGGCGCCGCAGCGCCAACCGCCGGCGCTGATTCCTCTTTGGGCGCAGGCACTTGCGCCCGGCCTGCCGATCGGCGAGCCTCCCCGCATGTCTCGCACGCGAGCCCGCTTGCAGCCCCCCTGCGGGACCCATCCGGGTCGCCTCCACGGGCGCGCCGGCCTCCTGTAACCCCCCGACGCGTTTGATCTTCTCCGCGGAGCTCGGCCTTGGGGGCCGATCCCCCGGGCGGGTTCCTGGGCCCCGAGTCGGGCCGGATTCAGAGAGAGCCGATGGCTGACTGGAACGAGCAGATTCGCCAGGCCGAGGCGAAGGGTGGGGCGCTGGAAGCCCGGCTTTCGGATCCGGCGCTGGCCAAGAGCCCTCCCGAGCTGGCCTCCGTCGGCAGGGAGCTGGCCGAGCTGCGCCCGCTGATCGAGGCGGGCCGCGGCTGGCGCAAGGCCCAGGAGCAGCTGGTCTCTGCGCGAGAGATGCTCGCCGAGGACGACGCGGAGATGCGCGAGCTGGCGGCCGCCGAGGTCGCCGACCTCGAGGCGCAGGCCGAGGCCTTCGAGCAGCAGATCCGCGCCTTGCTCATCCCGAAGGATCCCAACGACACGAAGGACGCGATCCTCGAGGTCCGGGCCGGCACGGGCGGCGACGAAGCAGCGCTCTTCGCCGCCGATCTCTTCCGCATGTACTCGCGCTACGCCGAGGCGAAGGGCTGGAAGATCGAGCCCATCTCGATGAGCGAGACCGACGCCGGCGGCATCAAGGAGGCGGTCGTCTCCGTGATCGGTCGCGGGGCCTACGGGCGGCTCAAGTACGAGAAGGGTGTGCACCGCGTGCAGCGGGTCCCGACCACCGAGAGCCAGGGGCGCATCCACACCTCGACGGTCACCGTCGCCATCATGCCCGAGGCCGAAGAGGTCGACATCGAGGTCGATCCCTCGGACCTGCGGATCGACGTGTTCCGTTCTTCGGGCCCCGGTGGCCAGAGCGTCAACACCACCGACTCGGCCGTGCGCATCACCCACGAGCCCACCGGCGTCGTCGTGACCTGCCAGGACGAGAAGAGCCAGCACAAGAACAAGGCCAAGGCGATGAAGGTGCTGCGTTCGCGGCTGCTCGAGGCGGAGCTCGACCGGCAGCAGACCGAGCGCGCCGACGAGCGACGCTCGCAGGTCGGCACCGGCGAGCGCAGTGAGAAGATCCGCACCTACAACTTCCCCCAGAATCGCGTGACCGATCACCGCGCCGGTCTCACCCTGCACAAGCTCGAGCTGTGCATGGGAGGCGACATCGACGAGCTGCTCGACGGTGTGCGGGCGAATCTCGCCCAGCAGCGAGAGGACGCGCTCGCCGAGGGAGCTGCAGCGTGAGCGCCCGGGTCCGTTCGGAGGAGGCCCTGTCGTGAGCGCCGCGGCCCCGGACAAGCGCTGGACGGTGCTCGAGCTGTTGCGCTGGACCACGGATTGGTTCACCGAGAAGGGCATCGAAACGGCCCGGCTCGATGCCGAGTGCCTGCTCGCCCACGCGCTGGGCATCGAGCGGCTGCGCCTGTATCTGGATTTCGAGAAGCCCGCCTCGCCCGAGGAGCGCTCGAGCTTCCGCGCCCTCGTGCAGCGGCGCGCCGAGGAGCGCATGCCGGTAGCGCTGCTCACGGGCACGAAGGAGTTCTGGTCGCTTCCCCTCGAGGTGACGGCCGACGTGCTGGTCCCGCGCCCGGATACCGAGACGCTCGTCGAAGCCACGCTGCGCGGGCTCGCGGCGCGAAGCGGAGAGCTGCGCATCCTCGACCTGGGGACCGGCTCCGGCGCGATCGCCCTGGCGCTCGCGAAGGAGCTGCCGGAGGCGCGGGTCGTCGCGGTGGATCGCTCCGCCGCGGCCCTGGAGGTCGCGCAACGCAACGCCCATGCCCTCGAGTTGGCGGAGCGCGTCCAGTTCGAGCAGGGCGATCTCTACGAGCCGACGCTCGGCCTGCGTTTCGATGCGATCGTCTCGAATCCGCCGTACCTGGCCGAGAGCGAGGCGCCGGGCCTGGCCCCGGAGCTGGCGCACGAGCCGAAGGAAGCCCTCTTCGCCGGACCGCTCGGCACCGAGGTGCTGGCGCGTATCGTGGCCGGGGCCGCCGAGCGGCTCGAGCCCGGCGGCTGGCTCGCGCTGGAGTTGGCTCCGGCGCAGGCGCCCGAGGTGATGAGCTGGCTCGAGGGGGCCGGCTACCAGGACATCGAAACGCACCGCGACCTCGCGGGGCGCGTGCGTGTGGTCTCAGCCAGGGGACCCGGGGGGGAGGACTAGAATGGCGAGCCGAGCTAGCAAGGCGGGGATCCTGAAGGTGATCGAGGCGTCGGATGCGAGCTTCGAACGCGCTTTGGAGAAGCTCTGCCGGCGCCGCGAAGAGCGCGAAGAGGGCACTGCGAAGGTGGTGCAGAAGATCGTCGCCGCGGTGAAGAGCGGGGGCGACGACGAGATCCGCGCTCTCACCAAGAAGTTCGACGGCGCGACCCTCACGGGGCTCGAGGTCGAGCGCGAGGAGTGGGAGGAGGCCTGCGAAGCGGTCGATGGCGCAGACCGCGCGGCGCTCGGCAAGGCCGCGATGCGCGTCCGCGAGTTCCACAAGAAGCGCATCCCGTCGAGCTGGGAGATGCGCGAAGAGGGCGGCGGCTTCATGGGCCAGCGCGTGCGCGCCCTGCACCGCGTCGGCCTCTACGTGCCCGGCGGAAAGGCCAGCTATCCCTCGACAGTGATCATGAACGCCGTGCCCGCCAGCGTGGTCGAGGTGCCCGAGATCATCATGGCCACCCCGCCCCAGGCCGACGGCAGCATCCGCAAGGAGGTGCTGATGGCGGCCAAGGTCGCGGGCGTGCACCGCGTGTTCAAGATGGGCGGCGCGCAGGCCGTCGCGGCGCTTTCCTTCGGCACCGCCAGCGTGCCGCGGGTCGACAAGATCGTCGGTCCCGGCAACGCCTACGTACAGGAAGCGAAGCGCCAGCTCTTCGGCGAGGTCGACATCGACAGCGAAGCCGGCGCCACCGAGGTGTTGGTGATCGCCGACAAGTCGGCGACGCCCGCCTGGGTCGCCGCCGACCTGATCTCGCAGGCCGAGCACGAGGAGGGTGCGAGCGCGATCTTCGTGACGCACCTGAAGTCGATGGTGGGGCGGGTGCAGGATCAGATCGCCAAGCAGCTGAAAGGCCTCGCCCGCGAGAAGATCGCTCGCGCATCGCTCAAGGCGAACGGCTGCGTCGTCATCACCAAGGATCTCGACCAGTCCCTCGAGGTGGCGAACCGCTACGCGTCGGAGCACCTGGTGCTGGCCGTCGACAACCCCGACGCCATGCTCAAGCGGGTCGAGAACGCCGGCACGGTCTTCCTGGGTCACTACACACCGGTGGCGGTCGGCGACTATCTCGCCGGCCCCAACCACGTGTTGCCCACGGGCGGCACGGCGCGCTTCTTCTCGCCGCTCGGCATCGAGGACTTCCTCAAGCGCACCGCCTTCGTCCGCTTCGAGCCGCCCAAGCTGCGCGAGCTCGGCGCGGATGTGATCCGACTCGCCGAGATGGAGGGCTTCACCGGTCACGGAGCGTCGGTGGAGCTGCGCCTGCAGAAGATCCGACGCGCCCGTCGCGAACGCGAGGCGGCCCGCGAAGCGGAGATGGAGATCTGAAGCCGGGAATCGTCCCCGACTGGAGCCGATGATGAGTGACGGACGCAGCGCAAAGATCGAACGCAAGACGAAGGAGACCGACATCCGGCTGTCGCTGGGCCTCGATGGCACCGGCCAGTACGACGTCGAGACCGGCATCCCGTTCTTCGATCACATGCTCGAGTCCTTCGCCAAGCACGGGCTCTTCGATCTGCACCTGCGCGCCAAGGGCGACCTCGAGGTCGATCTCCACCACACCGTCGAGGACGTCGGCATCGTGCTGGGCCAGGCCATCCGCCAGGCGCTGGGCGAGGCCCGCGGCATCCGTCGCTACGGCACCCAGGTGCTGCCGATGGCCGAGGCCAAGGTCGAGGTCTCGGTCGACGTCTCGAACCGCGCGTTCCTCGTCTACCGGATCGAGCTCGCCAACGGCCGGATCGGCAGCTTCGATGCCTCGCTGGCCGAGGACTTCCTGTATGCGCTCGCCATGAACGCGGGGCTCGATCTGCACGTGGAGCTCCGCTACGGCAAGAGCCCGCACCACGTCGTGGAGGCGATCTTCAAGGGGCTGGCCCGCGCGTTGCGGCAGGCCCTCGAGCTCGATCCGCGTCACGACGACGTCCCATCGGTGAAGGGCGCCTTGTAGCGATGGGCCGCACGACCCCCCGTGTGGCCGTCGTCGACTACGGTGCCGGCAACCTGCGCAGTGTGGCGAAGGCCCTCGAGCGCTCGGGCCTGCAGGCCACCGTCTGCGGCGACCCGGCCGGGCTCGCGGCCGCCGACGCCGTCGTGCTGCCCGGCGTCGGCGCATTCGCCGACGCGATGGAGAGCCTGCGCGGCAAGGGCCTCGACGATGCGGTTCGCGAGGGCATCCTGGCGGGCCGCCCCTATCTCGGGCTGTGCCTGGGGCTCCAGCTGCTGTTCGAGGCCAGCGAGGAGCACGGGGAGAATCGCGGCCTCGCCCTGCTGGACGGCCGGGTGCGACGTTTTCCCGAGACCGATCAGGACGGCGCGGCGTTGCGGGTCCCCCACATCGGCTGGAACGAGGTCCGCTTCCAGGGGGAGCACCCGATGCTCGAGGGCCTGCCGCAGGAGGACGTCTACTACTTCGTCCATTCCTATCACGCCGTTCCTGCCTCGGCGGGCGACGTGGTGGGCCTGACCGACTATGGTGGTCGCGACTTCGCCGCGGCGGCCGCGCGAGAGTCCGCGTTTGCCGTCCAGTTCCACCCCGAAAAGAGCCAGAGCTCGGGTCGGCGGCTGCTCGATGCCTTCGCCCGTTGGATCGCAGCATGTTGAACCCCAGCCCTTTCTTCCTCCGCCTCGCGCTCACCGCCGGCCTCGGCTGTGTCCTCGCGGCCAGCCTCGGCTGCGTCCAGACCGTGAAGGGGCAGGTGCACCCCGCGCTGCGCGAGCGCTCGGAGCCGGTACGGCGCGTGGCCGTGGCGCCCTTCGTCGTGGGGGAGCGGCTGCGAGGCGGCGGCAGCGCCGTGGCGGACGGACCGGCCCCGATCTCCAAGACCCAGACGGTGCCGACCGAAGTCGCCAAGACCCAGACGGTGCCTGCCACGCCGAGCGCGGGCTCCTCGGCTCCGACGGGCCGCGCGTCGGCCCAGCCCTCCGGACTTCCGACGCCCAGCCGCGCGGAGACCTCGACGGGCCTCTCGCCCGACCTCGCCGCACAGCTCCTGGCCGCCCAGTTCGCCCAGCGCTTGCGCGAGCGCGGTGTGGACGTCATCCCGGCGCCGGACGTCGCGCGCGCTCTCGAGGCTGCGGGCATCCGCGGGCGCTTGATCCCGCGCCAGGTCGCCGCGCTGGTGCGCGAGAAGTTCGGCGCCGATGCACTGCTGATGGGTCAGCTCAACCGGCTGGCCGAGCGGGAGGGTGGCGGCGCCGGTGCGACCCGCGGCGCGACGATCGGCTTCCAGGCCGATCTCTTCGATACCCCCGGCGCCGCACGGCTCTGGACCGGCAACGTCGACGAGACCCAGCGCCCGCTCTCCGAGAACGTCCTCGACGCCTACCGCTACCCCGGCGGCGGCTCGCGCTGGCTCACCGCCGAAGAGCTCCTCGCCTGGGGCGCCAAACAAACCACCCTCCAGATCCCCCTCTACTAACTCAAGAAAAGGGCCCGGCCTTTTCCTTGAGTTCTTTCTCCAACCAACAACTCAAGCTGAGAGCCGGGCCTTTTTCTTGAGTTGTTGACGGAGGGGTCGGGTCTCTCGCTCAACTCGCCTCCCCGCTCGGTGACGCATCCCCCACCCCATGACCGACTTCGAGCTCATCCCCGCCATCGACGTCCTCGGCGGACGCTGCGTCCGTCTCGCCCAGGGGCGCTACGACGCTGCGACCGTCTACGACGACGATCCGGCCGCGGTGGCGACCCGCTTCGCAGTGCACCCCCTGAGACGGCTCCACGTCGTGGATCTCGATGGAGCCAAGGAGGGGCGCCCCTGCAACCGAGATGCGGTGCGCGCCATCCTGAAGGAGATCGGCTCCGTGCCGGTCGAACTCGGCGGCGGCATCCGCACGCTCGATGCGGTCGCCGAGTGGATCGAGCTGGGCATCGACCGCGTCATCCTCGGCACGGCCGCGCTGCGCGATCCCGAGCTGGTCAAGGACGCGGCGCGGCGCTTCCCCGGCCACGTGGCCGTGGGCGTGGACGCCAAGGACGGCCG
>JAJDAR010000171.1 GCA_029261775.1 Deltaproteobacteria bacterium | reverse complement strand
CTCCCCCGCCTCGACCCGGATGCGATCGATCATGCGCGACGAGCCCGAGATCGCGAGGGTGCCGCCCCCCCGCCGCGCGATCCGGTCGAGACACAGGAAGGCGTGGACGCCGGGCAGGCCCTCGGGACCGCCGGGCGCGGGATAGTCGAGATGCCAGACCTTGTGCGGAAGCTCCCACGGAGCGTCGGGCCGGGGCGCCGCGATGAAGAGCACCTGGCCCGCGCTCTTGGGCTCCCGCCAGCTGCCCTCGCCGAGCAGCTGATCCAGCGCGGACCGGACCCCCGCCCCGAAGACATCCCCGAAGGAGACGGCATCCACGATCCGGCGGAACAGCGAAGGCGTGACCACGTCTCCGTCCGCGAGCGCAGCGATCTCCACCCCTTGCTGTTCGAGATGGCGCAGCAGGGTTGCACGAAAGGAGCCGACGGAGGCGGAGTCCACGAGCGCGGGGATCCGCAGGATGCCGTCGGTTTGGAAGGTCTCGAGCTGGCTAGGAGTCAACATGGCTCCCGAATCTCGCCCAGCCGCGCTATCAGGTCACGACCCCGGGGCGGGACCTCTCCCAAGGCCCCCTGTCCCAACTCGAAAGGAGCCCGCCATGGAAGCGCTCGTGGAACGAATCTCCGAGGCCCTGCTGGCCTGGGGCCCCCAGGCGCTCGGTGCGCTGATCACCCTCGTCCTCGGTTGGCTCCTGGCCCGACTGGCGCGCGGCCTGGTGCGTCGGGGGCTCGGACGCGCCGGCGTGGACCAGATCCTGGTTCGTTTCGCCGGCACCATGACCTATCTGGCCCTGCTGGCCCTGGTCGTCATCGCCGCCCTGGGGCAGCTCGGCGTGAACACGACCTCGTTCGCGGCGGTGCTCGCGGCGGCCGGTCTGGCGGTGGGGCTGGCGTTCCAGGATTCCCTCTCCAACTTTTCCGCCGGCGTCCTGCTGATGATCTTCCGCCCCTTCGGCGTGGGCGACTTCGTCGAGGCGGCAGGCGTCTCGGGAAGCGTCGAAGAGGTGCAGATCTTCACGACCGTGCTCAAGACGCCCGACAACAAGAAGGTGATCGTCGGCAACGGCTCGATCCTCGGCAGCAGCATCACCAACTACTCCGCCTACGCGACGCGGCGCGTGGACATGGTCTTCGGCATCGCCTACGGCGACGACATCGGACTGGCCAAGGCCACCCTGGAGCGGATCCTCGGCGAGGACGAGCGGATCCTCGCCGAGCCGGAGCCCGTCGTCGCCGTGCTGGCCCTGGCCGACAGCAGCGTGAACCTCGCCGTGCGACCCTGGGTGGCCAAGGCGGACTACTGGCCGGTCTTCTTCGCGGTGCACGAGAAGGTCAAGACCACCTTCGACGGCGAGGGTCTGTCGATCCCCTTCCCCCAGACCGACGTCCATCTCCACCAGCGCGACGCCGCATGACGAGGGAGTCCACCGCATGGAGTTCGTGATCGGCTTCGACATGCGCGCACCGGCCTTCGGCGCGCCCGCGCAGGACCTGTACGACGCGGCGTTGGACCAATGCGTCTGGGCGGACGAGCTGGGCTTCGATTGCGTCGGTCTCGGCGAGCATCACGCCTCACCGGACGGCTATCTGCCTTCGCCGATCCCGATGGCCGCCGCGTTCGCGGCGCGAACCCGGCGCTTGACGATCCGTCCCAACGTGCTCCTGGCCCCGCTCTACGAGCCGATCAAGCTGGCCGAAGATCTGGCGGTGCTGCAGTACCTGTGTGGCGGCCGGCTCGAGGTGGTGATCGGAGCCGGCTACCGCCCCGTCGAGTTCGAGATGTTCGGCAAGCGCCGCGAGGACCGGAAGGATCTGTACGTCCAGACCTTCGAGGTGCTGCGCAAGGCCTGGACCGGGCAGCCCTTCGAGCACGCCGGCCGCACGGTCACCGTCACGCCCGTGCCGGATCCGCCGCCTCGACTGCTGCTCGGCGGCTCGCACCCGGCCGTCGCTCGGCGAGCCGCTCGCATCGCCGATGGCTACTACCCGCCGGGCGGAGAAAGCTGGCAGGTCTACCGTGAGGCCTGTCTCGAGCTGGGGAAGCCGGACCCGGGCGAGCGCTTCAAGAAGCTCGGACCGATCTACACCCACGTCAGCGACGACCCGGACGCGGACTGGGAGCGCATCGCACCGCATGCACTGCACGTCGTGCGCTCCTACAGCGACTGGACCGTCGAGGCCTATGGCCGCGCGGCCGGTCCCTTCGCCGATGGCGTCGACCCCGCCGATCTGCGCAAGAGCGGTGCCTACCAGGTGCTGCACCCGGAGGAGGCCGTGGAGATGATCCGTGGCCTCGGTCGGGAGCGCACCTTCATCCTGAGCCCGCTGCTCGGCGGGCTCGACCCGGCGTTCGCGTGGCAGGGACTGCGCCGCTTCGAGCGCGACGTCTGGCCCCACGTGAGCGACCTGCGTGACTGAGCCGTTATTGGAAGCTCGCTGGAGGCGATCCTTGGAACCGACGGGAGGCCCGTGATGACGGCGGAGATCGGAACCCGTTTCGTCGAGCTCGAGGCGGGGCGCTTCGAGGTGCAGACTTGTGGCGACGAGAGCGCCGATCGGCTCGCTCTCTTCCTGCACGGCTTTCCAGAGCATGCCTTCTCCTGGCGGCACCAGCTGCCGGTGCTCGCCGGGCTCGGCTATCTCGCGTGGGCTCCGAACCAGCGCGGGTACGGTCGCTCACCGCGGCCTCGCGGTCGCGACGCTTATGCCCTCGTGGAGCTGTGCCAGGACGTCGCGGAGCTGATCGACGCCTCGGGGCGCCGCGAGATCCTGCTGATCGGACACGACTGGGGTGGGGGCGTGGCGTGGGAGTTCGCCCGTCGGGCGCTGCGACCGCTGCAGCGCCTCGTCGTGATGAACATGCCTCACCCCAGCCGGTTCGTGGAGGAACTGCGGCGAGGTCCCCAGAAGCGGCGCTCCCGCTACGAGCAGCTCTTCCAGCTACCCTGGCTTCCCGAGCGATTCCTCGGGGCGCGCGGCGCCCGCGGCGTGGGGCGAGCTTTCCTCGACATGGCGGTCCACAAGGAGCGTTTCCCCGAGGACGTGCTCGAGGTCTACCGGGCCCAGGCACGGGAGCCGGGCGCGCTCACGGCGATGCTGAACTGGTATCGCGCGAACCGGTTCCGGACCCTGGCCGACGGACCCATGCCCAGGATCGAGGTCCCGACCCTGCTGATCTGGGGCATGCAGGATCAGGCGCTCGGCGCGGAGCTCGTGCCCGGCACCGAAGAGTGGGTGCGCGATCTCACCGTCCGGCGCATCCCCGACGCCTCGCACTGGGTCCAGCAGGATGCGCCCGAGCAGGTCAACGCGATCCTGCGCGAGTGGCTGGCGACGGCTGCCCCGAGCGACCCCGCCGGCTAGGCCAGCACCCCGTCGAGCACGAGCCGTGCGTACTCGTCCTCGCTTCGGCCGAGGATGCCGCAGACGACGTCCTCGTTGTGCTCGCCGAGAGCCGGCGAGCGGCGGAGCCGGTGCTCGGAACCCACCCAGCGGGCGACCTCGCGGTCGATGGGGATCTCGATGTCGGGAGCCACCGGTTGATGCACGATCTGGTAGTGCGCCCGCAGCAGCGGATCGCGCTCGAAGGTGTCCGAGAGATCCTCGACCGGCGCGGCGGCGATGCCGGTACCCTGCAGGAGCTCCGCGCAGGCCCACTTGTCCCGATCCGCCGTCCAGGCACGCACCTGGCGATCGAGATCCTCCTCGTGGGTCTTGCGCGCCGCATGGGTCGAGAACCTGGGATCCCTCGCGAGCAGGGGCTCTCCCATCAACGCGCAGAGGGCGGCCCACTCTCCATCTCCCGAGACGGCGAGGGCGACCCATTGGTCGTCGCCCGCTGCCGGGAACACCCCGTGTGGACAGTGATTGGGATCGCGGTTCGCGTTGCGGGGCGGCTGCACTCCGGTCGCCGCGTACTGCATCCACTCCACACCGAGCAGCGAGACCAGGCTCGAGAGCTGGGTCGCATGGAGCTCCTGCCCCCGGCCCGTCCGGTCGCGCTGGCGCAACGCCGCGAGAACGCACGCCACGAGCAGGTGCGGAGCGGTGAAGTCGGGATAGGCGATGCCGATGCCCCGCGGCCGCTCCCCCGGGAAGCCGGTGAGGAGGTTGAACCCCGAAGCCGCCATCAGGATGTTGCCCAGACTCGCGCGCACGGACCAGGGACCCTTGCGATGCGCGCCCGGAAGGTTCAACAGGATCACGTCCCGGCGCAGCGCGCACAGCACGTCGTAGCCGAGCCCCATGCGCTCGAGCGCGCCCGGCCGGAAGTTGTTGACCACGACGTCGGAGCGGGCGATCAGGTCCTTCACCAGGGCGAGCCCGGCCTCCGTCGTGAGGTCGACCGAGAGCGACTTCTTGCCCGCGTTCACGCTGTTGAACAGGCCCCCGAGGTCGGGGTCGGGCTTGCCGCTCGGGCCGTGAGTGCTGCGCGCCGAGTCCGGCTTGCGGCTCGACTCGACCCGGATCACCTCGGCGCCGAAGCTGGCCAGCAGCCGCGTGCCGATCGGGGCGGCCAGCACCCAGCCGAAGTCCACCACCCGGATCGCCTCGAGGGCGCGCTCGGGTGCCGGGGGCGTCGTGGCGGGGAGCGGGCGGCGCTTCGGAGCAGGGAGTCCCGCAAGCAGCTCGTCCGTGTGCTGCCCCAGGCGCGGCGCGGGGCGAAACTCCACCCCGTCTGCCATCGCATCGACGGGCGAGCGCACGAAGGAAAGCTCGCGCCCGAGCGCCTCGTGGTGCACGCCCTGGAACTGCTGGTTGCTCGTGAACTGCTCGTGTGTCGCGAGATCGTCGAAGTCGAGCACGGGCAGGCAGACGATGTCGGCCTCGAGGGCTCCGGCGACGAACGCATCGCGGCCCAGCCTGCTCGCCAGCGCCAGCGTCGCCGCCGAGACCGGGTTGTCCTTGCGCGGCGCCTCGATGCGCGCCCAGGGCCAGTCGTCCGCGCTCATGCCGTGCTCGACGCCTTCGCGCTCGCACCAGGCGAGGAAGCCGCCGAAGCGGTCGGGGCGGACCAGCAGCCCCACGTAGCCGCCGTCCGCGCAGCGCAGTGCGTTCGAAAGGCCCGGGCGCCGCGGGATGCGTCCGAACCAGCTCCAGTGGCTGGGGGTCGCGGTCTGCATGACCGCCATCACCGTGGCCTCCTGAAGGGACAGATCGACGTGCAGCCCCGGGCCATCACCCGCGCGTTCGCGCTGGATCAGCGCAATCGTCGCCGCCGAGGCCGCAGCCAGACCGGCCATGCAATACGAGGGGTGCGCAGCCCCCTGCACGGGAATGCCGCGAGGCTCGCCGGAGAGCCAGACGAGACCTCCGGCAGCACCGGCGACCAGGTCGTTCGCTTTCCTTCCGGCGCCGTCGGCGAGCCCGAAGGGTGTGATCGAGAGCTGGATCAGCGCGGGATTCAGCTCGCGCAGCGTCTGGTGATCGAGACCGTCGCGCTGCCCCGGACGCGCGGTGTCGATCAGCAGGTCGGCACTCGCGACCAGTCGCTCGAAGCGGTCCGAGCGCAGCCCGTCCTCGAGCACGACCGATTTCTTGTTGGCGGCGAGAACCAGATGGTGGAAGGAGCGCTCGGGCCCGGGCCGGTCGTCGAGGAAGGGCGCCAGCCGCCGCAGCGGATTGCCGTCCGGCGGCTCCACCAGCACGACCTCGGCACCGAGATCCGCGAGCACCCGCCCGGCCAGGGCCGCCGAACGATCGGCCAGATCCAGGACGCGGACGCCGCGCAGGGCGGTGCTCACGCGGGCCGCGGGATCACGACGCTCCCGACCATCGCGGTCGGTCCGTCGGTCAGGCGCACCTCGAGAGCTACCTCGACGCGGTCCGGCTCCGCGGCCACGACCTCGGCGCGCGGCGTGATCGAGGCGCCGGCCTCGGTCGGCGCCTTCCAGCGACAGTCGACGCAGGCGCCGTGCAGGAGCACCTGACTCCCCCATTCCGCCATGAGCAGCTCGAGCGCAAACGCCTGCACGTGCGAGCCGCCGGCGATGGGCCGGGCGAGGCCGGCGGCCCGCGCGACCTCGGGGTCGGAATGGATCGGGTTGTCGGACCTCGCGGTCTCTCGCGCGCGCATCATCTCGAGACTGACCTCGAGAGAGGCGCCGCCGAGGATCTGTCCGACGCGCGCGGCGCCGAGGGCCTCCAGGCACGGGTTCGACGCCGCGACCGACTGGTCGATCTCCGGCGCCGGCGTCTGCTCGACGGGCTGGCCCTGCACCTCGTCGGCGAGGTCCGGATCCTGGCGATAGCTGAGCAGGCCTGTGGTCACGTTCGTCGCGAGCCGACTGCCGTCGGCCGCATGGGTCCGGGAGACGGTGGTCCCGTAGCGCCTCCCCTTGCGAACGTGGCGCCCCGTGCCCGATCCCTGGATCTCGAAGACCTCATCGAGCGCGATCGGACGATGGTAGGTCACGCGCTCTCGGACCCAGACGCTTCCGGCCACCGGCGTCGCCCGCGCCGCAGCGTCTTTGGGCGGTGACCGGCGCGGCTGTCGGGCGAGCAGCAGCAGGGTGAAGCCCGTCATCAGGTCCGGCGGCAGGAAGCCCTCTCGTACGAGGGCCGCGGTCGCCGGCGCGTGCGGGCCCATGCCCAGGACGGCGCCGCGCAGCTTGTCCACGGGAAAGGGACCGTGCACGGGCTCGAGCACCTGGGGCCAGGACGACATGGTCGACGACGCCTCCTTCGGATCCGACGAGACGCAAGGTAGGAGGCCGGCACCGCCTCGCGCGAGTCCTCCGCCGCGGATCATCCGCGATACACTGGCGGGCCCCGCGGGCCGGCCCCCGGAGTCGGGGCCCGGATCGACGCGCACCGAGGAGCGAGCATGGGAAGCTGTGACGGACGGGTGGCCCTGGTGACCGGCGCGAGCCGGGGCATCGGCCGGGCCATCGCCCGACGACTCGCGGCCGAGGGCGCGTCGGTCGTGCTCAACGCGTCCCGGTTGGGCGCGCACGGCAAGCTGCCGGGCACCCTCGAGGACGCCGTCGCGCAGATCCAGGCGGAGGGAGGCAAGGCCGCGGCCGTCGCCGCGGATCTCGGGGATGCAGCTTCACGGAGCGACCTGGTCGCCCGGGCCAGTGAGCCCTTCGGCCCGCTGGACATCCTCGTGAACAACGCCGCGGCGGCGCGGATGCGGCTCCCGAGCGAGTGCTCGACCGAGGACCGCAACCTGATGTTCGAGCTGAACGTCAACGCACCGGTCGACCTCGCCCAGCAGGCGCTTCCTGCGATGAAGTCGGCCGGAGCGGGCTGGATCCTGAACATCAGCAGCGCCAGCGCGCAGCAGCCTGCCCTTCCCTACCGCGACACCCGGAGCTCGGCGTGGATCATCGGGCCCTACGGCGCCAGCAAGGCCGCACTCGAGCGCTACACCGTCGCACTCGCCCACGAGCTGGCCGAGGATGGCATCTTCGTGAACGCGATGGGGCCGGTCGCGATCGTGCTGACCCAGGGAGCCGACTACGTCCGCGACATCGCACGCCGCAACCCCGACATGGTCGAGCCAGTCGAGCTGATGGCCGAGGCGGCCCTGGCACTCTGCACCGGGCGTCACGTCGGCCAGGTGGTCCTCAGTCGCGAGCTGCTGCACGCGATCGGTCGCGAGGTCCGCAGTCTCGACGGCAAGCAGGTGCTCGGGGACGCCTTCCTCGAGGCCGACGTCGAAGCCACGGCCTGAGAGGATCCGGTGCTCTTCCACTTCGACTTCGGCAACTACGGCAAGATGATCCGTCTGGCGTGGAATGAACCGCGGGCGAAGGCGCGCTGGTTCTATCTCGCGGTCCTGCTGCTCTGGGTCCCGGTCGTCTCGAGCTTCCACGCGATCTGCTTCGCGCTCGACGTCGTGCTCTTTCCAGCGCTGCTCCGGGTGGAGATGAAGGAGCCGATCTTCCTGGTCGGCCATGCGCGGAGCGGTACGACCCTCACCCACCGTCTGATGAGCCAGGACGAGGGGCGCTTCAGCTCCTTCCTTCTCTGGGAGTGCTACTTCCCGTCGCTGCTCCAGAAGAAGCTGATCCGCTTCGGCGCCGTGCTGGACCGGCGCTTCCTGGGAGGCGTGTTGGCGCGGAGGGCGGCTGCCTTCGACGAGTGGCGCTACGGCGAGTTCCGCCACATGCACGTCATGGGTCTCACGGTTCCCGAAGAGGACGACATCGCGCTCTACTACTCGATGGCCTCCGGCTTCTGGATCACGAAGATGCCGTACATGGGCGATCTCGACTTCTACCAGATGGACGCGTGGCCCGAGCGCAAACGCCGCAGGGTGAACGAGTTCTACCGCGATCTCGTTCGCCGCCAGCTCTACCTGAACGGACCCGAGAAGACCCACCTCGCCAAGAACCCGCTCTGGTCCGGGCGGGTGGCATCACTGATCGAGGCCTTTCCCGACGCCAGGTTCGTCGTCAACGTGCGCGACCCCCGCGAGACGATTCCCAGCCTGCTGAAGCTCATGCGCGCAAGCTGGAAGCAGCTCGGCTGGGAGGAAGCCCGCCAGCAGCGCTGCCTGCAGGTGCTCGCCGAGCAGTCGTGGAACACCTACCTGCATCCGCTGCGCACCCTCGATGCCCATCCCGAAGTACCGCACGCGGTCGTCGACTACCGCGAGCTGACGGCCGATCCGGCCCGCACGATCGAGGGGGTCTACCGGGATCTCGGCCTGCCCATGTCGGCCGCGTTCCGCGAACGGCTCGCGGGCGAAGGCAAGCGCGAGAGCAGGCACCGGACCGGCCACACCTACAGCCTCGAGGAGTTCGGCCTCGAGGGCGACGTCATCCGCAAGGAGCTCGACGAGCTCTTCGAGCGCTTCCAGTGGGACGCCGACGACGCGCCCTCGACGGGCGCGAACGGGAACGATCGTGGGTGACGGCTCCGGACGACCCGCGCGAGAAGCTCCGCGTCCGCCAGCAGCAGGGCTTGCGGGTGTTCTGAGAACCCAAAGGAGATCCGCCATGCCCGGCCCCCTCGATGGGATCCGCATTCTCGATCTATCGGCCGTCATGTCGGGGCCGCTGGCCGCGACCCTCCTGGCCGACCAGGGCGCTTCGGTGATCAAGGTCGAGTCGCCCGGCCTCGGGGACATCCTGCGCTACGTCGGCAGCAGCCGGAACGGCATGTCCGGCACCTTCCACGTGACGAACCGCGGCAAGCGCTCGATCGTGATCGATCTCTCCGACGAGCGCGGCAAGGCGCTGCTGCGCGACCTGGCGCGCGAGAGCGACGTCGTCATCCAGAACTTCCGGCCGGGCGTCGTCGATCGGATGGACATCGGCTACGAGGCGCTCCGGGCCGAGCGCCCCGAACTCGTCTACCTGTCGATCAGCGGCTTCGGACCGACCGGCCCCTATGCCGACAAGCGGGTCTACGACAACGTGATCCAGGCCTTCAGTGGCCTGTGCGACACCCAGGGCGACCCCGACTCGGGCGAGCCCCACCTGATCCGTCAGCTGATCTGCGACAAGCTGACGGCGCTCGCAGCGTCCCAGGCCATCACGGCGGCCCTGTTCGCGCGCGAGCGCGGCCATGGCGGACAGCACATCGAGCTCGCGATGCTCGACGTGGCGATCGCCTTCCTGTGGCCGGACGCCGCCGCCAACCACACGCTGCTCGAGGCGGACGTCGTGCCGCAACCGACGATCGGCAGTCGCTACTCGCTGATGACCATGGCTGACGGCTGGGCGACCGCGACGCCGCTCACGGACTCGGAGTTCCAGGGTCTCTGCCGCGCCTTCGGTCGCGCCGACGCCGCCGAGGATCCGCGCTTCGCCACGGTCGCGGGTCGCATGCAGAATCTCGAGGCGCTCGGCGAGCTGCTGTCGAAGGACATCGCCGAGATCGCCGCGACCCTGACCCGGGCGGAGGGCGAAGCCCGGCTGCGTGCCGAGGACGTCCCCTCCGGCGTCGTGCGCACCCTGGACGAGCTTCCGTCGGACCCACAGGTCGTAGCGAACGGCACGCTCGAGGAGAGCGTCCACCCGCACTGCGGCCGGCTGCGGGAGCCACGGCCTGCACCGCGCTTCGGGGGCACGCCGGCTGCGACGGGAGGACCCGCGCCGGGGCTCGGTGAGCACAGCGATGCGATCCTGCACGAGGCCGGCTGGGGCGACCGGATCGCGGAGCTTCGCGAGGCCGGTGTCATCGCCTAGAATCGGCAGGTCTCGAAACCCTGGAGCCCCCCTTGAGCACCTCTTCCGACGAAAAGCGCGAGACCGGCCCCTTCGATCTCGCCGCGACTCCCATCCACCTCGGCACGAGCGGCGACGCCCACGAGCCTGCCGCGCCCCTGCCCGGCTTCGGCTTCGACGGCCCCTCCTTCGGGGCCTACATCGGAGCCCATTGCCGCGAGGGTGCGCCCGGCCGCTTGCTGATGGTCGAAACGACGCCGACGGACTGGGCCAGCTGGGAGTGTCACACCCAGGGCGACGAGATCGTGATCGTGCTCGAGGGCCGCGGCGAGTTCGTCCAGCAGATCGACGGGCAGGAGAAGCGGATGCCGTTCGAGCCGGGCTCCACCTTCATCAACCCGAAGGGCGTGTGGCATACCGCGGACGTCGTCGAGTCGATGAAGGCGATCTACATCACCCCGTGCCCCGGCACCGAGCACCGCCCGCGCTAGTCCGACCGCGACTCTCCCGCTTCGTACAGGATGGGGTTCAGGGGCCCGGCGGCGGGCTCCCCCGGCTCGCAGCCCTGCAGCCAGACGTCGCGGTCGAACTGCCGGTTCGGGTGATCGAGGGGCCCGACCCGGGTGCCGTCGGCGAAGTAGATCACCGTCATCGCTTCGCGCATCGTGGTCGTGCGGTTCGGCGGGGCCGAGTGCAGGGTCCAGCCGGCGTGGAAGCTCGCGTCGCCGGCCTCGAAGGACTCGCAGGGGGAGCGCCGCAGCCCCTTCTCGTCGATCACCCGATCGAACTCCTGCTGCGACTCGTCTCCGATCGCGAAGTCGCCGAGGCTGCCGAGACGGTGGGAGCCGGAGGCGAAGCGCATGGTGCCCATCTCGGGGGTGGCCGGCACGAGGGGCATCCAGAGCGTGATGGTGTGGTCGGTCTCGAGCGGCCAGTAGAACTGGTCCTGGTGCCACGGCGTCGCACCGCCACCGGGCTCCTTGAACAGCGCTTGATCGTGGTAGAGGCGGACAGACGGGACTCCCATCAACTGCGCCGCGACGCCGGCGAAGCGGCGTGAGAAGACGAAAGCCTTGGCGACCTCGCTCTGGCGCCAGAGGTTGAACATCTGCAGGAAGGCCTTGCCGTAGGTGTCGCGCTCCGCGAGCGGACGTGGCTCGGCCTGGGGTGCGGCGCGCCCCGCCTCGACGAGCGCGTCGCGATAGGCCGAGACCTCCTCCCTGGAAGTGAGCCCACGGATCACGACGTGACCGTCCCGTTGGAAGGCCCGGACCTCCTCGTCCTGCACGACGAACGCCGAGGAGAGAGCCGGCGGGCCCAGGGCGGCGCTCATCGGCCCGGGCCCGCTCCGACCAGCGCCGCCTTGCGAGCGGCCGCCGTCTGGCTGTCGTCGCCCGGCTTCCAGCCGGGAGGGCGGAACAGGTAGCCCATCGCCTCGGCCGGGCCTCCCGCCTTGCGCAGATCCC
>JAJDAR010000170.1 GCA_029261775.1 Deltaproteobacteria bacterium | reverse complement strand
CGCGCCGGCCGGATGGTGATCCTGGTCGACGACGAGGATCGCGAGAACGAGGGCGACCTGTGCATGGCCGCCGAGGCGGTCACGCCCGAAGCCATCAACTTCATGGCCAAGTACGGGCGTGGCCTGATCTGCCTGCCCATGACCGAAACCCAGCTCGACCGGTTGAACCTGACGATGATGGTGCCGGACGCCGAGAACTCCTCGGGCTTCGGCACGGCCTTCACCGTCTCGATCGAGGCGCGCGAGGGCGTGAGCACGGGCATCTCGGCCCACGACCGGGCCCACACCATCCTCACCGCCATTGCCGACGACGCGCGACCCCGCGACATCGTGCGCCCGGGTCACGTGTTCCCCCTGCGGGCCCGCGAGGGCGGCGTGCTGCGCCGCGCGGGCCAGACGGAGGGCTCCGTCGATCTCGCGCGCCTGGCCGGGCTCAAGCCCGCCGGCGTGATCTGCGAGATCATGAACGACGACGGCACCATGGCCCGGATTCCCGACCTGGTCGAGTTCGCGCGCACCCATCAGCTCAAGATCGTGACGGTGGCCGACCTGATCGAGCACCGGCTGCGCCACGAGAAGCTGGTGCGCGCCGCCGGCGAGTGCACGCTGCCGACCCGCTTCGGCGGCGAGTGGCGGGCGGTCGTCTTCGAGAACGACATCGACCACGTCGATCACATGGCCCTCGTGAAGGGCGACATCGCCGCGAGCCAGGAGGTTCTCGTCCGCGTCCACAGCGAGTGCCTGACGGGCGACGCCTTCGGCTCGCTCCGCTGCGATTGCGGCGAGCAGCTCGAGGCCGCGATGAAGATGATCGAGAACGAGGGGCATGGCGTGATCCTGTACATGCGCCAGGAAGGGCGCGGGATCGGCCTGAAGAACAAGATCAAGGCCTACGGGCTCCAGGATTCCGAGGGCCTCGACACCGTGCAGGCCAACGAGCGGCTCGGCTTCGCAGCCGATCTGCGCGACTACGGCGTCGGCGCCCAGATCCTGCACGACCTCGGCGTGCGCAAGATGCGCATCATCACGAACAACCCGGGCAAGCGCGCGGGGATCGAGGGCTACCGGCTGACCATCGTCGAGCGGGTGCCCCTCGAGATCGAGCCCAACGAGAGGAACTTCGAGTACCTCCGCACCAAGAAGGAAAAGCTCGGTCACGTTCTGCACCTGATGAGCTAGAACGCTCGATCTCGTCCAGCGCCGCTGAGCCAGTGAGGATTCCATGTTCGAAACCCCCAATGACGTCATCGAACAGCTCGATCAGCAGGGATACATCTGCGACAAGAACATCGCGACGGTGGTGTTCCTCGCGACCAAGCTCGACAAGCCCGTGCTCGTCGAAGGGCCCGCGGGCGTCGGCAAGACCGAGCTCGCGAAGGTGGTCTCGGCGGCCCTCGGCCGGCCGCTGATCCGGCTCCAGTGCTACGAGGGGCTCGACGAGGCCAAGGCCCTCTACGAGTGGGAGTACTCGAAGCAGCTGCTCTACACGCAGATCCTCAAGGAGAAGTTCACCGAGACGATGGCGGGCACCACGACGGTCGCCGACGCCGCCGACCGGGTGGGCCAGGAGGACAGCGTCTTCTTCTCCGAGCGCTTCATCGTGCCGCGGCCGCTGCTCCGGGCGATCCGGTCCGACGAGCCGCCGCTGCTGCTGATCGACGAAGTCGACAAGTCCGATCCGGAGTTCGAGGCCTTCCTGCTCGAGGTGCTGTCGGACTTCCAGGTCACGGTGCCCGAGATCGGCACCCTCGTGGCGACCCACAAGCCGACGGTGTTCCTCACCTCCAACGACGCCCGCGAGATGAGTGACGCCCTGAAGCGGCGCTGCCTGCACCTCTACATCGACTTCCCGAACGAGGAGCTCGAGCTGCAGATCCTCGACAAGAAGGTCGAAGGCATCGAGCAGCGTCTGGCGGAGGAGCTGGTCGGCGTCATGCAGCGGCTGCGCAAGCTCGACCTCAAGAAGACGCCGTCGATCAGCGAGACCCTCGACTGGGCCCGCGCGCTGTTGGCGCTGAACGCCCAGGATCTCGATGAGGCGATGGTCAGCGACACGCTGAACGTGATCCTCAAGTACGAGGGCGACATCAAGAAGGCCCAGAGCGAGCTGGGCCGGCTGATCACCCGCAAGACGGAAGAAGCGCCGAAGGCCGAGGAGGCCAAAGCGGCCGGCGACGCCAAGCCCGCGGGCGATGCCAAGCCCGCCAAGAAGGGCGTCCTCCACTAGCACGCGGGGGCCAAGCGCCCGGCGTGCCCCTCCGACCCGGAGCCGGTCATGCAGCAGAAGATCGTCGAGTTCACGAACCTGCTTCGCAAGAGCGGGGTGCGCGTCTCGGTGGCCGAGTCCATCGATGCCTTCATGGCCCTGGACGAGCTCTCGCTCTCCGATCGGGACGTCTTCAAGGATGCGCTGCGCACCACCATGGTGAAGCGCTCCGAGGACATCCCCACCTACGACCAGCTCTTCGACCTCTACTGGTCGGCCTTCTACGACGGCCTCAAGAACTCGTTCGACGAGGCTGCCGGCGACATGCCCGGCGAGCTCGACCTCGATCAGCTGATGAAGGCGATCCAGGAAGGCATGCAGGGCATGGAGGGCGATCCCAGCGAGATCGACCTCTCCGAGCTCGCCAAGGCCCTGCTGACCCAGGATCTCGACAAGCTCGAGCAGCTCATCCGGGAAGCCGCAGAACAGGCCGGCACAGAGCGCATCGAGAACATGCTCCAGCTCGGCTTCTTTACGCGCCGAACCATGGAGCAGCTCGAGTCCGACGGTGCGGGCGACCAGCTCCGTGACCTGGCGCAGGAGCTCCGCGACGCCGGACTCGGTGACGCCGAAGTCGATCAGCTCATGGAGCTCGTGGACAAGTTGATGGAGGCGCTCCGGCAGAGCGTGCGGAACTTCACCGAGCGGGAACTCCAGCAGCGCAACTTCGACTACATGGAGAAGTTCCGCCGCGAGAGC
>JAJDAR010000169.1 GCA_029261775.1 Deltaproteobacteria bacterium | reverse complement strand
CAACATGGTGGTCGGCGTCAGCGAGGGGTTCGCGAAGAACCTCGAGATCATCGGCGTCGGCTACCGGGCCGAGGCCGCCGGCAAGAAGCTGAAGCTCCTGCTCGGCTTCTCCCATCCGGTCGAGCTCGACGTGCCCGAGGGGCTGTCGGTCTCCGTCGAGGAGACGACGAAGGTCAGGATCGAGGGAGCGGACAAGAACCTGGTGGGGCAGTTCGCATCCGAAGTGCGGGGTCTGCGGCCCCCGGAGCCCTACAAGGGCAAGGGAGTCCGCTACGTCGACGAACAGGTCCGCCGCAAGGTCGGCAAGGCTTCGGTGGGCTGAGGCAAACGCGATGAAGAAGAAGATTCACGATCCCAAGCGGCAGCAGCAGCTGGCGCGACGGCGACGGGTCACGCGCAGCGTGGCCGGTTCGAAGAGGCCGCGATTGACGGTCTTCCGGAGCGCGCGGCACATCTACGCGCAGCTCATCGATCCCGTCACGGGCGCCACGCTCGGATCCGCCTCCACGCGGGCCGCGGGCCTCGCCACGGAGGGCGACGGGAAAGTCGACGCCGCTCGCAAGGTGGGCACCGCGATCGCGGCGATCGCGAAAGACAAGAAGATCGAGGAAGTGGTGTTCCACAGGAACGGCTTCCTCTACCACGGGCGCGTGAAGGCGCTGGCGGAGGCGGCCCGAGAGGCTGGCCTCCGATTCTGAGGCAATTCATGAAGGCTCTTCTGCATGGCAAGCGGCTCAACGCGAACGACTACGAGCTCAACGACCGGGTGATCCACATCAACCGCGTCGCGAAGGTGGTGAAGGGCGGCCGTCGCTTCAGCTTCAGCGCCCTCGTGGTCGTGGGGGACGGCGCCGGGGTGGTGGGTGTCGGTCTCGGCAAGGCCGGCGAGGTTCCGGAGGCGATCCGCAAGGGCGTCGACCGGGCCCGCAAGAACCTGATCGAGGTTCCCCTCGTCGAGGGGACCTTGCCCCACGAGATCCTCGGCCGCTTCGGCGCAGGGCGGGTGCTCCTGCGCCCGGCTTCGTCGGGCACCGGGGTCATCGCGGGTGGCGGCGTCCGGGCCGTTCTCGAGTCCGCCGGAGTCCGCGACGTGCTGTCCAAGAATCTCGGCACCAACAATCCCCACAACGCCGTGAACGCCACGATGGTGGCGCTCCAGGAGCTGCGGGATCCCGAGCGCCGGATGGCGGAGCTCGCGCGATGAGCGACAAGAAGGTCCGCGTCCGACAGATCAAGAGCGAGATCGGCTACGACCGCAAGCAGAGGGCGACCCTGCGCGGCCTCGGCATCCGGCGGATGCATCACTGCGTCGAGGTCGAGGACACCCCGGCCGTGCGGGGAATGATTCTCAAGGTCACGCACCTCGTGCAGGTGGAGGAGTAGGCGATGCTGGATCGACTCGAGCCCAAGCACGGTGCGAAGCACCGCCGGAAGCGCGTGGGGCGGGGCCCCGGTTCGGGCACCGGCAAGACGGCCGGCCGTGGCGACAAGGGGCAGGGCCATCGCTCGGCAGGCCGCTCGACGCCGCTCTGGTTCGAGGGCGGGCAGATGCCCCTCGTGCGCCGCATCCCCAAGCGGGGCTTCACCAACATCCACCGGAAGCTGGTGGAGGTCGTCAACCTCTGCGACCTCGCCGCCTTCGGTGAGGGCGCCACCATCGACGTCGACTTCCTGGCGCAAAAGGGCCTGGTGGGCGGCAAGGCCAAGGTCAAGCTGCTCGGCAACGGCGACGCACCGGCGAAGCTGACGATCAAGGTCCATGCCATCAGCGGATCGGCCCGTCAGAAGGTCGAGTCCGCCGGCGGCAGTGTGGAGATCCTGACTTGATCGGAGGCGTCCAGAACATCGGGCGTATCCAGGAGCTCCGGAACCGGATCCTGTTCACGCTCTTCATGCTCGCGGTCTACCGCGTGGGCGCCAAGGTCGCGACGCCGGGAATCAATCCCGACGTGATCAAGCAGTTCTTCGACACGCAGACCTCAGGCACGGGCTTCGCCCTCCTGAACGTCTTCTCCGGGGGAGCGCTCGAGGCGCTCTCCATCTTCGCGTTGGGCATCATGCCCTACATCAGCGCATCCATCATCATGCAGCTGCTCACGGTGGTGATTCCCTCGCTCGAGGCGCTGAAGAAGGAGGGCGAGCGCGGGACCCGGCAGATCAGCCAGTACACCCGCTACGGAACGATTGCCCTCTCTCTCTTCCAGAGCCTGCTGCTGGCGACCGCGCTCGAGAGCGGACAGTTCGGCACCGGCGCGGTTCTCGAGCCCGGTCTCGGCTTCAAGCTGATGTGCATGATCACGCTGACCACCGGCACGGCCTTCATCATGTGGCTCGGTGAGCAGATCACAGAGCGTGGAATCGGCAACGGGATCTCCCTGGTCATCTTCTCGGGCATCATCGTCGGCATCCCCGGGGCCATCGGTCAGCTCGGACAGCTGATGCAGACCGACGAGTTCTCGCTGCTGCAGATCATCTTCCTGTTCGGGTTCATCTTCGTCCTCACGGGTTTCGTGGTCTACGTCGAGCGGGGCCAGCGGCGGATTCCCATCCAGTACGCGCGCCGCGTCGTCGGCCGCAAGATGACCCAGGGCGGGATGAGCTACTTCCCGCTCAAGGTGAACACGGCGAACGTGATTCCGCCCATCTTCGCGTCGTCGCTGCTGATCCTTCCTACGACCATCGCGCAGTTCACCGACGTCGAGTCGCCCGTGAACCGCTTCGTCCAGGACTACATGGACTTCGGCGGGTTCTGGTACAACGCCATCTACGTCGCCCTGATCATCTTCTTCGCCTTCTTCTACACGGCGATCATCATCAATCCCGACGACATCGCGGACAACCTGAAGCGCTCCGGCGGCTCGATCCCCGGGGTGCGCCCCGGCAAGAAGACCGCCGAGCACATCGATCGCGTCCTCTCGCGGATCACGCTGGTCGGCGCGCTCTACGTGGCCGCGATCTGCCTCGTTCCCGTGCTGCTCTCGGTCTGGGCGCGGGTGCCCTTCTACTTCGGCGGCACGGCGCTCCTGATCGTGGTCGGCGTCAGCATGGACCTCATGGCACAGATCGAGGCCCATCTGGTGTCGCGCCAGTACGAAGGCTTCGTCCAGGGTGCGCGCATGCGGGGGAGGCTCGGTCGATGAGCGCGACCCGTCTCATCCTGCTGGGACCGCCCGGCGCCGGCAAGGGCACGCAGGCGTTGCGCCTGGTCGAAGCGCTGGGAATCCCCCAGATCTCGACCGGCGACATGCTGCGCTCGGCCGTGGCCGCGGACACGCCGGTGGGCCGCGAGGCCAAGGGGTACATGGATGCGGGCAAGCTCGTGCCCGATCGCGTCGTGGTCGGTGTCGCGCAGGAGCGGCTCGCAGAGCCGGACGCCCGGACCGGCTTCATCCTGGACGGATTCCCTCGAACGGTGGGGCAGGCGGAGGCTCTCGACGAGATGCTTCCCGCTCTCGGCTGCCGCCTCGAGCGGTGCATCGTCCTTGCGGTGTCCGAGGCCGTGTTGATCGAGCGTCTCCTCAAGCGGGCCCAGATCGAGGGTCGCACCGACGACAACGAGGCCTCGATCCGGACGCGGATGGTGGAATACCGGGAGAAGACGGCGCCGTTGATCGACTACTACCGCGGCGAAGGAATCGCGGCCGAGGTCGACGGCCTCGGCAGCGTCGAAGAGGTGGGCGACCGCATCGCGGCCGCCCTTGCATAGGAGCCGAGCATGAAGCTTCGAGCATCCCGCAGGAGCCGACCATGAAGGTTCGGGCATCCGTGAAGAAGATGTGTGACAAGTGCCGGATCATCCGGAGGCGCGGCGTGGTGCGCGTCATCTGCGAGAACCCGAAGCACAAGCAGCGACAGGGGTAGGACATGGCACGAATCGCAGGAGTCGATCTGCCGCGCAACAAGCAGATCGGGATCGCACTGACCTACATCTTCGGCATCGGTCACAGCCGCGCGGCCGAGATCTGTGAGAAGGCAGAGGTCGGAGCGGGCACGAAGACGGATCACCTCGGCGAAGGTGAGGTGATCAAGCTGCGCGAGATCATCGAGCGCGACTACCAGGTCGAAGGTGATCTTCGGCGGGAGGTCTCGCAGAACATCAAGCTGCTGATGGACATCGGCTGCTACCGCGGCCTGCGTCATCGCCGCGGTCTGCCGGTGCGCGGACAGCGCACCCACACCAACGCGCGTACCCGCAAGGGCCCGCGCAAGACGGTCGCCGGCAAGAAGAAGGCACCGACGAAGAAGTAGGGAACGTCATGGTCAAGAAGGGCGCGAAGAAGAAGGTCAAGAAGAACATCGCGACGGGTGTGGCCCACATCCAGTCGACGTTCAACAATACGATCATCACGATCACGGATCCGTCTGGCGGGACCCTCGCATGGGGCAGCGCCGGGCAGCACTTCAAGGGCTCGCGCAAGTCGACGCCCTTCGCGGCCCAGACGGCCGCGGAGGACTGCGCCAAGCGGGCGATGGAGCACGGGGTGCGGACACTGTCCGTGTACGTGAAGGGCCCGGGAGCGGGTCGCGAATCGGCCCTGCGCGCCCTCCAGGCTGCTGGGATGCGCGTCACGATGATCCGGGACGTCACACCGGTCCCCCACAACGGCTGCCGCCCTCCCAAGCGGCGCCGGGTGTAGGGCAGGAGAAGACATGGCTCGATATCGAGGATCCGTTTGTCGACTGTGTCGCCGTGAGGGAACGAAGCTGTTCCTGAAGGGCGACCGTTGCTTCAGCGAGCGCTGCTCCGTGGATCGCCGCGCCTATCCCCCGGGCCAGCATGGCCAGGGCAGGCCGCGCTTCTCGGATTACGGCGTGCAGTTGCGTGAGAAGCAGAAGGTCAAGCGGATGTACGGGCTGCTGGAGAAGCAGTTCGCCGCGACGGTCGCCAAGGCCACGCAGATGAAGGGGAGGGCCGGTGACAACCTGCTCGGGCTCCTCGAGCGGCGGCTGGACAACGTGGTCTTCCGGCTGGGTTTCGCGACCTCGCGGGCGGAAGCACGGCAGCTCGTCAAGCACGGCCACTTCATCGTCAACGGTCGCAAGACCACCATTCCTTCCTTCCTCGTGAAGCCGGGTACGAAGATCGAGGTGCGTGAGAAGTCGCGCGAGATCGCGCGCATCTCAGGCGCGCTCGACACCCTCGAGGGCCGCTCCGTTCCGGGCTGGCTCGAGATCGAGAAGGAAAACTTCCAGGGCACGGTGACAGCGCTTCCTCAGCGGGAGGACATCACCCTCCCGATCGAAGAGCAGCTGATCGTCGAGCTCTATTCGCGTTACTAGACCGCATCATAGGTGCGTTCTGGCGCATCAGGGGGGAACCCATGCAGCAGGAACTGATGGCACGAAACTGGCGGGAGCTGATCCGGCCCAGGCGCCTCGAGTCCGAGGACGCCTCGGGCGTCGACACCTACAGCCGCTTCTGGTGCGAGCCGCTCGAGCGGGGCTTCGGCCAGACGCTCGGAAACTCGCTGCGCCGCGTGCTGCTCTCGTCCTTGCAGGGAGCGGCGATCACGTCGGTGCGGATCAACGGGGTGCTCCACGAGTTCTCGACGATTCCGGGCGTCCTCGAGGACGTCTCGGACATCATCCTGAACCTGAAGGAAGTCCGTCTCCGCATGCACTCCGAGGGTCCGAAGACGCTCCGGATCCGCAAGTCGGGCGAGGGTGTGCTGCTGGCCGGGGAGCTGAACTCGGACGATCAGACCGTCGAGATCATGAATCCCGAGCAGAAGGTCTGCACGCTCACCGGTGAGTCCGATCTCGAGATGGAGTGCACGGTCGATCTCGGCAAGGGCTATCGCCTGGCCGAGAAGAACAAGAACGAGGACATGCCGATCGGGACCATCCCGATCGACTCGATCTTCTCGCCCGTACGCCGGGTCAACTACTCGGTGACACCCGCGCGGGTCGGTCGGGAGACCGACTTCGACCGCCTCAACCTCGAGGTCTGGACGGACGGATCCCTGGATCCGGCGGACGCGGTGGCCTACGGAGCGAAGATCCTGAAGGATCAGCTCGCCATCTTCATCAACTTCGAGGAGCCCGAAGAGGCCGCGATCGCGGCGCTCGACGAGCCGGAGCCCCTCAACCCGAACCTGTTCCGCTCCGTCGACGAGCTGGAGCTCTCGGTGCGCTCTGCGAACTGCTTGCAGAACGCGAACATCCGCTACATCGGGGAGCTGGTGCAGCGGTCCGAGGGCGAGATGCTCAAGACGAAGAACTTCGGGCGGAAGTCGCTGAACGAGATCAAGGAAGTGCTCACCTCGATGGGGCTCGAGCTCGGAATGGCTCTCGACAGCTTCCCCACCCGCAAGGAACTGGACCAGCGGTCGCGGGACCGCGAGGCGTGATCGATGCGACATCGTAGACACCACGGAAAGCTCGGACGCAACAGCACGCACCGTACGGCGATGCTGCGCAACATGGTCACCTCCCTGCTCGAGGCGGAGGTCATCGAGACGACGGACGCCAAGGCGAAGGAGCTTCGCCGGGTGGCCGATCGGATGATCACCCTCGGCAAGCGCGGCGATCTTCACGCGCGAAGGCAGGCCCTGTCGGTGATTCGCAGCAAGACCGTCACCTCCAAGCTCTTCGGCGAGCTCGCCGAGCGCTACAAGGAGCGGCCCGGCGGGTACACGAGAGTGCTCAAGACGCGGCAGCGGGTCGGCGACGCGGCGCCCATGTCGCTCGTGGAGCTCGTCGACCGGCCCTCCTAGGGATCCCGCATGGCTGGAAACCGGATCGCCGGCCTCGGCCTCGCCGTCGGCGTGGTGGCCGGCATCCTGTGGCTGCTCGCAGAGCCGCGTGTGGCTCCGCCGATCGAGCCGGGCCGCCCGGCGCCCGCCTTCGATCTGCCCCGTCTCGACGGCACCCGTCTGAGCCTCGCCGATCTGGAGGGGCGGGTCGTGCTGATCAACTTCTGGGCCACCTGGTGCAAGCCCTGCGAAGAGGAGATGCCCGCCATGGAGCGCCTCTACCAGGCGCTCCGTGAGCGGGGCTTCGAGCTGGTGGCCATCTCGGTGGACGATGGCGCCGACGAGGTCCGCGCGTTCCAGGAGCGCCTCGGCTTCACGTTCCCGGTGCTGCTCGATCCGGCCAAGGAGGCCGCGGCCGACTACCAGAGCTTCCGCTACCCCGAGAGCTACCTCGTCGGGCGAGACGGCCTCCTGGTCGAGCGCTACATCGGCCCGCGGGAATGGGACGCGCCGGCCTACGTGGCCCGCATCGAACGCCTGCTGGACTCCTGAGACCGGGGCGCGACCCCGGGCGCAGCCCTGCCCGATCGGTATGCTGCCCTGCGGGGGAGGGGAGAGCGTGCGACCCAAGAAGGGCCGGACCCTGCGGCCACCGCGCCGGATCTGGCTCGCGCCGGCGATCCTCGTTGCGGCCTGGGCGGTGGCCTGGCTCGACCCGGAGACCGGGATCCGCAACTGGATGTCCCTGCGCGACGATCTGGAGGCGGCTCGAGGCCGGATCGCTGTTCTCGAGGCCAGCGTGTTGCGACAGACCCGGGAGGCGGAGCGCCTGGAGGGCGACCCCCTCGCCATCGAGGCTGCCATTCGCGAGGATCTCGGGCTCGCGCGGGTCGGAGAGTCGATCGTGATCCTGCGCGAAGGTGCCGCCGAGGACGTCCAGGTCACCCCCTAGGACGC
>JAJDAR010000168.1 GCA_029261775.1 Deltaproteobacteria bacterium | reverse complement strand
GTCCTCGTGGGTCCGGGTGCGGGCGCGAAAGACCCGGCGCGACGAGCCGACCGGCCCGATCGCGACCACCGGCGTCCGCTCGGGAGGGCCCGTCGAGTCGACGAGTTCCAGGAAGGGGCAGTCTTCGGCATCCACCCAGAGGAGCGCGAGATCCCGACGTGACGAGTACGCCGACTGGCGGACCTCAAGGGTCGAGCCGTCGGCGCGGGTCACGATCACGGCGTCGCGATCGAAGAACAGGTCGCTTGCCTCGTCCTCGTAGCGCTCGCGGCGCTTCTCGGCGGAGACGACCTGTTCGTGGGCGCGATCGCGTTGCTTCATCTCACGCTTGCGCCGGTCCACCTCGCCGTGGCGCACACGCTCGTCGTGGCGTTTCTTGGCGGTGAGCCAGCGTCGCCGCTCGTTCTCGGCGCGCTCGGCCCGTTCTTCGATCTCGCCCCGCCGATCGTTGGGGTCCACGACGCGGCGGCTCGTCACGATCTGGCAGCCGTCGTTGACGAAGAAGCCTGCGCCCCGGGCCCACGCGCTCTGCACCTGGACCGTGGCACGTCGGGCGTGCTCGATCGGGGTCGGCTCGCGATGGCTGCCGGTTCCGGCCTGCTCGGTGGCCGCCGTCACCTCTTCGCCGGTCTCCGTCGACTCTTCCGGCGCGTCCCGCAACAAGGAGAAGAGCAGACCGATCGAGACCAGCACGACCGCTGCGCCACTCAGCAGGGACTTCCAGCCGTCGCCGCGTCCGGGCTTCGGGGGCGACGGCCCCGCCAGGGGGGTCGGTGTCGCCTCGGGCTCCTGGCTACGCGCCTGGTATTTCGCGATGACGACGCCACAGGCGACGCACTCCAGTGCGTCTTCCTGGGTGTGTTGGCAGCGGGGGCACTCCATGGGGGTCTCTCAAGAATGGGGGGTTCGGGCTACATCGGAGAAACGGGGCCTGGCCCTGAGCCCCCAAGGGGGTCGAAAACGGTCGGTTTTCCGGTAGCTTACGACCGCTGGCGAGGCCCGGATCCGAGTGCTTGACTCCATCCGCGATCGAGACAGAAGGAGTGGGTGGATGGCGCTGGAGATCTTGCGAGACCCGAGGCTCGAGGCCGTGGAGTGGAAGGACCTCTGCGATCTCGGGCCCCGCGAAGTCGTCAGCGAGGTGGCGATCTACGTGCCGTGGCTGCTGGCCTCCCTGGTCTTCGCCCATTGGGGCGCGACCTGGCACCTCGCCTGGTTCGCGCCCGCCCTCGCGAGCTCCTTCATGTTCTTCCTGTGTGGCCTTCGCCAGGTGCACAACGCCTTCCACTACGCGGTGGGCGTGAGCCCGAAGGGCAACGAGTGGCTGATGTTCATCCTGTCGCCGCTGATGATGAGCGCGATGCACGCCGTGCAGTGGAATCACCTGCGCCACCACCGCCACTGCATGGATGAAGAAGACGTCGAGGCGATGAGTGCGCGCATGCCCGGCTGGAAGGCGCTGATCACCGGTCCGCAGTTTCCGGTGCGGCTGCATCATGCCGCGATCACGATGGGCAAGCCGCGGGTGCGCCGGTGGATCTTCGCCGAGCTCGCGGCGATGGGCGGGATGGTCGTACTGGCCTTCGGGCTCCTGGATCTGGCCTGGCTGCAGTACCACGTGATCGCGATGACGACCGGGCAGTGCTTCTCGGCGTTCTTCGCGGTGTGGACCGTGCATCACGACTGCGACCGGACCCACTTCATCGCGCGGACGCTGCGCAACGACGTCAAGTCCTTCGTCAGCTACAACATGTTCTACCACGTCGAGCACCACCTCTTTCCGGCGGTGCCGACCTGCCACCTGCCCGAGCTGTCCAAGCGGCTCGACGTCGTCGCCCCCGAGCTGCGCAGCAAGAACGTCTGGTGAAGGCGCTCCTGGCGGCAACCCTCGTCGGGGCTGCCGGGCTCGTCTGGCTGGGCCAGCTGATCGACGACCTGCGCCCTCTCCAGCAGCTGCCCCTCCACACGGGCCTGCAGCTCGCGTCGCTGGGTGGAGCCGCTCTCGGCATGGCGCTCTTCCGCAAGCTCGCGGCCCCGGCGCGTCACGCTGCGTGGTTGGCTCTCGGTGCCCTCGTCTGCTGGCGGTTGGCCTACTTCCCGATCATGGTCTTCTCCGGTCACGTGGCCAGCATCGGGGAGTGGCTGCTGATCGCGGCCGGTGCGCCGGTCCTCGTCTACCCGACCTTCCTGCTCTCGGTGGCCGCCATCCATGTCGCTGCTTCGGCCGCAGCCGGCGTGGTGATGGCGCCGCCCGTGCCTTGGTTGCGCTGGCTCGTGGCTCCCGCCTTCGTCGTCGCCGGCGCGGTCTCCTTCAACCAGGTGAGCGACCTCACGCTCTGGCCCGATTCGGTGCGCCGGATGGAGGAGCCGATCCCGCTGATGCGGGCGGAAGTCGCCAATCCCTATTTGAATGCCTTCAGCGGGCCGGGCTATTGGCCGAATCAACGCGTCGTGCTGCTCGCCGCAGGTCTGACCTACGAGACGATTCCTCCCTCGCCCTGGGCCACGACCGTCAAGGCGGTCCTCGAGGGCCTCTTCCATGCCAAGCCCTTTGGCTCGACCCGGGACCGCGTGCGCGAACACTATCTGGCGTATCACGCGGCCCACGCCCAGATCGGCTGTCGTGCACTGACGGACTGTCCGCCCGAGGCCCCGTGAGGACGGCGCCGCGCCGCGTCCCTTCATGAGCAAGACCATCGTCGTCCTGGGTGCCACCGGCGAGATGGGTTCGCGGGTGTGCCGTCTGGTGCGCCGCCTGGCACCCACCGCACTCCTGATCGGAACCAACCGCAGCGGCAAGGGGCACGCCGAGCTTCCGATGCGCAGGGTCGATCTCGCGGACCGCGAAGCCCTCGACGAGGTGCTCGCGAACGCGGATCTCGCGATCAACGCGGTCGGGCCCTACGACTACGACCCGGCGCCCCTCGTCCACGCCGCGATCTCCGCGCGCTGCCACTACGCCGACCT
>JAJDAR010000167.1 GCA_029261775.1 Deltaproteobacteria bacterium | reverse complement strand
CGAAGCGTGGTCCCTGGCCCCGCCACCAGCCGATGGCCCGGCGGCACGATGAACGCGCCCGCGAGATCATGGGTGCCCGGTTGGATCCGAAGCAGGCCCGCCTCCCCCCTTACGACGAAGGGATGCTTCGCGACCAGCGCGCCGACGTCGCCCCACGGAATGGGACGCCGCGCGAGGGCGGGGCGGCCGATCGGCACCTCGACCCGCCGCGCGTCGCGCGCGCTGCGCACCCCGACCTCCAGCTCGAGCACCGCATCCGGGGCGTCCGGTGGACGTCGCAGCGGCCGGGACCAGATCGCGGCCACCGCGCCCCGGGCCGTGGGTGCGAGCCGCAGTGGGAAGGGAGTGCTGCCCGTCAGCGGGGCAGCAGCATGTCCCTGCCAGGCCACGTCGCGGATCTCGACCTCGTAGGGAATCGCATTGGCGACCTCGAGGCGTTCGTCGCCGCCTTCGCGCACGATCCGCGCCTGGACCAGCACGGGATACCAGTCGGCAACGACACGCGGTGCACGGAGATCTGCCTCCGAGAGCTGACTCATCGCCTCGGCGCGGCTGCGAAGCCGGTCTAGGGGGTACTCGGAGAGGAAGCGGAACTCCTTGTGCAGCAGGGGCAGATGCTCGCCCTCGGTATCGCGCAGCGCCTCGATGAGCGCTCCCGAGCGGGCGTCCTCGAGCAGGCGGCGCAGACTGCCCTCATAGGCGTGAAAGACCTTCGGGTCCGAGAGCAGGGCCTGGACGATCGGCTCCGAGTCGATCGCCCGCGCGCCCTCGCTCGGCACGAGGCGCAGGCTGGCATCGAAGGCGACCGGCTCGAGCCGGGCCCCGTAGGGGTCGTAGGCGAAGCGCAGGTTGTGCCAGCGCACGGCGTGCCACGCGCCCCACAGCTGGCACACCGCGAGGAACCGGCCCAGGCGCTCGACGTCGAAGACCTGCGAGGCGGGCAGGCGCTCCTCGACGAATCCCCGGAGCAGACCCGTGGCCGCGGTGGCGTAGGCCGACAGCAGCGGCGAGCGACCGATCCGACCCTCTCCGAAGGCCGAGATCGGTGCGTTCCGGAAGGAGTCGAAGGCCCCCGCCCCGAAGCCCTGCTCGCGCAGGCCGTCGCGCGCGGCCCACACGAGGTCTTCGTCCAGCTTGACGATCACGCTGTCCCGCCGTCGATTCGACTCGAGCAGCTCCTTCGCGAAATGCTCCTCGAGCGTCATCACGCCGACATGATTGCCGTTGACCGTGAGGTCCACCGTGCGGACGCGCGGGGCCAGCACGTCCTGCCGACGCATCGTCTCGAGGAAGAGCAGCTCGGCCTGGAACCCGCGAGCCTTGGGATGCTGCAGCGAGAAGCGACGCATGCCGAACACGTGGTCGTCGCCCTTCACGTGCACTCGAAAGGACCACTTGTCGCTCTCGAAGTGGTCGACCTGGTCGCCCTTCAGGCGGATCTTCACCTTGGTGGTGCGGCCGTCGTGCCGCAACCGGGCCGGCACGAAGTCGTCGTCGCCCTGGATCAGCTGACCCCGTGCCAGGGCCGCCTCGCGCTGGGCATAGAGCTTGCGCATGTGCTCGAACGGCACGTCCAGCACGAGCTCGGGCGGCGCCGAGGCGC
The DNA here is from genome assembly GCA_029261775.1 of Deltaproteobacteria bacterium. Classification (GTDB taxonomy): domain Bacteria; phylum Myxococcota_A; class UBA9160; order UBA9160; family UBA6930. The sequence continues at coordinate 19,934 of JAJDAR010000167.1, read as the reverse complement.
CCGCCCAGCGGGCCGGCAGCGCGAGCAGGCCCGCCGGCAGCGACTCGTCCCCGACGAAAGCGGCCAGGCCGCCCGCTTCGGCCACCTCGCGCAGCGCGGCCCGGACACCCGTCGGCGCGAGCCGGGTCGCCACGAGGTAGGTCGCGGCGGCGGTGACCAGGACGAGCAGCAGTCCGAGGGCCAGGGAGCCACGGGCGCGGCCGCCCTGCCCCGGCGCCTTCGAGTTCTGGGCCTTGCCGAGGCGCATGAGCGGCTAGACGCTGGGCATCCGGTTCTGGTCGAGAAAGGTGAGCCCCGCCCGGGGGAAGCGCTCGCGCACGGCGGCGGCGAGCGCCGCGAGCCGCTCCGGACCGGCCAGATCCACGAAGTAGACGAACTCGGCTGCATCCTCGCGCAAGTCGAAGCGCCTCAGGTCGCTTTCGAGGGCGTGGCTCCCGATCAGCTGGTTCAGGGCCGCGAGGGCCTCGTCGCTCTCGGGCCCGGGCACCTCGATCGAGAGGAACAGGTTCTGGGAGGTGTTGTCGCGTCGTGTCCACTTGAGCGCCGCCATCACGCCCAGGATCGCGACCCCGGCCACGACCGTGGGAACGGTCTGCCCGGCACCCAGACCGAGACCCATGGCGATGGCCATGAAGAGATAGGCCAGCTCCTCGGGCTCCTTGATCGGGGTGCGGAAGCGCACGATCGAGAGCGCGCCGACCAGGCCGAGGGAGAGTGCGAGCGACGACTTGACCACCGAGATGATCAGGATCGTGGTGAGCAGGATGAACGGGAAGACCTGTGAGAACTCTTCGCGATTCGAAAGCGTCGATCCGAGATTCCGGAAGTGCCAACGCAGGAGGAGCGAGAGCCCGACGCCGATCGCCAGGCTCGTCAGCAGCCCGACGAGCGAGAGCGGCGCGTCGCTTCCAAAACCCAGCTCTTCCGGCATGCAGACGCTCCCTCTCCGCTCGGAGGTATATCGGACGGCTCGAGCCGGTCCCAACGCGAGCGCACCAGGACCGCGGCCATCCGCCCAGGGGTATCGGCACGGGCCCATCGGAACCGGAGACGACGCGGGCGTTCGACGGCACGAGACGTGGACCCGAGAGGGGTGACATCCCCTCATCTCACCCCAGCCCGCGCCGCTGGGCGGCGCACGAGGCCTCGATCGCTCGATCGCGTACCCTCGTTTCATGGAGGCACGGCCCACGAACGCCGAGCTGCCCCGGCGCGGGCCGGAGGCCTTGCCGGCTCGACTCCAGCTCGTGAGCTTGCTCACGGTCGTCGGCTGGCTGGGGCTGAGCTACGCGCTCGACCTGCCCCTGGTCCTCGACGGGGTGGTGCTCGGGGTGTTCAGCCTGTTGATGGGCATCTTCCAGGGCAAGCGGCGAGGCTGGTGGTGAGCCGCGCCCGGGCCGCGCGCCCCAACTGAACAGGAGGCCGGACGTGCCGCGACTCGACGACAAGGTCGCCCTGGTGACGGGCGGAGCCTCGGGCATGGGGCGTGCCACCGCGATCCGACTGGCGGCCGAGGGCGCGGCGGTCGTGATCGGGGACCTCGATCAGGTGGGCGCCAAGGCCACCGCCGAGACCATCGAAGGAGAGGGCGGCCGGGCCAGCGTGGTCGGCTTCGATGCCGCGGACGAGGACTCGTGCGTCGCTCTCGTGCAGGCCGCCGTCGACGCCCATGGCCGGCTCGACGTCGTGGCGAACGTGGCCGGCATCTCCGCCTTCTACCGACTGGACGAGACCACGGCGGCGATCTTCCGTCGCTTCATCGACGTGAACCTGACCAGCATCGTGGTGATCTGTCGCGAGTCCGCGCCGCATCTCAAGAAGACCGGCGGCTGCATGATCAACTTCGCCTCGATCGCCGCCCGGATGGGGGTCGCCTACCACGCGGCCTACGACGCCTCCAAGGCCGGAGTGCTCGCCGTCACCAAGAGCATCGCCCAGGAGCTGGGACCCGAGGGGGTGCGCTGCAATGCGATCTGTCCGGGCGGCTTCGACACCCCGATGAACCACGACGTCCGCATGCCGGAGGGCATGGACATGCGTCACATCGCCAGGCTCGCGAGCCCGCTGATTCCCTTCGGCAAGCCCGAGCAGGTCGCCGGGGTCGTGGCCTTCCTGGCCTCGGACGACGCGTCCTACATCAATGGCGAGCAGATCGTGGTCGACGGCGGTCTCACGGCGATCATCTAGGGCGACCGCAGGAACAGCGGCGAGGACCAGGCCCGCTCTTCGACCGCTCCCAGGCAGTCGCTCTCGCCCACCGCGCAGCCGATCCCCGCACCGCCGACGGCCGGGCTCGGCGCCTCGATCGCGCGGACGTAGTAGGTCCACTCTCCCGGCTCGGCACCGAAGCTCGCATCGTCGAACCGGACCTCGCAGCCCGCCTCGCGCTCCGGGCACGGGAGCACCCGCCATGGATCCTCGATGAGGGGCGCCAGCGGCTCCGCCGGCGACTGCTGGCGGCGGATGCGCACCACCTCGATCCGTGTGATCGGCCGCCGGCGATCGCCCGGGTGATGGCACTCGCCGAGACAGAGGCGCTCGACCTCCGCAACTCCGAGGGCGGCGTGCGACTCGGGCGGGCAGCCCGGCTGCGGCTCCGCCGATCCGACCGCGCGGACGCGGAACTGCGGCGTCGCATCGAGCGCCGCGGCCGAGCCCATCGGCAGCACCTCGCCGTCCGGACCGTCCCGCACATCGAACCAGAGCAGGATGCGCGGGCCGCTGGTCCCGTAGACCTCGCGGCGCTCGAGCGCCCGCCAGATCGCATCGCGGCTGCGCCCCTCCGCGTGCACGGCGACCAGGCCTCCCGTCATCCAGAACGACGCCTGGCGCTCGCTGTTGGCGATGCCCACGCCAGGCGCTTCGGGTCCGACGGCCACGGACCGTGCCGGCGCCTCGTCTCCCCCCGCAAGCAGATTCCGCAGCGGCCCGGGCGCGAGGCCGCGGGCGTCGGTCATCCCGAGCGCGCCGAACTCCTTGTACCCGCTGCCCGGGCGGGCGCTGTGGTTGTCGCTCGAAGCGATCAGCCCGAAGCGGAACGCCGCCCCCGCGGCGCCGCGACTGGCGAGCGCCGCCTGCACGGACTTGCCGGGGCGCGGGGCGAAGGCCGGCAGGAAGCAATCCCGACATTGCTCGGCATCCCGCCACTCGCCGGCGCGTGGCTTCGGCACCGTGAGCACGGCGTTGCGACCTGCTGCGAGCGCCAGGCTGCGGGCCTCGGCAGCTCGGTCGTCGCAGGCTTGCGCGTCTGCACCACCCTCGAGACAGCGGCCCCGAATGATCTCCCCGGCCTGCCAGCAGATGGGCAGGTAGTCGTCGCGCGGGGGCGGGCACCCGCTCTCTGCGCTGCCCGGGCTCCACGGGCGATACTCCTCCGAGTTGCCGTGCCCGGAGTACACCTCGATCAGGGCCTGACGGTCGGGCTCCGGCGAGCCGGGTCGGAGCTCGGCGCTCCAGCTGGCCCCGGGCGGCGTGGTGGCGCCCCAGCTGGTGCCGTGCGGGATCACCAGGGCCTCCCCACCCCAGCGATCGAGCCCCGCGAACAGCTCGGCGGGCGTCTCGGCGACCTCGACGCAGGCCTCCTCGAGCGAGGGCTCGGGTCCGCACAGGGGTGCCCCCGAGGTCTCGGTCTGGAACCTGGCCAGGTCGTAGTAGGCCTGGCGGTTGGCGAAATCGACGAGCGGCATCGCGAGACCGAGCAGACCGAGACGCGTCTCGCGGATCGCCCGCAGGTTCTCGCCGCCCGCGGCGATCGGGCGGGCAGGCACGTGCGCGGGATCGTCCGAGAGCAGGACCACGTTCTTGTGACCGAAGTGGCGATCCGGCGTCGCGCCGACCTGCGTCCACTCCCAGCCCAGGAACGCCACGACATCCGGCTCGGCGGGATCGCCGGCCGCCGCGTTGCATGCGCGGATCGCAGCGACCGTCTCCTTCCAGCGCCGCGGGGTCAGGCTCTCGGCGTGGTCGTTGATCGACCAGAAGTCGAGACCGGAGCAGAAGCGGGCGAAGTGACAGGCATCGGCGGGCGGATGCGCGCCGTCCCCCTGGAGCAGCGGGAGGCTCCACAAGAACGCGTCGCTCGAGAAGGTGGTATGTGCATGGAGATCCCCGAAGAGGATCTGCTTCCCCTCGGCGGCTCCGATCGCCTGCGCCGCCGCCTCCCGACGCGCCGCGCGCGCCGCGACCAACGGCTCCGGCAGGCGAACCGCCTCGACGCGGCCCGCGCCGCGCGTGGCCCCTGCGATGCCGCTCAGCACGGTCCACGCCCACAAGGCGAACGCGGCCACGACGAGCGTTGCGACCGCCAGAACCCTTCGCATCCACGCACGGTAGCGGGAAGCGCGGCCGCCTCGCCGATCGGCTCCGTGGTAGCATGGCGACGTTGCCAGTACGCGGTGGGGGCTCGGACGGGAGCATTCCATGCGGATTGCGGTCACCGGGGCGAACGGACACGTCGGCAGGAACCTGGTGCGGGGCCTGCTGGAGCAAGGGGACCAGGTGCGGGCCTTCGATCTCGGAGGCTTCGAAGGCGCCGATCCCGCCGTCGAGGCGTGGCCGGGCGACGTCCGGGACGAGGAGCGGCTCTCTCGCTGCTACGAGGGCGTGGAGCGGGTCTATCACCTTGCCGCCATCATCTCCGTGGATGGCGATCGCGGCGGTCTCGTGACCGACGTCAACGTGAACGGCGCTCGCGCCTCCGCCAGCGCCGCGTTGCGGGCGGGCGTGCGTCGTTTCGTCCACTTCAGCTCCATCGAGGCCTTCGAGACCAAGGGGCGCTCGGGCAGCGTGGACGAAGAGCTCCCGCGCTCGACCGGCTCCGACTGTCCCGCCTACGACCGCTCGAAGGCCCAGGGCGAGGCCGAGGTCCGCAAGCTCGTCGAGCAAGGCCTCGATGCGGTCGTCGTGCATCCCACCGGCGTGTTCGGACCGAAGGACCAGCTGCCCTCTCGGGCCGGCGCCACGTTCCTGGATGCCGCCCGTGGGCGGATGCCGATCCTGGTCGAGGGGGGCTTCGACTGGGTCGACGTGCGCGACATCGCTGCCGGCGCGATCGCCGCTGGCGACCGAGGTCGCACGGGGCAGAGCTACATCCTGTCGGGTTCCCATCAGACCATGTTCGACCTGATGGGACGCTTCGCCCGCGGCGCCGGTGCCATGCCCCCGGTGGTCGCCCTGCCCCGCTGGCTGCTCCGACCCTTCACGAGCCTGCCATCGCTCGTCGCGCGCATGCGCGGCAAGGAGGCGCGGCTGACGGCCCAGTCCCTCGAGATCCTGGGTACGCGCGTGCGGTTCAGCCACGAGCGTGCTGCCCGCGACCTGGGGTATCAGCCGCGCCCCATCGAGGCCTCGGTCGAGGACCTGCTGACCGACTTCGTCGACTCGGGCTGGATCCGACGCGGGGACCCGCGCGCAGGGAGCGACGCGCTGATCCCGGAGCTCCTGCTGCAGCTCCGTTCGCATCAGGTGGACGGCGAGCGCGAGCGCGAGATCCTGGCCCGCGCCCTGCTCGAGGTCGCCCGCGCCGACGGCCAGATCGCCGATGCCGAGCGCGCGCTGATCAGCCAGTTTGCAAGCTCCGACGACGACGGCACCCATCCCCTGCTCACGGTCGACGAGGCACGCGCCCTGCCGCGAGGGCTCCGCGAATCGATCCTCGCCGTCGCCGCCGCGGTGGCCTGCGTGGACGAGGACTACAGCGCGGTCGAACGAGACGCGGTCGAGCGGCTGCGCGCTCGACTCGACATCCAGCCCGCGCGAGGCGCGCAGCTCGAGCAGTGGGCGAGGGAGTTCGTCGTGGACCAGCTCTTCGACGCGTTCTACGCCGACGGGGTCCTCGATCCCGAAGAGGCCAAGCGGGTCGAGCAGGCCGCCACCGGTCTGGGCCTCTCCCCCCAGAGCGTGGCCCGACTCGGAGAGCGAGCCCGCCAGCGACGCGCACCGGCGTCCTGAAGCGAAGCGAGCAGCGCTCGATGCGCTGCGGCCCGCTCAGCGTTCGATCGCGATCGAGTTGAAGGGGACCTCCGACTCGCGGGCCACGTGCGCCCAGACGTGGACGTGGGGATCGCCCCGGAAGTGCCAGGTCAGGCTCGGGCCCTCGAGGCGGAAGCTGTCCCACAGAGCGTCGCCGCGCCGGTACCAGGGCTCGAAGAACGAGAGGGAGGACGCGCGGAGTCCTCCCTGGGCGGTGAGCGCCGACCGCACCTGGGCCCGATCCTCCTCCCGGAACGGCTCCACCAGGATCTCGATGAGGCGCCCCGCCTCCTCGAGCTGGTCCGGGGTGAGCTCCGCCAACGGCAGGCCGCGCCGTGCCCCCGCAGCCGAGAAGCGGATGTCGGACTCCTCGGGCACCTCCCCGACCAGGGCCCGTTGGCGCTGATCGCCATCGAGCAGGTCGTGGAGCTCGGTCGCCGCCACCGCCTGGTGGAAGAACACGTTGCCAGGATGCTGCGCCCGCTCGACGAAGCTGCCCGACCACCAGGTCCCCGTGGCATGTCCGTAGAAGATGGGGCCGCCAAATGCGATCCGCGGATCCGCCTGCGCTCCAGCGCGCAGCGTCATGTGTCGGCCGGTCATCACGTACTGGAAGGGTCCGTCGGCCGGGTCCCCGAAGAACGCGATCGACTGGTGTCGGCCCCAGCCACCGGCGTCGTCCTGCTGCTTGCGGTCGTAGCGCTCGTGCCAGCCCGGATCGATCAGCGCCTCGTAGATGGCGCGGATCGAGGCGCGCTGATCGGCAGTGAAGAAGTCGGAGTCGACCGAGGGTCGCGTGACGTTCCAGTTGGCCGAGACGCGGGCGCGGAGCAGGCCGCGGTCGCCGTCGACGTGATTCCAGGGAAAGGCGAGCTCGGCACGCTGTGCCTCGTCGAGCGTGCCCAGCAGCTCCGCGGCAAGGGCCTCGGCGGAGCCTGCACGAACCGCCAGGGCAGCCCGCGGCCAGAGGCCCGTCGCAGCGGCGAGCGCAGTGCCGCCCAGGCCTTGCAGGACGGTGCGGCGGTGGAGATCCATTCCCGGTCCTCCTCGGGGCGAGCCCTGAGTCTAGACGAAGGCGCGCTGGAACCCTCGAGCACAGGGCGCCGCCCCGTCCGGTACCCTTCTCCGCTCAGCTCGCCCGCAACCAGGAGGGGAAACCCGTGCGTGCATCGGCTCTCGTCGCCCTGCTCCTGCTGACGACTCCAGTCCTCGCCCGGGCCGAAGCGCCGCAGGAAGCGCCCAGCATCGAGCCCATCGAGCTCAGTGCCCGACGCAGCCAGGGCACCGCGCCGGTCGTGATCGACGTGCGAACCGCCGAGGAGTACGCGCAGGGCCACATTCCAGGCGCGGTGAACATCCCCTTCGACGAGGTCGTGAGCCGCATCTCGGAGATCGAGGCGCCGCACGGCGTCGCCCTGTACTGCATGGTCGGCCCGCGTGCCCGCAAGGGCGAGGCCGCGCTCCTGGATCTAGGCTTCTCGAAGGTGCACCACCTCGAGGGGGGGCTCGCCGCCTGGATCGCAGCCGGGCTGCCGCTGGACCCGGCGGAGTAGCAGCCCGCCGCGTGTGACGTCCCACTTACCGCTCGGCCAGTGCCAGGCCGACGCTCGAACTCCCGGTCGCGCCGGCCCCGCGGGATTGCGAGTTCCAGCCGCGGTCCCCGTTCACGTATGATGTTGCCATGCTCCGTGCCCTCGTCTCCGCTGGCTGCCGGCCGCTGGTCCTCCCGCTCCTGCTCCTCCTCGCGCCGGCCACCCCTGCGGCGGCGCAGCTCGTGGCCGAGCACTCGGGCGACGCCGATCCGGTGAGCGAGGGCTGGAGCAGTGTCGGGGCGGGAACCGGCGTGACGACCGGGGCCGTCGTGGGGGATGTGGGGGGCTTCGACGCCTGGAGCATCGACGACGCCAGCGCGGCCGTTGGCTCGAACCTCAGCTACGAGCTGGTGCCGTCGGCTCCGCAGATTGCGGCCGCCGCCGCACGGGGCTGGAACCTGACCGTCCGCTTGCGCATCCCGACCTTTCCCGACACGGGTCCCGCTGGAGAGTCGATCGTCGTCTCCTACGACGACGGCGCCACGCACTACGCGATGCGCTTCCATGCCGACGCCGCGGGGCGCTTGTCCGTCGTCCTCACCGACGACGGCCCCGAGTCGAGCCACGACGTCCTGCTCGCCGGCTACCACGTGTTCCACCTGCGCTACACGCCCTCGCTGGGCACGGCGACCCTGTGGGTGGACGGCGTGGCCGAGATCAACAACTACGACGGGCTCGCCACCCTGGGCTCCGCCGCGATCCGCTTCGGCTCGATCGACGATGCCGACACGGGGCACGCCCACTACTCGCTGGTCGCCTTCGAGACACCCGGCCTGCCGCCCGCCTGTCGCGACGGCATCGACAACGACGGCGACACCCTCATCGACCATCCGGACGATCCCGGCTGCACCGATCCCGACTCGGAGTTCGAGGATCCCGCCTGCGACGACGGCATCGACAATGACGGCGATACGCTGGTCGACCTCGCGGACCCCGAGTGCAACTTCACGGCGAGCCATCTGCTCGAAGAACCCGCTCGTGTGCTGAGCTGCCCGCAGCCGGATGCGAGCATCGATCTCATCGGACCGCCGCCGACCAACATCCAGGTCAACTCCACCTGCCACTTCGACGCGCAGCTCGACCAGCCGATCCCCGACCAGGCCGACGTGTATGCGCGGCTCCGCGGTACGCCCTACGGCGTCTGGCGCGAGCTGCGTCACGAGCACGAGATCACGCTGGGCGCCCTGGCAGGCGAGGACAACCTGAGCACCGACGCCTCGCCAGGCCTGGCCTTCTACCTGCCCGAGGGAGCCGGCCCCACCGAGCATGTCGTCGTCACGACCCGGGCCGCACAATCGGGCTCCACCACGAGTAGCGTCTCCGAGGTCGCGGTGACGAGCAATGCCGTCTCCATCCTGTGTCCCGCAACCGCTGGCACCGTGCAATGCGCGATGGACATCCCCGGCGGTGTCGTCTACACGGTCGAGCCGCGGCTCCAGACCCAGGCCCACCTGGGCGATGGACGAGCCGCCCTGGCGGTGGCCGTCAGCCACGTGCCGCGTTGCCGCGACGGCATCGACAACGACGGCGACACCTTCACGGACTTCGCCGGCGGCGACCCCGATTGCGACTCCCCGGACGACCTCGAGGAGTTCGACAACCGCTGCAGCGACGGGGTGAACAACGACACCGATGGCCTCACGGACTTCCCCAACGACCCGGGCTGTAGCTCGCGCGCCGACCCCACCGAGACCGATCCCGCCCTGCCCTGCGACGACGGGATCGACAACGACGGCGACACCCTGGTCGACGTGGACGACCCGGGCTGTGCGGGCAGCCCCCTGGCGCCGCAGGAAGATCCCGTCTGCAGCAACGGCCTCGACGATGACGGGGACACCCTGATCGACTTCCCGGACGATCCCGGCTGCGCCGGCCCGGCCTCGAACGAGGAGGACCCGGCCTGCAGCAACGGCCTGGACGACGATGGCGACACCTTGATCGACTACCCCGACGATCCGGGCTGCGCCAGCCCCGTGCACAAGATCGAGGACCCGGAGTGCCAGGACGGCATCGACAACGACGGCGACCTGCTGATCGACCATCCCGACGATCCCGATTGCGCGAGCCCCTCCTCCGTCCTCGAGGACGGAGGCATCGCCTCGTGTGCCGACGGCTTCGACAACGACGACGACGGCCAGATCGACTTTCCCGCCGACAACGGCTGCACCAGCCTGGCCGACGACTCCGAGCTCGTCACCTCGAAAGCGCAGCGCCTGTGCGTGACGGAGATGAACTGGGACGGCGCACGGCTCTCGAGGGAGCAGCACAAGGTCGCGCGCCTCTGCATCCGCTTCGCGCAGATCCAAAAGCCCGCCAAGCTCGGCAACCCGCCGCAGATGCAGACGGCCCAGGCCTGCCTCACGAACGACGTGAACGGCAAGCTGGCAAAGCGCACGACCACGCTGCAGGACACCGAGGTCGCCCAGTGCCTGGCGGGGCCCGCACCCGAGTTCGGCTACACGGACGCGGCCACGGTCGAGGCCGCGGCCACGGGCGAGGCCCTGGCCCTGACCTCCGACCTGTTCGGGACGGACCTCGACGTCGCGCTCGTGACCTACGCCGCCGACACGACGGCCGCTCGCTGCCAGCAGCACGTCCAGCGGCGGACCGCGAGCCTGTACCACGTGCTGTGGCGCACGATTCGCACGGAGAAGAAGGCCTCCCTGGCGGGCACCTCCGGCCCGCCCTCCGAGAACGCGGCCGCGCTGGCGGCGGACCTGCAAGCCGCGCTGCTCGCGGACACCAAGGGTCGCATCGCCCGCGAGACCCAGCGGCTCGCCGATCAGGTCACGAGCAAGTGCAGCGGCGTCGCGATCCCCTTCTCGACCCTCTTCCCCGGCGCGTGCTCGGCATCGGCCACGCCCGCGGCCCTCTCGACCTGCGCCACCGAGCGGGCGCGGTGTCGCGCGTGCCTCGCACTGGAGGCCTTCGACGCGCTGACGATGGCCTGTGACGACTTGGACGACGGCGTCGCGAACGGGAGTTGCTTCTAGCCCGCGATCCCCGCGTGCGGACTCCCGAGGGGAATCCTCCTTCCGGGCCCACGAAAGAGCGCCGCGACCGGGCTCCTTCCCTCGCCCGTGCGGACCGGTGCTCGTATCCCGGCGGACCCGCCGATCGACGCCCTGTGCACAGGACTCCGATCGACGCCGGGTATCCAGGAGGTAGGATACGACGGTGCTCCGGTTGGTCGCCCCCCTGCTGCTCCTGCTGGCCGCCGCTTCGGCGTCCGCACAGGTGACAGCCACACTCGACTCGAGCAGTGCGAGCTACGCGGCGACCGAGCCCGTGAGCCTGACGTTGACGCTGACCAACACGTCCGGCCAACCCGTGACGGTGTCCGGCGTCGGCTGGGGAAACTTCAAGGCCAAGGTCAGCCTGGACGGGGCCCAGGTTCGCGCCGATCGAGTCGGGTTCAGCCCCTCCTGGCCCGTCAAGGACGTGCAGGATGCGCATCGGCTGACCCTTCAAGCCGGCGAGAGCACGGCCTTCGAGCTGTCTGATACCGGCAACAGCCTCGATGTGCTGCTCGTTCCTCCCCGCGAGAAGCGCGGCAACAAGTACAAGGTCAAGAGCTACCCGTTGGCCGCTCCGGGCCTGTACTCCGTGGAAGTCCGGTACCGCTACCGGGATCGGCGCTTCCCCGGCACCTTCCAGGGCCTGGCGAAGTCGAACTCCGTGCAGTTCGTGAGAACGCCGTGAGGGCGTGGCTGCTGCTGGCGAGCCTGGCGGCCTGGGGGCTGGCAGCTGGGGCCCACGCGCAGGCCGTCTTCTGCCAGGATGCCCAGGGTCCGTCGGGGCAAGCGTATCGAACCTGGGTCGACGACACGCTGAACTGCTTCTCGACGACTCCCGGCGGCGACCCGCGACTCAAGGCGATGGCCGACGAGGCCCAAACCGGCAACGTGCGCTTCTGTCCACAGACGGCGTGCCAGATCGGTGGCGGGGGCCCTCTTCCAGGACCCGCCGGGACGGACGAGGTCACCACGGCGCACGTCATCATAGGCTTGAAGTCCCCGATCACCTGTCAGGGCTCTCCGAACAGCCCTTGCTGCGCGGAGATGATCCGAGCGGGCGTGTCGCAGGGCGCTCACTTCTCCCCGACCGCCGACCTGATGCACGAGCTGAGTCACGCGCTCAGCTCGATCGCGCTCGGCCGGAAGGAATGGGAGAAGGCGCGTGCCCGGAAGTACCGCTGCCAGGGCGCTTCGGAGTGGGTCTCCGAGGAGGAGCGCAGCGCCTCGTTCGACGAGAACCTGGCGCGGCTGTCTCCTTGCACGGCGGCCGATCGGCATCCCCTGGTGCCGCCGGGCGATCCGGGCCTCAGGGAGTACTCCACGTTCCTCGCCAAGGACGGAAACCCTGCGGGCAGGGCTCCGTTGTCCTGCTGCGGCGACGGCGAGCTGACCCTGCCCGTGGAGGCCTGCGATCCGAGCGCCACCCCGCCGACGCTGACCTGCACGGACCCCTGCATCGATTGCGGATGCGGCTCGCCCCCTGGAGGTTTCCCTTCCACCGCCACGGTCGCGGTGATGGGCGACACCCAGTCGCTCGCCGGCTGGGTCGCCGGCGGCTCCCAGGCGATCTGGGAAGAGACGCTGCAGGGGATCGTCGACGCCGACGTCGACGCGCTGCTGCTCGTGGGCGACGTCGTCGAGAGTCCCGGCGACTGGCAGGTCGCCGGGGACGCGTACGGGTTGGCCTTCGACGCCTCCGGCATCTCGCTCTACGCCCAGATCGGCAACCACGACTACTCCCAGGCCAGCCCGCCGTTCTTCGACCACGACGGCTTCGATGCCTGGCGTGCGGCGCGCACCGACCCGGGGCCCGCCAACAACGAGTGCTGGCTGCGGCAGCTCACCACCGACTGGTACGTCCTGCAGCTGGAGTACGACTTCGACGCAGCCGACGAGACGTGCGCGGAGAGCCTGCTCGCGACGGTCCCGAGCGGCGGCAAGGTGATCCTGCTGAGCCACCACTGTGCAGCTCCGGACGGCACGGTGGATCAGGACACTGAGGGCGGTGATTGCACCTGGCTGGAGACGCAGAACCAGATCCGCATGGTCCTCGGCGGCCACTGGCCGGACGGCGCGCACATCGAGAGCAACCGGAGCCACTGGAGCCAATCCGTGGTCAACGGCCGGACGCTGATCGTCGGCTACATCAACGGCCAGAACACCGACAACGACGAGGGGCTGCTGTGCCCCACCTGCAATCCCGCGGTCAAGCCGGGGGTCGTGGAGTACGGCAACCTGCGGCTGGTGTTGACGCCGACGAGCGCCCGCTTCGAGACCTGGCACCCGGCCGACGACACCACCACCTTCACCGGGCGCTTCCTCTGGGGCGGGCAGTCGATCACCGACAGCCAGCCGCCCCAGACCTTCACGGTGGATTGAGCTGCGCTCGCGCCCGCACTCGGGCGCGGCAGCGGTGACCCTCGGCCACCAGGCCGTCCGAGCTGGAGAGACGCTTGACCTCGTCCCAACCCTATGACGCCCGGTTGCCCCTTCAACCGATGGCCGATCCCGTGCACCAATGGCTCGACTGGGAGGAGCAGGCCAACCTGATCGGCTTCCGCACCAGCACCCTCCCCGTCGAGATCGAGGTGGTGGACGTGCCCCGGGACGAGCTCGAGGTGAACGTGCTGCCCGGGGCGCCGCCCGAGATCCTCGAGCGATTCCTGGAAGACGATGTGGTGCACGTCCCGCGGCATCCGCTCAACCGCGACGAAAGCGTGGCCTGGTTCCATGCCCCCGTGGCCGAGCGCTGGACCGCGCGCTTCACCGCCTCGCGCACCCTGGCGCTGCCGGGACCGGAGAGCGGGGACGCGCTGTTCTCGCTCAAGCTCGCCACGGATCACCCGCATCCGGACTTCCACCAGCCGGAGAAGACGAAGCTGCGCGAGGAGGCGCTGGGCGCGGTGGAGTGGGTGACCCTGGTGGACCGGGTCGACGCCATGCTTCCGCCGTTGGTCCTGGCGCAGCTGATCCGCGAAGTGCTGGTGGTGATGGCGAAGGGCGGCGAGACCGGTTTCATGGTTCGCGACCTGCGCAGCTTCCAGGACGGCGGCTACTACCTCCCTGCCCTCTCCCTGCCCTGGGTCGGTCGCCAGATCGCCACGCGCGACGGGGTCCCCTTCGATCGGATCTGGGCCGGGGCGTTCGCCTCGGCCGTCGGGCGCGGGAAGGCGGAGCTGCTGGCCCGCTACGGGCTCTGGTACGAAACGCCCAACCCGCAGAACGTCGTGATCCCGCTCGACCCGCAGCTGCGACCGACGGGGCGCATCATCTTCCGGGATCTCGGCGACGGCGAGTGCTCGACGGACGCCTTCGAGAGCCTCGACGTGCCCTGGACCCGGCTGGTGTCCGACCTGCGGCCCGAGACCGAGAACTCGTTCTGGGCCTTCGCCGAGGCCGCCGACCATGCCGTGGAGCCCGAGACGCTGAAGGCCTGGTACCGCGCGCACGATCTCGCCTACTTCGGCGAGCTGGCGCGCTGGTTCCCGCGCCTTGCCCCGGCGGAGACGGAGAGCGCCGCCGCGTTGGAGCACTGGAACCGGTTGCTGCGAACGGACGAAGGGTCCGAGGCCGTCGTCGAGCACTTCCGCTCGCTTCGACCGTCGGGCGGTGCGAGCTGAGCGACGGCACCGGCCTCAGGCGTGGACGCGCGGCCTGCCGTCCGGCGCGGCCAGCGCCGCGAGCAGCTGGACGGAGATCCCGAGCAGCTCGGCCTCTGCGTTCAGGCGACCGACGAGCTGCACCCCGACCGGCAGCCCCTCGGCCGACTCCCCGAGCGGCAGCGAGATCGCCGGCTGCCCCGTCGCGTTCCACGGCTCGGTGAACGCCATGTGCGGGACCATCCGCTCTAGCAGCTCGAGCGGAACCAGCCGGGTCGGATCGAGGGAGTCGATCGCCGGCGCCGGCTCGAGCACGGTCGGCGTCACGAGCAGGTCGCAGGTCTCGAACCAATCGAGCAGCGACCGCTCCCAGCGCTGCGTCCAGGCGATGGCGCGCTCGATGTCGTCGGCCGCCGCGGGCTCGACGATCGGATCCGCGCCCGCGGCGAACTCCCACAAGAACGGCTCGACGTCCTCGGGGCCGATCGGGCGTGCCAACCGCTCCTCCAGCTCGTCGAGACACTCCCGGTAGCCGAGCGGTCCGAGCAGCGATCCGAACAGGGCTCGCTCTTCGTAGCGATCGAGCGCCTCCGGAGCCCGCTCTTCCACCGCGTGACCGAGAGCGGCGAGCTCCGCGACCGTGCGCTCGACCGCAGCCACGCAGCCCGCCTCGACCCGCCCTCCGGTCGGGGAGCGGAGCGTGAAGCCGACCTTCAGGGCGCGAGGAGGTGTGGCCAACGCGCTCGCGAAACGGCCGGGGTGCGCGGCGCGATCCTCTGCGGGGCGGAGCTCGTCGAGCAGCGCCGCGGTATCACGCAGCGAGCGCGCCACCACGAACTCGACGTCCGGTCGCCCGTGCCCGGCGTAGCGCCAGATCACCCGATCGCGGCTCGGCTTCAACCCGACCAGCCCGCACCAGGAGGCGGGGATGCGGATCGAGCCCGCCCCGTCGCTGGCATGAGCCACGGGCACGAGTCCCGACGCGACGGCGGCACAGGCCCCGCCCGAAGAGCCCCCGGCCGCACGGGTGGGGTCCCACGGATTGCGCGTCGGCCCATAGACGAGCGGCCAGGTGTTCGACTGCAGGCCGAACTCGGGAGTGCTCGAGTTGCCGAGGGTGACCAGCCCGATCTCCCGAAAGCGCGCCCCGAGCGGGGTGTCCGCCGGCGCCCGGTGGTCGGCGTCCCGGAGGGCGCGGTTGGCCGCGTAGTAGGGCTGCCCTTCCTGACGAGCCCCGACGTCCTTCATGAGAAAGGGCACGCCGGCAAAGGCTGCGTCACGGCCCAGAGCGTCGGCCGCCTCCAGCGCCTGATCGAAGAACCGGACCGGAACGGCACCGAGCTCGCCGTCGACGGCTTCGATCCGCGCGATCGCCGCCAGGGTCAGCTCGCGGGACGAAGCCTCCCCCCTCGCGACCAGCTCCGCCTGGGCCGTCGCGTCGAGGCACGCCAGATCGTCCTTCTCCTGAGCCGTCACCCGCTGTTCCCCCTCGGGCGACACCTCCGGTGCGGCGCCATCGCCCGCCGATCGTAGCGGGCCGGACCGCGCCGTCGCCTGGGAGCGGGGCGGCATGCCCCACGATCGGGATCGGCCGCCGGAGGCCCCATCGTGTTAGGGTGTCCCAAGGCTGGGCGGGGGGGAAGCTGTGGCATCACGAGCGGCGGAGCGGGCTGTCCGCTTGATCGACCTGTTCGTGGCCCCGCGGCTCCAAGGCGCTTCCCCGAACGCCCTGAGCCAGGCGCGGATCGTGGCGATCGCCTGTCTCACCAGCGCGACGATCCATGCCGGAAGCTCGGTCGTGATGGCGATCCAGGGCTTGGGCTTCGTGGCCGGCGCCAACCTGCTGGCGGCCCTGTTCTCGGCGCTGCTGGCCTGGATGTCGCGCCGCGGGGCCTCGCTGCCGCGGCTCACGAACGGCCTCGTCGGCGTGCTGTTCCTGTTCGTCGCCGGGCTCGCGGGCTCGACCGGCGGCGACGCCAATAGCGCCCTGCATACCGTCACGATTGTGCCCGGGGTCGCCATCCTGCTCGGCGGGTGGAGGACCGGGACGGCCTGGCTGCTGATCGCCTGCGGGTTCACCGCAGGCCTCGGGCTGCTGCGAGCCAGCGGCTTCGAGTTCCCCGTCCACCTGGATCCGGCCAAAGCCGCGATGGCCAAGTTTCCCGGCGTGTTCGCCCTCACCCTCGGCATCTCGGGTGTGATCTTCCTGTCCGAGCTCGTGAAGCAACGAGCCCTCGAGGACCTCGCCGAAGCCCGCGAGGGCTCGCAGCGCGCAGAGCGAGCAAGGCAGGAGATGGAGACCGCGATGCTCGAGGGCCAGAAGCTCGAGAGCCTCGGGGTGATGGCTGGCGGCGTGGCCCACGACTTCAACAACCTGCTGACCGCGATCCTGGGCAACGCCAGCCTGCTGGCGGAGACCCCCGAGCGCGAGAGGGGAGGACTGGCTCGCGAGATCGTGCTTGCCGCCGAGCAGGCTCGCGATCTGACGGATCAGCTGCTGGCCTTCGCGGGGCGGAGCCGCTCGAACCGCGGTGCGGTGGCGCTCTCCGACGTCGTCCGCGAGGTGGACTCCCTCGCCCAGGCGGCCAAGGATCCCGACGTCGAGCTGCGCTTCGAGCTCGCGGTCGAGCCCACCACGGTCGTGGCCGACCGCGGACAGATCCGCCAGGTCGTCCTCAACCTGCTCACCAACGCCAGCGCGGCGAGTGGCGGCGGCGGCACCGTCACCGTCCGCACGGGCTCGAGAGGCGCCGAAGCGTTCCTCGAAGTCGAGGACGAAGGCGTCGGCATGGACGAGACGGTTCGCGCGCGAATCTTCGACCCGTTCTTCACCACCCGAGCGGATGGGCGCGGGCTCGGGCTCTCGGCCGTGCAGGGCATCGTCCGCGCGCACGGCGGACACATCGAGGTGGAGAGCGCTCCCGGCCAGGGAACGCGGGTGCGCGTCTTGCTGCCGCGTGCCGACCTCCCGGTCGAGACCAGGCGCCCACCCGCGCGCCAGGCGCCCCCCGATCGGGTCAGGGGGAGCGCCCTCGTGGTCGATGACATCGAGGCCGTGCGCCGCCTCGCGCATCGCACCCTCTCTCGCATGGGCTTCGAGGTCCTCGAGGCGAGCGATGGGCGCGAGGCCCTCGAGCTCGTGGACAAGCACCCCGAGCTCCGCGTCGTGCTCCTGGATGCGACCATGCCCGGCCTCCGCGGCGATCGCGTGTGGGCCGAGATCGTCGACCGCCGCCCGGACCTCCCGGTGATCCTCTCGACCGGCGATGCGGTCGGCTTCGCCTCCGTGGATCCCAAGACACCGGGAACGATCTGGCTCCCCAAGCCCTACAAGGCCGAAGGCCTCCAGGATGCCGCCGCCCGCGCGCTGTCGATGGCCTCGTCGCGATAGCGGGAGGCCCTGACAGCTCCTCAGCTCCCGTCGGCCGTCGCTCGCGCGCTTCCGGGAGGGTCGGTCTCGCGAAGGTGCCGCAAGACCGCGGCCATCGTGGCGGCGGGCTGCTCCCGCATCAGGAAGTGACCCGCGTCCAGTTCGACCTCCCGGTAGGGGCCGGCGACGAGTTCGCGCTGCCGAGAGAGCGCGTCCGGGTTGACCCAGCCTTCGCGGGTGCCCCAGAGGAAGACCGTCGACACCGGAACCGGGCCGGCCACCTCGGCACCACGGTCGAGGCCCGCAAAGATGGCGCGATACCAGTTGAGCCCGGCGGTCGCGGCGCCCGGCTCCGAGAACACCGCGAGGTACTCGTCGCGCTGGGCTTCACTGGCGTCGGCGTAGCCCTCCCGCAGCCGCGCCATGCCGTTGAAGGTGAGCAGGATTTCCGGGATCCACGGTGCCGTGAACAGCTTGAGGTAGGCCGGCGGCTCGCGGCCGAGGTCTGCGAGCAGGGTGCCCGGATGCGGGATCGACAGCCCCGTCCACGAGTGGAGGCGCTCCGGCTCCTGGATCGCCACGCCCCAGCCGACCACACACCCCCAGTCGTGGCCGACCAGATGGAAGCGCTCGAAGCCCACCGCGTCGGACACCGCGAGGACGTCCCCGATCAGCTCGGGAACCAGATAGGGCGCGACGCCCTGGGGCCGCGCACCTGGGCTGTAGCCGCGCTGGTCGAAAGCCACGACGCGGTAGCCGGCGGCGGCCGTCGATTCGATCAGGGGCCCCCACATCGCCGACGTCTCGGGAAAGCCGTGGAGCAGGATCACCCCGGGGCCGCTCTGACCGAGCCCTGCAACGCGCGCGCGGAACTCCATGCCCCGCGCCGGGATCCGCACGAGACCGTCCGGCTGGCCCGGCGCGAGCTCCGGCAAGGCCGCGGTGGCGGTCGCGTGCGAGCGGCTCCAGTCGAGCGAGAGCAACGAGCCGCCCATCATGATGCCCACACCGAGGAGTGGCAAGGCGAGGACGAGGAACAGGAGCCGCGTGAACCAGGTCATGGGCGGAGGATACGCGAGCGGTCGTGGATCGGTTGGCAGGCTGCTGCCAGAGACCTGTCAGCAGGCACGATCTCCAGGCACCGTCACCTGGCCTCGGCGCCTCGCGCCCGAGGCAGGACCTTCTCGAGAACCGCCTGCTGGAAGGCGGCGCCCGGGCTCCGGCTCAACCGGTCGCGGCAGCCAGCGTCTTCCAGGGCGAAAGCGGAACGAGCAGCTCGCGGAGGAGCCGAGCCGTTCCCGCGAACTCGCGCTCACCCTCCACCGCCGCCGCCCGCAGGCGCGCGTCGGTCGGGAAGAGATCGAGCAAGGGAGGGCACTTGGAGAACGCGACGTGAAGATCCCAGAAGGCGTGATCGCGGTCCGAGCTGGCGGAGACAGCCCTCAGGAACGGTGCGAGGACCGCGTTGGCGCCGACCGGTCGCGCCAGCGCGTCGAGAGCCAGCACGACGGCGTTGCGCGAGCCGATCCGGCCGGCCTCGACGGCCTCCCAGGCGTAGCGGGCGGGCACGATGCTGGTGAGCGCGCCGTCGACCAGACCGGCGAGCTCGTGGCGCTCGAAGAGCGGATCGAGGATCGCCGCCCCCGCGACATCGTCGGCCGCGAGATCGTGCTGCAGGAGCGCCGGAATCGCCGCGCTGAAGCTGGCGGCGTCGAGCGCCGCGAGGCCCGCGGTCGCCGGGTCGGCGCCGAACACGATCGGCACCAGCACCTGCCGGCTCATCGCCAGCGACACCAGCTCCCCCACCACGTGCCGCAGCACTCCCCGGCTGAGCTTGGGGATCGCGCCCGCGCCATCGAGGTCCGCATCGACGAGCCGGGCGTAGCTCTCGCGCGGCTTCGTCAGCGCCCCGGGGCCGAGCCCCGTCGCCAGCACATCCACCGGGATCGGAAGCTCGCCGAGCAAGAGGGGCTCGCCGCTCGCATGCGCGAACAGGCTGCCCAGGGCGCTCCGCAGATCGAGCCGCAGCGCGGCGGGGAGCCCGTAGCGCGGGGACCGCGCCGGCGGCTTGAACACGCCGCCCGCGCGGATGCGCTGGACGTCGACCAGCAGCTCCTCGAGGTCGAAGTCCGCGCGGCGCGCGCGAATCACCGCGAGGATCCCGCCCACGCTGCAGCCCACGAGGTAGCTCGGCGTCACGCCCATGCGATGGAGATGCTCGAGGGCCCCGAGGAAGACGTAACCGGAGCCGGCGGCGCCACCCAGGACGACCACGAGGTGCTTCTCGGCGACCTCGCGGTCGAGCTGCGCCTCCGACACCCGCTGCGCCGCCAGGATCTTGTCGCGCGCCATCCCGACGAGCAGCGCCACCATCGGTAGCCGCGCC
>JAJDAR010000166.1 GCA_029261775.1 Deltaproteobacteria bacterium | reverse complement strand
CGTCGTCAACGACATCGGCGTCGAGCTCGACGGCAGCGGCGGAGGCTCGGGTCCCGCGGGAGAGGTGGTCACGCAGATCCGCGACGAGGGCGGGGAGGCGATCGCGAACGGCGCAGACGTCGCCGACTGGACGCAGACGGCCGAGTGCGTGAAGCAGGCCCTCGAAACCTTCGGCCGCGTGGACGTCGTGGTGAACAATGCGGGCTTCGTGCGCGATCGCATGTTCGTCTCCTGCAGCGAAGAGGAATGGGACGCGGTGGTGCGCGTGCACCTGAAGGGCCACTTCTGCCTGGCTCGCCACGCGGCCGAGCACTGGCGCAACGAGTCCAAGGCCGGACGGGCTCCCGACGCACGCATCGTCAACACGAGCTCCGGTGCGGGCTTGCTTGGGAGCATCGGCCAGAGCTCCTACTCGGCGGCCAAGGCGGGCATCGCGACCCTGACCCTGATCCAGGCCGCCGAGCTCGGCCGCTACGGGATCACCTCGAACGCGATCGCTCCCTCGGCGCGCACGCGGATGACCGAGGGCGTATTCGCCGACATGATGGCCAAGCCCGAGGACGGCTTCGACGTGATGGATCCGGCGAACGTGTCTCCCCTGGTGGTCTGGCTCGGCAGCGAGGAGTCGAAGGAGGTGACCGGCCAGGTCTTCGAGATCGCCGGCGGCGAGCTCAGCGTGGCAGACGGCTGGCGCACGGGACCGAAGATCGACAAGGGCGCGCGCTTCCGGCCGGACGAGATCGGTCCCGCGGTCGCGGACCTGCTGGCCAAGGCGACCCCCGCCCAGAAGGTCTACGGCAGCTGACATGGACTTCCGTTTCAGCGAGGAGCAGGAGGAGCTGCGCGAGATGGCGCGGGCCTTCCTGGCCGAGGTCTCGGGCTCCGAACCGGTGCGCGCCGCGATGGCCAGCGAGACCGGCTTCGACCCCGAGGTCTGGAAGCGCATCGGCACGGAGCTGGGCTGGACCTCGGTGCTGGTGCCCGAGGAGCACGGCGGACTCGGCCTGACGGACGTCGACCTGGTGGCCCTGCTCGAGCCGATGGGCGAGACGCTGCTCTGCGCGCCCTTCCTGTCTTCGGTCTGTCTGGGAGCGCGCTCGGTGCTCGTGGCCGGCAGCGAGGCCCAGAAGAGCCTCTGGCTGCCGCCGCTTGCAGTGGGCACCCTCACCGCGACCCTCGCCCATGCGGAGAGTGAGGGCGCCTGGGACGTCGAGGCGATCCGCGCGACCTGGCGGCGCGACGGCGAGGAGATCGTCCTGTCCGGTACGAAGCGATTCGTCGTGGATGGGCACACCGCGGACCGCATCGTGGTCGCCGCCCGGGAGACGGGCTCGACGGGCCGTGAAGGCATCGCCCTGTTCGTGGTCGAGGGCGATGCGCCCGGCCTCACGCGGCGCCGGCTGCCGACGATGGACCAGACCCGGCGCCTGGCCGAGATCGGGTTGCAGGATCTGCGCGTCCCGGCGCAGGCGCGGTTGGAGCGCGGCGATGCCGACACGCTCGACCGGATCCTGCAGTGCGCCACGATCAGCCTGTCGGCGGAGCAGATCGGCTGTGCTCAGAGGGCCCTCGACCTCTCCGTCGCGTACGCGAAGGAGCGCGTTCAGTACGGTCGGCCGATCGGATCCTTCCAGGCCATCAAGCACAAGTGCGCCGACATGATGGTCAAGGTCGAGTCCGCGCGCTCGGTCGTCTACTACGCCGCGTGCGTGGCCGCGGAGGGCGGGGAGGACCTGCCGATCGCGGCGTCGATGGCCAAGGCCGCCGCCTCCGATGCCTGCAGCTTCGCCACCGGGTGTGCGCTGCAGATCTTCGGCGGAGTGGGCTTCACCTGGGAGTACGACATCCAGCTCTACTTCAAGCGCGCGCGGTCCAGCACCAGCCTGCTCGGAGACGTCGAGCACCACCGCGAGCGGGTCGCTCGTGAGCTCGGGCTCTAGCCGGCCATGGCCCTGACTCTCGACCTGGGCGGCCGCGTCGCCATCGTGACAGGCGGCGGACGCGGAGTGGGCCGCGGCATCACGCAGCGCTTCCTCGAGGCTGGCGCCGAGGTGGTGATCTGCGGGCGCAACGAGCCCGAGAGCCTGCCGCGCTGCGACGACCGCGAGGCCATGTTCGTCGCGGCCGACGTCCGCGACGTCGAGGCGATCGGCGCGGTCGTGGAGAAGAGCGTCGAGCGCTTCGGTCGGCTCGATGCGCTCGTCAACAACGCGGGAGGCGCTCCCTACGCGCAGGCCGCCGACGCATCACCCCGCTTCCACGAGAAGATCCTGGCGCTGAACCTGACGGCCCCCCTTCACTTTGCCCAGAAGGCCAACGCGGTCATGCAGGGGCAACCCGAGGGTGGTGCGATCGTGATGATCACGAGCGTCTCGGGCTTGCGTCCCTCGCCGGGAACGGCCGCCTACGGCGCCGCGAAGGCCGGGCTCATGTCGCTCACCCAGAGCCTGGCCGTCGAGTGGGCGCCGCGGGTGAGGATCAACTCGGTCGCCGCGGGAATGGTCCGCACCGAGCAGTCCCACCTCCACTACGGCGACGAAGCGGGCATCGCGCGGGTCGCCGCAACGGTGCCGCTCGGTCGGCTCGCGACCCCCGAGGAGATCGGCGACGCCTGTGTGTTCCTCTGCTCGCCGCTGGCCGGCTACATCAGCGGTGCGACCCTGCTGGCCCACGGCGGCGGCGAGGCGCCGGCTTTCCTCGAGGCGGCCGAAGACGCATAGCCCGGCCTGGCACGAAGGGGCGAACATGGTCCTGGATCATCTCATCCTGAAGGTCAACGACGTCGCGAAGAGCCTTCGTTTCTACACCGAGGTACTCGGACTCAGCTTCGAGGGCGAAGACCCGCCCTTCTCGATCCTGCGCGTGAACGATGAACTCACGATCCAGCTCGCGCCGTTCGGGACCGGCGGTGGCGAGCACCTCGCCTTCTCCCTCTCGCGCTCGGGGTTCGACGAGGTCTGGAAGCGGATTCGCGAGCGCGACCTCCCCTTTGGCGACTCGTTCGACGGGGTCGGCAACGGAAAGGGGCCGGGGCGCGAGCGTGGAGCGCGCGGAGAGGGCGCGTCCCTGTACTTCTTCGACCCGGACCGCCACCTGATCGAGATCCGACACTACGAGTGAACGTCCCGCGCGCTGGGAGGATCACGAGCGAACCCAGGGCGCCAGCCCGGCGTAGAAGGCGTATCCTGCCTTGAACGCAGCGTGGAAGGCGTATCCTGCCTCGAACGCAAAGGAGCTCCCCCATGGGCATTCTCTCCTGGATCCTGCTCGGACTCGTCGTCGGCATCCTCGCCAAGTGGATCATGCCCGGCCCCGACCCGGGAGGCTTCATCCTGACCATCCTCCTCGGCATTGCCGGCGCCTTCGTCGGCGGCTTCCTGGGCAGCTTCGTGGGAATCGGCAGCGTGAGTGGCTTCAACCTCGGCAGCCTCGCCGTGGCCACCGGCGGCGCGCTGGTCCTCTTGTGGGGCCATCGGAAGCTTCGCGGCTGACGAGTGCACGGTGGATGGACGCGCAGGGGATTGCCCCGATGCGACGATGGGGGTCATCCTGCAAGGGGTCCCGGAGAAAGGATCGGCTGCGATGGAGTCGGGACGCTGCCCGATGGCCGCAGACCCGGCCCCTGCGCTCGAATGCGGTTCGCATGCAGGAACGAACTCAAGGGGCGGGGCCCGACCTGACGAGGGGTCGTAACCGCATCGCGTCGGCGGCATCCCTCCGTCGTTGCTTCCACCTTCGTCACCGTCGTTGCTTCCACCTTCATCAGGAGGGATTTCATGAAGGCCTCTGATCTGCTCGTCCGCTGCCTCGAAAACGAGGGGGTCACCTGCATCTACGGGGTCCCAGGCGAGGAGAACGCTGACTTCATGATGTCCCTCGAGGACTCGCCGATCGAGTTCGTGCTGTGCCGCCACGAACAGGGCGCAGCCTTCATGGCCGACGTGCACGGTCGCCTGACGGGGGAGCCCGGGGTCTGCCTCGGCACGCTCGGCCCGGGGGCCTCGAACCTCGTGACGGGCGTGGCCGACGGCAACATGGACCGCGCGCCGCTGATCGCGTTGACGGGCCAGGCCGCGCTCAGCCGTCGCCACAAGGAGAGCCACCAGAACATGGACGTGGTGGGGATGTTCGAGCCCATCACCAAGTGGGCCTGGTCGCTCGAGGACGAGGAGTCCATCCCCGAGGTCGTGCGAAAGGCCTTCAAGCTCGCGACGACCGAGAAGCCGGGCGCCTGCCACATCGAGCTGCCCGAGGACGTGGCCAAGGCCAACGCCGAGAACCTCCCGATCGCTCCCGAGCGGATGCGGCGGCCGGTTCCCGACGACAAGACCGTCGATCGCGCCTTCGAGCTGATCAAGAACGCGAAGCGCCCGATCATCCTGGCCGGGAACGGCACGATCCGGAAGCGGGCGTCCGCGCAGCTGCGCAGCTTCGTGGGGCAGACCGGCATCGGCGTGCTCTCGACCTTCATGGCGAAGGGCTGCATCGACCGCCACGATCCGAACTGCCTGTTCACCGTGGGGCTCTCGGCCAAGGACTACGGCGCCCATGCCATCGAGCAGGCCGATCTCGTGATCTGCCTGGGCTTCGACATGGTCGAGTACCACCCCAAGCTGTGGAACCCGCACGCCCAGCGGAAGATCCTCCACATCGACTTCCTCCCCGCCGAGATCGACCACCACTATCCCGTGGCACTCGAGGTGGTCGGCGATCTCGCCCACACGCTGTGGATGCTGAACGAACGGATCGGCGCCGAGCCCTTGCGTTGGGAGCTGCCGGATCAGCGCGAGGTGCGTACGCGCATGCTCGAGGAGCTCGAGGCGCACGCCGAGGACGAGACGACGGGCACCATCCGGCCGCAGAAGGTCCTGTGGGACGTGCGGAGCGTGATGGGTGCGGAGGACATCGTGCTCTCCGACGTCGGAGCACACAAGATGTGGGTCGCCCGTCACTACCACTGCGAGGAGCCGAATACCTGTCTCATCTCGAACGGCTTCTGCTCGATGGGATTCGCGCTACCGGGCGCGATCGGGGCGAAGAAGGTGTTCCCCGACCGCAAGGTCCTGGCGATCTGTGGCGACGGCGGCTTCCTGATGAACGTCCAGGAGATGGAGACGGCCCGGCGCATCGGGACGAACATCGTCGTGATGGTCTGGGAAGACCACGAGTACGGCCTGATCGCGTGGAAGCAACAGACCGAGTTCGGCAAGCACACCGATCTGGCTTTCCGGAACCCGGACTTCATGAAGCTCGCGGATTCCTTCGACTGGGCCGGCTATCGCTGCGAGGACTCGCGCGAGCTGCGCGGCGTGCTCGAGCAGGCCTTCGCCGAGGACCGACCCGCGCTGGTCGTCGTGCCGATCGACTACCGGGAGAACCCTCTGCTCACCGAGCGGCTGGGCCAGATCGAGCTGGCGCTCTAGATTCGAACGGGCCCGTCCGGTCTTCCCACCCGCAGGACCGTTCTGCGTCGAGCCGTCGTTCCTGGCCCACCGCACGAGGAGACCCCGTGCTGCGAGAATCCTATCCCTGCTACCTGGCCAACGAGGCGGTGCAGCCGAACCTCGATCTCGAGGTGACGGACAAGTACAGCGGCGAGGTCGCGACCCGCGTGCCCCTCGTCGGAGAGGCCGAGATCGATCGGGCCATCGCGGCCGCGGCGGCTGCGGCGGAGCCGATGGCCCGCATGCCGGCTCACGCACGCCAGTCCGTGCTGCAGCACTGCGTCGACCGCTTCCAGGAGCGCGCCGAAGAGCTCGCCCAGGCGCTCTGCGTCGAGGCCGGCAAGCCGATCAAGGACAGTCGGGGCGAGGTGACGCGCCTGGTCGACACCTTCCGCATCGCCGCGGAGGAGAGCGTGCGGATCCGCGGCGAGGTGCTGCCGCTGGACATCAGTCCCCGGGCAGAGGGCTACCGCGGTCAGTGGAAGCGCGTTCCGATCGGGCCCTGCTCCTTCATCTCGCCCTTCAACTTCCCGCTCAACCTGGCGGCCCACAAGGTGGCGCCGGCGCTCGCGGTGGGCTGTCCCTTCGTCCTCAAGCCGGCCAGCTTGACGCCGATCGGCGCGATCCTGATCGGCGAGGTCCTGGCCGAGACCGATCTTCCGGCGGGTGCCTTCTCCATCCTTCCGTGCCGGCGTGACGGTGCCGAGCTCTTCACCACCGACGAGCGGCTCAAGCTCCTCTCCTTCACGGGCTCACCCGGTGTCGGCTGGGACCTGAAGGCACGGGCGGGAAAGAAGCCCGTCGTGCTCGAGCTCGGGGGCAATGCCGCCGTGATCATC
>JAJDAR010000165.1 GCA_029261775.1 Deltaproteobacteria bacterium | reverse complement strand
CTGTCTTCCCGCGTCTCCGCGCTGCGCGAGCTTCCTGCGGGAAGCCCGGTCGGGTACGGCGGCAGCTACGTCACCGCCTCGTCCACCCGGATCGCGACCTTGCCGCTGGGCTACGCCGACGGCGTGCTGCGCTCCCTCGCGAGTCGTGGGGAAGCGCGGCTCGGGGGTCGCAGCGTCCCCTTCGCGGGTCGCGTCTCGATGGATCTGGTCACGCTCGACGTCGGTGCGGAGGACGAGGGCCCGGTGGCCGTCGGGGACGAGGCGGTGCTGTTCGGAGAGGGTCTCCCGGTGGAGGAGGTCGCCCGCAGGGCGGGCACGCTCGCGTACGAGATCCTGGTCCGCATCGGACCACGTGTGCCGCGCGTCGTGCGCGAAACCGGCCGTTGAGCTCCCGCTGCGATCCGGCGGATGCAAAGCGCCCCCCTTCGTTTGACGGCGTCGGGGGTGGCCGGTACACCTCGCCGCGGTTCCCTTCCCCCATGATTTCGACTGCGGAGGCCCGATGAGGGTCCTGGTTTCTGGCTCCGGCGGTCGCGAGCACGCCCTGGTCTGGAAGATCGCGCGGAGCCCGCGGGTCGAGGCGGTCTGGGCCGCCCCCGGCAACGACGGCATGGCCGGGGACGCCGTCCGGGTGCCCGACGTCGCAGCGGGCGACACCGAGGGCCTGCTGCGCATCGCCAGGGACGAAGGCATCGACCTGGTCGTCGTCGGTCCCGAGGACCCGCTGGTCGACGGCATCGCCGATCGGCTGCGCGACGCCGGCCTCGCCGTGTTCGGACCCTCGGCCGCCGCAGCGCAGCTGGAGGGCAGCAAGACCTTCGCCCGCGAGTTCATGGCGCGGCACGGCGTGCCCCAGCCGGCCTTCGAGACCTTCACCGATCTGGACGCGGCGCTGGCCCAGGTGCGCCGGGCCGGCGGGCCTTGTGTCGTGAAGGCCGACGGGCTGGCGGCCGGCAAGGGCGTGGCCGTCTGCGACGGGCCGGCCGAGGCCGAGCGCGCGCTGCGCGAGATCATGGCGGACCGGCGCTTCGGCAGCGCTGGCGATCGGGTGCTGATCGAGGAGCGCCTGGTCGGCGAGGAGGCTTCCTACTACGCGATCTCCGACGGAGAGCGTGTCGTCACGCTGGCTCCCGCGCAGGATCACAAGCGCGCCCTCGACGGCGATCGCGGAGAGAACACCGGAGGGATGGGCGCCTATGCGCCGGCGCCCGTCGTGAGCGAGGCGGTCGAGAAGCGCGTGCTCGAGGAGGTGGTGCATCCCACCCTTCGCGGGATGCGCTCCGAAGGTGCGACCTACACCGGTGTCCTCTACGTCGGCCTGATGGTGGACGCCGAAGGCGTCCCGCGGGTGGTCGAGTTCAACGTGCGCTTCGGCGATCCCGAGACGCAGCCGCTGCTCGTGCAGATGAGCGGCGATCTGGTGCCGCTGCTGCACGGCGCTGCGACCGGCGCCCTCGAGCCGCAAACGGTCGCAGCCGAGGACGCCGCGGTCTGCGTGGTGCTCGCCTCCGGCGGCTACCCGCGCAGCTACGAGAAGGGCAAGCCGATCCACGGGCTCGAGCAGGCAAGCGCTCGCGAGGGCGTGGTCGTCTTCCACGCCGGCACCCGCGCGACGCCGGACGGCGGCTACGTGACGGACGGGGGCCGCGTGCTCGGAGTGACGGCGCGTGGACCGGACGTGGCCAGCGCGCGGGCTCGCGCCTACGCCGCGGCCGACTGCATCGACTTCGCAGGTCTGCACCGCCGCGAGGACATCGCCGCCCGCGCGCTCGATCGGGCGGGCCGCGACGGATGAGTGCGCCGGCCGCGGAGCTCGAGCTGGCCGCGGCCGCCCGCCACCTGGCCCGCGGTGGACTCGTCGCCTTTCCCACCGAGTCGAGCTGGGGGCTCGCCGCCGACGCGGCTTCGCCCGAGGCCGTGGCCTGCTTGCGCCGCTTCAAGGGTCGCGATGCGGACAAGCCACTGTCGGTGCTCGTCGGTGGTCCGCACGGGATGGACGAGCTCGCGCCCGAAGCGCCCGATGCCGCACGCCTTCTCGCTGAGCACTTCTGGCCCGGGCCGCTGACCCTCGTCGTTCCCGGCAAAGGCGGCCTGGTGCCCGGGGTGGCCCGCGAAGACGGCGCGATCGGTCTTCGCTGCTCGCCGCATCCCGACGCCGCTTCGCTGGCGCAGGAGGCCGCGGCCAGGGGGTTCGGCCCGCTGACGGCCACGAGCTTGAACCGCTCGGGCGAATCGGCGCTGACCCGCCGGGTCGACGCCCGGGCGTTCTGCGCCGAGGATGAGTCCGTGGTCGTGTTGCGCGGCGAGGAGTGCGGTGGCGCACCCGCGAGCACGGTGCTCGACTGCACGACCCCCGTTCCGCTCCTGCTGCGCGCTGGTGCGCTCCCACGCGCTTCCCTCGAAACGCTCGTCGGCCCGCTGGCCGACCCATCCCCCGGGCCCACATGACCGACGTACGACCCTTTCGCGCACTCCGCTACGACCCCGAACGGGTCGACCTCGCCGAGGTGCTGGCCCCGGTCTACGACGTGGTCGCTCCCGAGGACCGGGCCATCTATTGGGACCGCCATCCCCACAACGCGTTGCGCCTGATCCTGACCCGGGATGCCCGGGACGAGGCTGCGACCGACTACCAGGACGTGGCCGAGACCCTGCGGGCATGGCGGGCCGAGGGAATCCTGAGACGCGATGACGAGGCCGCCTTCTACGTGCTGCGCCAGCGCTTCCAGGCGCCCGACGGCCGCACCCTCGAGCGGGTCGGCTTCTTCGCTGCGTTGCAGCTCGAGGACTACGAGCGGCGCATCGTGCGGCCCCACGAGCGCACGCTGGCCGGGCCGAAGGCCGATCGGCTCAAGATCCTGCGTGCGACCGGGACGAACCTCTCTTCGGTCTTCATGCTCTACGAGGATCGGGACGACAAGCTGGCCGCCCTCTACGAGAGTGCGCTGTCCGGCCCGGGCGCGTTGCGCGCGACGGACGACGCCGGCGTCGAGCAGACCCTGGTGCCGCTCCGCGAGCCGGCCGCCGTGGCGCAGATCGAATCCTTCCTGGCCGAGCGACCTGTCGTGATCGCCGATGGCCACCATCGCTACGAGACGGCCCTGGCCTACCGCGACGAGCAGCGCGCGCGCGGCGCGGGCGAGGCGGCGCCCTCGGAACGGATGCTCGCCTACTTCGCCAACGCCTTCGCCGACGGCAGCCTGCTGCTGCCCATCCATCGGCTTGTCGTCTCCGGTGGTGTCCCCGATCCGGCGGCCTGGGAGCGGCTCCGCTCCGCGGGCTGGGCGGTTCGCGAGATCCCGGTGGCTGACGCGGCGGCCGTGCCCGATCTGCTCGAAGCCGAGCTGGCGCCGCTCGCGGATCGCCATGCCTTCGCCGCCGACGATGCGAGCGGCCGCCTGCGGATCTGGTCGCGGCCCGCGGACGACGAGCTGCTGGTGCGGGTCCTGCACGAGCAGGTGCTCGACGGCGTGTTCGGTCTCGACGCCGAGGCCGTCCGTTCGGGGGCGGTGGCGTTCCCGAAGTCGGCCCTGCAGACGGCGAAGGACGTGCGCGACGGCCGTGGACGGGTGGCGCTCTACTTGAACCCCCTGTCGGCGGACGACGTCTTCCGCGTGACCGAGGCCGGCGAGACGCTGCCGCAGAAGTCGACGTTCTTTACCCCCAAGCTGCCGACGGGCCTGCTCTTTCGCGCCCTCGAGGACGAGTCATGAGCCGGCCCTTTCACGGCCTCGAGGACGCGTCATGAGCCGGCAGCGCTGGGTTGGGGGCAGGGGTGGAGACGGTGCCCGGCCGAAGCGCGATCCGAGCCGGGTCGGCGGCATGGTGGGGCGGGTCCTCGAGGAGCTCGGCCACACCGGCGCGGCGCCCGCGTTCCGTCTCTTCGATTCCTGGGAGCGCGTGCTCGGCGAGACGGCGGCCCACGCCGAGCCGGTCGACCTTCGCGCCGGCACCCTCGACGTGGCGGTCACCTCTCCGGTATGGGCCCAGCACCTGCAGATGCGCAGCGACGAGATCCTGGCCGGGCTTCGCGAGGACCTGGGGGCGGACGCCCCCGTTGCCCTGCGCTTCCAGGTGCGGCAACGCGTGCGCTAGGGTCCCGATCGTGACCTCCCCTCCGGATCTGCCCCCCTCGGACGACAGCCTGCGCTGCGACTTCTGCGGCAAGGAGGTGCCGAGCGTGCGGCGGGTGGCCCTGGACGACGGCTACGAGCGGCTCCGGACGCCGCACCAGGAGCGCTACGCCTGCCCGCGCTGTTCCGAGGAGAAAGACGAGCAGCGGCGAGGGCTTCCGAGCCAGGGCGGGTGATGCCCGGGGCCGTCCGCGGCCCCGTGGGCCTGCGGCGGGATGGCCCGCGGAACGTTGACCCCGGAGCAGGGGTCGCCTAGCTTTGCCGCCCGCTTCCTGGGGCTCTAGGTCTCCGATTTCCATGAGGAAATCCTGCCGGCTGGAAACCCATTGCGGCTTGGCCGCATTGCCGGCATGGGCCTGAGTTCCGTTTTCGTTCCAACGTCATCCAACCCTTCGCGTACGGTTCCGGTCGAGCCGAACCTGCGCGGGTCCGGGGGAGAGCCATGGTCAAGATCCGACTCAAGCGCGGCGGCGCGAAGCGCCGTCCCTACTACCGCGTCATCGCGATCGACTCGCGCGACAAGCGCGACGGGCGGGCCCTCGAATACCTCGGGACCTACACCCCGGTCACGAACCCCGCACGGATCGATCTCGACGCCGAGAAGATCCAGGCGTGGGTGGACAAGGGCGCGCAGCTCGCGCCGAGCGTGAAGGCCCTGCTCAAGCGTCAGCGGAAGCAGGGGGGGCCGGCAGGTGCACAGAACGCGGTGGCCGCTGCGCAGCCGGCCACGGCGGAAGGGACGGCGTGACATGAGCGAGCCCAAGGAGCTGGTGGAGTACATCGCGAAGGCGATCGTGAGTGAGCCCGACGACGTCGAGGTGCACGTGACCGAGGGCGGCAAGATGCTCGAGCTCGAAACCTCCGACGAGGATCGCGGCCGGGTGATCGGCCGACAGGGCCGCGTGGCGAAGGCCATGCGCGCGGTGCTCGGCGCCTCGCGACATGGCGCCGGTACGCGGCTCGAGATCATCGACTGACGGGAGCGTTGTCCGCACATCGTCGCGTCGTGCTCGGACGAGTCCTCGGGCCCCACGGCATCGGGGGCGAGGTCCGGGTCCGGGTCTACGGTGACGGCCCAGAGAATCTGCTCGGTGCTCGCGAGGTCGGCCTCGCGGATCCCGAGCGCGGGGGGGACGATCCCGCCCCGCAGCACCACGAGATCGAAGGAGGAGGAACGGGACGCGGAGGCGAGGTGAGGCTTCGGCTCGCGGGCATCGGAGATCGCGCGGCGGCGGCAGGCCTGGAAGGCCGCCTGGTGACGGTTCCCGCCAGCGAGCTGCCGGACCTGCCCCAGGGCGAGTACTACTGGTACGAGCTCGTGGGCTGCGAGGTCCGGCTCGAAGAGGGCACCGCCATCGGCGAGGTTCGCGAGATCTGGGAGACCGGCGCCCACGACGTGCTCGTGGTGCAGGATGCCCGGGGACGCAAGCACCTGATTCCGACGGCCCGCGAATTCGTGACCGACATCGACCCGGCGGCGCGCACGATCACGGTCTCGGCGAGACCGGGTCTGGTGGCCGCGGACTGAAGGAGAAACCCATGCTTCGGATCGACGTCCTGACGATCTTTCCGGAGCTCTTCGAAGGATTCACGAGCACATCGATCCTCGGCGCGGCGCTCGAGCGGGAGCGGCTCCAGGTGGTTCTTCACGACCTGCGCAGCTTCACCCACGACCGCCACCGCACGATCGACGATCTCCCCTACGGGGGCGGCCCGGGAATGGTGATGAAGCCCGAACCCCTGGTCGAGGCGATCGAGAGCGTGGCGGGACCGAAGGGACCGCAGAGAGGGGGACGCGTCGTCCTGCTCTCGCCGCAAGGCACTCCCTTCGATCAGCGGCAGGCCGAGCGCCTGGCGGGCGAGAGCCGGCTGGTGCTGGTGTGCGGGAGATACGAAGGAGTCGACCAGCGGGCCATCGAGCTCGCGGTGGACGAGGAGATTTCGATCGGAGACTACGTGCTGTCGGGCGGCGAGGTGCCGGCGATGGCGGTGATCGAGGCGGTCTCACGCCTCCTGCCGGGGGTGCTGGGCAACCCGGACTCGACGGTCACGGAGTCGTTCCAGGACGGATTGTTGGAAGGCCCCCAGTACACACGCCCTCCGGTCTTTCGCGGCCAGGAGGTCCCCGAGATCCTGCGCTCCGGGGACCATGCGAAGATCGAGGGCTTTCGGAAAGAACGCGCACTCGAACGAACCCGACAGCGTCGACCCGATCTGCTCCCGAGGGAGGGAGAGGAAGGTCCGACGCGAGGAGACCGATGATGCACCCCGTCGACGTGATCGAACGCCTGCCCCGGCGCCGTGACCTGCCGCCCTTCCGCCCCGGAGACACCGTGCGCGTGCACGTGAAGATCAGTGAGGGCGACAAGGATCGGACCCAGGTGTTCGAAGGAGTCGTGCTCCGGCGCCGCAGTGGAGGGGCTTCGGCCTCCTTCACGGTGCGGAAGGTCTCCTACGGTGTCGGCGTCGAGCGCATCTTCCCCGTCGAGTCGCCCTCCGTGGAGAAGGTCGAGATCAAGAGCCGTGGCCATGTGCGGCGCTCGCGTCTCTACTACCTCCGGGAGCTGCGCGGCAAGAAGGCCCGCCTGCGCTCGAAGGTGCGCGACGTCTCCGGCCTGATCTCCGAGGAGGCTGCCGACGAGCTCACCGGCGCGGGCACCGCCGCCGCGGCCGCCGACGCAGCTGCCGAGAAGGGCGAGACCCTCGAAGTGGCGCCGCCCGAAGAGGAGGCCGCTGCCGAGGTCGAGGCGGAAACCTCGCAGGAGGCGCCGGCCGCCGAGGGTGACGAGAAGGCCTGATCCCGGCCGGGCTTGCCACGCGGAGCTCCCCGATCAAGTCTCCTGCGGCTTTCGACCGCTGATCACGAACCCCGACGCGAAGTAGCTCCAGCCGAGGGCCCGGCACAGATTCTCGAAGGCCGTGGCCAGCACGAAGGCCGGCACGAGGAACGCGAAGTAGTCGTTGGCCCGATAGAAGCAGCGCAGGTCCACGTCCTCGAAACCGGCTTCGCGAAGCAGCCGGGCCATCTGCCGGACCGAGCAGTGGTCGAAGAAGGTCGGATAGCCGGTGATCGCCGCGGACTCGGCCGTGCGCAGCGCCCCGATCAGGCGCTTCTGCCAGCGGGGACCGACCAGGCGCAGGATCAGCGCGTACGGGTGCCCTTTCGACGGTACGTAGTGATGGGTCGCGCCGCCCGGGAGCAGGGCGTCATGGATCTGCCGCGCCGCAGCTGCATTGTCCGGGACGTGCTCGAGCAGGGTCATCGACAGGATGACGCCGTAGCGCTCCGGGATCGGATCCTCGATCGACTGGACGAAGAAGCGATCGTAGATCTCGTGACAGCTCGGCTTCTCTTCGATGTCGAGGCCGTCGTATCGATAGCCCGCGTCGCGGGCGAGCATCGGTCGATCGATGCCGCCCGCCTCGAGGACCGGGCCGAGCCCTTTCTCGAGATCCCGCTCGACGCGCGCCCGCAGCTCGTCGTGGTAGGACGGATACCCGAAGAAGCCGGGATACCGGGCCGCCAGACGGTTGCAGGCGCGTCGGTTGGCGGCGACGAGACGGCGGAGGGCGCTCAACGGATGTCCTCTGGTTCGGGTTTCCGATGCTCCCCATGGGAGCGGCCGATCCGGAGCCCGGGTTGAGCGGGACGCCTAGGCCTCGCTGGTTCCCTCTCGGCCGAAGTCGTCCTCGACCCGCACGACGTCATCGAGCTCCGGGGTGGAGACCTCCATCAGCTCGGTGCGCTCCAGCGCCTCGAAGCGATGCTGCCGGCCGGTCGCGATGCGCCGGTGCTCGCCCGGACCCAGATCCTGGGTCGCGACCACGCCTTCGTCGTTCTCCAGATGGAGGCGCAGCCTTCCCGACACGACGAAGATGGACTCGTCCTTGACCTCGTGATACTGGAGCGAGAGCCGCTTGCCCGCCTCGATCACCAGGACCTTGCCCACGTAGCGATCCGTTCGCGCCCAGATCA
>JAJDAR010000164.1 GCA_029261775.1 Deltaproteobacteria bacterium | reverse complement strand
CGTTCGCGCCGGCGCCGCGTCGGCCTGCCGGGGTTTCCCGACCCCCGGGGCCGCCCGCCGCCCCGCGATCGTCCGCGTCTGGGCTGCCAACCTCTGCTTCGCCGGTCCTGGGCGCCGGCCGGGCGGAAGTCAAGCGCAGGCAGGCGCGATGGTCGTCGTGGGCAAGGTTCGCCTGCGGCGCAAGCCGCGAAGGCGAACCCCCCGTCCACCTGGCCCGCGGCTACCGCGTCCCGGCCGAGCCATTGAGCCCGGCCGGCGCCCAGGACCGGCGACTCGCAAGCCGCGGAAGGAGCGAAGCGGCCTCAGCTACTGCCCCTCGACCTTGTGCACCCAGGACCACACCAGCCCCGGCGCAAAGCGCCGCAGGATCCAGGCGAGCTTCGTCTGGGTCGTCGGGAAGCAGAAGGGCTTGCCCTTCGCGAGGTCGCGCTCGATCGCGTCGAGCACCTGGCCGGGCTCGATCGGCTTGCCCAGCTCGAGGACCTTGGGCTTCGAGGTCGCCTGATCGAGCAGGGGCGTTGCCACGGGCGGCGGGCAGACGGCGATGATGCGCACGCCCTTGCCCCGGTTCTCGTGATGGAGGACCTCGCTGAAGGCCACCACCGCGAACTTCGCCGCGTTGTAGGCCCCGAAGTGGAGGGTTGGACCCCAGCCGGCGATCGACGCGAAGTTGATCAGGTCTCCCCGGCCGCGCTCGAGCATGCCCGGAAGGATCGCCTTGGCCACATGGACCACGCCGTTGTAGTCGACCTCCATGATCCGCAGGATCGTCGCGGTGTCCTGTTCCATCAGGAGCCCGGTCGGCATGATCGCGGCCGCGTTGAAGACGCGGTCGATCGGGCCGAGGCGATCCTCGACCTCCTTGACCGTGTCGAGCACCGCCTGGTTGTCGGTGACGTCGAGACGCCAGGTGTGGATGCCCTCGCGCCCCTCGGCGGTCTCGGCGAGCCCTGCCTCGTTGACGTCGACGGCGGCGACCTTTGCGCCCCCGTCGGCCATGCGCTGGGCGGCAAGCCTCCCCATGCCGCTTCCGCCACCCGTGATGAACACCACCTGACCTTCGAACGACATCGGGTCTCCTCTCGTGCGCCGGAGGGTACGGCGCGCGTGGACGCATCCAGATAACTATGATACTAAATTCAGAGCCCATTTCATCGGGAGCCGGACCCATGAGCTTCGTGTCCCCCGAGGCAGTGCTGCACCAAGACTTCGCCGAGCGCCAACGGCCCGCCCCGGGCAGCGCGGGCTCCGGCTGATGTCCTTGCGGGGAACGGCAGCCGTCATCGGCCTCGCGGAGCGAGCGCCGCAGCGATACACGGGGAACGAGACGAACCTCGACCTCTTGAGCGGGGTTGCGGTCGAGGCGATGGCCGACGCCGGCATCGATCGTGCCGAGGTCGACGGCTTGCTCGTCCATCCCATCGGTGGACTGCCGGGATTCGTGCCCGCCACCGTGGCCGAGTTCGTCGGACTTCGTCCGCGCTTCGCCGAGGTCGTCGACCTGGGCGGTGCCACCGGCGCCGGCATGGTGTGGCGCGCGGCGGCGGCGATCGGCGCCGGCATGTGCACCACCTGCCTGTGTCTCACGGGCACGCGAAGGCGCCGCCGGCGGGCGAGCCCGCGGACGAGCGGCGCCGAACCTTCCTCCACCGTGCACCAGCCTCGCTCGAACCCGCCCACGCGAGATCGATCACCGCACGCGGAGTTCGACGCGCCCTACGGGCTGATCGGCGCGAACGTCGGCTATGCGCTGCTCGCCACGCGCTACGCCCATGAGTACGAGCTCAGCGATGCCCAGCGGGCGAAGGTGGCCGTCGATCAGCGCCGCAACGCCAACGCCAACCCAGCCGCGATCTTCCATGACCAGCCCCTGACCATCGACGACGTTCTCGGATCCGAGGTGATCTGCGAGCCGCTTCACATGCTCGAGATCGTCATGCCCGCGGCCGGCGCCGCAGCGCTCGTCGTGACGGCCGCCGATCGGGTCGTCGATGCGGCCCAGCCGCCCGCGTGGCTCCTCGGTGCGGGCGAGGCGGTCACGCATTCCTCGCTCGCCCAGGCGCCCGACCTGGGCGAGACCGGAATCGGGGTTGCGGCCCGGGCCGCGTTCTCGATGGCCGGCGTCGGCCCTTCGGAGATCGGCCTCGCGTCCCTCTACGACTGCTACACGATCATGGTCCTGCTCACCCTCGAAGAGGCAGGGTTCTGCAAGGCGGGTGAAGCCGGCGCGTTCGTCGAGTCGCACGACCTGAGCTACGCGGGCGACTTCCCGCTCAACAGCCACGGCGGCCAGCTCTCGTTCGGGCAGGCCGGCATGGCGGGCGGGATGAGCCACGTCACCGAGGCCGTCCGCCAGATCCAGGGCCGGGGCGGCGAGCGTCAGGTGCAGGGCCTCGAGGTCGCCTACGCGCATGGCAACGGGGGCATCATCGCCGAGCAGGTGGGACTCGTCTTCGGGGCCGGCCGATGAGTGCCCGGCCGATCCCGCCCACCTCCGAGCTCACCGAGCCCTACTGGGACGCTGCTCGCCGCGGCGAGCTGGTGGTGCAGCGCTGTGAGCGCTGCGGACAGCGGCCCTTTCCACCCCGCGCCCACTGTCCGGGCTGCGGCGGGCCATCGCTCTCGTGGGCGCCCGTGTCGGGTCGAGGCACGGTCCACAGCTACACGGTCGCGCATCGCCCACCCCACCCGGTGTTCGCGGCCCAGCTTCCGCTCGTCGTCGCGATCGTCGAGCTCGAAGAGGGGCCGCGGATGGTCACGAACCTCGTCGACTGTGACCCCGCCGACCTCGAGGTCGGCATGGCGGTCGAGGCCAGGTTCGAGCCGATCGATGACGCCGACATGGTGCTACCTGTATTCACACCCACCCGCAGGCCCGGTTCAACCGGGACCGCGTGAACCCACAAGGGGAGGAATCGAGATGCCTTCGATCGAAACCACGCTGGCAAGACGAACCGAGACCCCGGGGGCCGAAGGCTGGGCGCGCACGGCGCGGGCGGGAGATCCGAACAAGTACTTCGTGGTCTCGGCCGACTGCCATGCGAACGAACCGCGAAGCTGGGTGAAGGCGCGCATCGATCCGGCCTACCTGGATCGTCTGCCGCGGCTCGAGGTGCGGAACGGCGAGTCCTTCATCATCACCGACGGCAACCGCCCCTGGAAGATCCGCACCGACCAGACGGACTGGGGCCCCGAGGACACCCTGCGCAACAAGACGGGCTACACGCCCGATGAGCGCATCGCCGACCAGGACCGCGACGGCGTCGACGTGGAGGTCGTGTTCCCGAACAAGGGGATGCACAGCTTCGGCACCAAGGACCCCGGCTTCGCGATGGCGATGTGCCGCGCCTGGAACGATTGGGCGCACGAGGACTACGGGCCCTACGACCGCATCCTGCCGATGGCGATGATCCCGACGATCGACGTCGAGGCCGCCACCTCCGAGATCGAGCGCGTCGCCGCGATGGGGTTCCGGGGCATCACGATCCCGTGCAAGCCCGAGTACGGGCCGACCGGAATGGACCACCGCAACTACAACCAGCCCGAGTTCGAGCCGCTCTGGTCGGCGATCGAGGACGTGGGCCTGCCCCTGACGATCCACGTCTCGACCGGGCGCGACCCCCGCGCCTCCTCCGGCCCGGGTGGCGCCGTCATCAACTACGCCGTGCATTGCTGCGCGGCGAGCCAGGAGCCGGTCGCGAACCTGTGCGCGTCGGGCGTCCTCGAGCGCCACCCGAAGCTGCGCTTCGCCACGATCGAAGCCGGCATCGGTTGGGTCCCGTGGCTGCTCGAGGCGATGGACGAGGCGTTCTACAAGCATCGCATGTGGGTGTCGCCCGATCTCAAGGAGCCGCCGAGCTTCTACTACCGCCGCCAGGGCTTCTCGTCCTTCGGGGAGGACCGCTCGGGCCTGGCGCTCGCGGTCGAGCATGATCTCGTGGACAACTTCATGTGGGCCAACGACTACCCCCACCACGAAGGCACCTGGCCCCACTCCGCCGCGGCGATCGAGCGAACGATGAGCGACCTCAGCGAAGACCAGCGCACCAAGATCCTGGGCGGCAATGCCGCCCGCTTCTTCGGCATCGCACAGCCGGCCGGCCGGTAGAGATCAGGGACCCGGGGCTCTCTTCGCTCTCGACTCATGGCTGAGCCAGAAGCTGATGCTGATCTATCTCGCAGTGCCCATCATCGTGCCGGAGAAGCACAAGAGGCGCGACGGCGCGCTGCACTCCCCGCAGGGCTGAAATCCACTGAGGACTCTAGACGCCTGTCGATCGCTGCAGCGATGTGATTGGAGTCCGGGGCCTCGGGGACGAACCTGCGTCCCAGCCTTGCTTCAGCGGTCCACGATCTTCTCGAGCAGTCGCGCGTTCGGGATGCTCCAGGCTCCGTCGTCGCCGCGCAGCACCGTGTCGACCGCGCCGACGCGTTCGACCATCCCACGGCGCCCTTCGATCTCGACGGCGGTGTCCCGCGGCAGCGACTGCTTGAGGAAGTGGCCGGCCAGGATGTGGGTCACGACCCGGCGCGCGCCGAGCGCAAAGGCAAGCCCCGTCGCGAGGCCCGCGGTAGCCAGCAAGACAGTGAGTGGCAGCAGCAGGACGTTGGTGTCGATTCCGAGCTGTTGGATCGCCGCCACCAGAACGAGGGCGCCAACCAGGACCTGCGCGAGGTATCCGAGCCGTGGCGCTGCCTCGACGTCCGCAGCGGCGAGGCCCGAGCTGACCAGGGTTCCCACGAAGCGAGCCAGCAGCAGGCCGACGACGCCGATCAGGGCCGAGCCGATCACGACCGGGATGAAGGCGATCACCCGATCGATCGGCATCCGAACGGCCTCGAGCCCCAGCGTTTCCACGCTCGAGAGCACGAACACGAGCAGGAGCATCCAGAAGAGAAGTCGCGCGACCGCACCCGAGAGGGTGAGATCCAGCTCCGCCCGCTCGAGCAGGTCGGCAAGCCCAAGTCGTGACGACGCGCGGTCGAGGCCGAGCGTTCGCAGCAGGCGCGACGCGACCGCTTCGAGAATGCGCGCCAGCCCCCACCCGAGCAGCAGGATCAGCGCGGCGCCGAACAAGTTCGGCAGGAAGCCCGCAAGGTTCGTGGCGAGCTCCGTGAAGGCCTTGACCAGGATCTCGCGCCATGCCTCGATCTCGAAGATGCCATTCACCGGATTGTTCCTCGCGCCCAGAAGGCCTCTTCGGGGCTTGGAGTGAGTCCACTCGCGTCCAGTCGCCATCCCTGACGGCTACCCGACGCTGGTTTTCCCTATCATCGCACATGTCAGCTCGGCCCGGAGCGAGCGCGGAGGTAGCGACGATGTCCCTGGTGCGAACGCTCGCGGATGAACTGATCCAGCAGCACACCGCTCAGGCGGCGGCGGTGCTCGAACGGCTCGGTTCCTCGGAGGCCGTGGAACTGCTCTCCCGTGCCGAGCCCACGCGAGCGGCTGAGGTGCTGCGGCTGCTCTCGCCGCCGCTCGCTCATGCGGTGCTCGAGGAGCTCCCGCCGGCCGTCGCGGGGCCGATCCTCGACGGCGTGCCGGTTCCGACCGCGGCCATCCTGTTGCGCGTACTCGAACCCGACCCACGGGAGGCGATCCTCGATGAGATGGATCGAGACCGCGTCCGCGGCATCGCCGCACTGCTTCAGCATCCCCCGGGATCGGCCGGCGCGCTGATGGATCCGCTCGTGCTCGCCTTGCCTCAGGATGCGACGGTCGGCGAGGCGCTCGCGCGCGTGCGCGAGCACGCAGAGAACGCGCGCTACAACCTCTACGTGGTCTCTCGTGAGCGGCTGCTGGTCGGCGTCCTCAACCTGCGCGAGCTGCTTCTGGCCGAACCCGACGTGCTGCTCTCGGACATCATGGTGCGCGAGCCGAGCAGCATCCCCGCGCACGCCGACACAGCCGCCGTACTCACGCACGCCGGCTGGCGGGTGGTCCATGCGTTGCCGGTCGTCGATACCGACGGCGTCTATCTCGGGGCGATCCGCTATCGGACCTTGCGCAGGCTGGAAGGGGAGCTGCGCGCCAGCCGTCGAGACGACGACGACACGAGCGCCGCGCTCGGTGCGTTGTTCGCGGCCGGCGCAAGCGGGCTGCTCGATGCCGTCGCCGGGCCGCCGCCGAGCGTAGGAGGTGGCAGCCGATGAGCGCCGCCGAGCCGATCGCGAGCATCGAGCCTCTCGTCGATCGAGCCCTGGCCGAGCGGCTCCTGCGCGACCACCCCGACGCTGCGGCGCGGCTCATGGAGACCGCGAGCGATGTGGAGAGCGCGACGCTGCTCTCGGAAGCTCCGCCCGACGTCGCGGTCTCCGTGGCGAGTCGGCTGACTCCCGACCGAGCCGCGCGTGTTCTGGCCGCGCTGCCCGACCCGCCTACGGCGGTCGTTCTGCGCGGCCTCAATCCGAGCCGCGCAGCGGCCATCCTCGCGCGGCAGG
This sequence comes from Deltaproteobacteria bacterium, assembly GCA_029261775.1. Lineage (GTDB taxonomy): Bacteria > Myxococcota_A > UBA9160 > UBA9160 > UBA6930. Next base: position 6,918 of record JAJDAR010000164.1, on the reverse strand, counting down.
ACGAGCCGGAGCGAGCGCTGTGTCTCGCCGCGGTCGACTCGGCTCTCGCCGACGAGCTGCGCGAGCTGATCGCCTACCCGCCCGACACGGCAGGGTCGTTGATGGATCCCCGTGTGACGACTTTCCGCACCGATGCCACAGTCGAAGACGTGGTGCGCCGCTTGCGCCGCTTCCGCGCCCGGCGTGTGCAGGATGTCTTCCTGGTCGACTCGGAGTCCCGGCTGGTCGCCTCTGTGCCCCTCGAGGCGGTCGTGCTCGCGGACGAAGGCACGCAACTCGAGTCGTTGGCCTCCCGTTCACTCGTCTCCGTTCCGGCCGTCGCGTCGCGCGAAGAGATCATCGAGACCTTCGAGACCCACCGGGCTGCGACCCTGCCTGTGGTCGACATCGACAATCGGCTGCTCGGCGTGCTGCGCCAGCGCGAGCTCATCGAAGTGGCGCAAGCCCGGGCGAGCGCCAGCGCCGTCACCATGGTGGGCGCGAGCGAGCAGGAGCGCGCGCTCTCGTCGCCGCTGTTCGCGGTGCGCAAGCGTCTGCCCTGGCTCCAGATCAATCTGCTGACCGCGTTCCTGGCCGCATCCGTCGTCGGACTGTTCGAGGACACGATCGCCCGCGTGACGGCGCTCGCGGTGCTGCTGCCGGTGGTGGCCGGCCAGTCGGGCAACACCGGCGCGCAGGCGCTCGCCGTCACCATGCGCGGACTCGCTCTACGCGAGGTACGCGTGAGTCAGTGGCTGCGCGTCGTGGTGAAGGAGGCCTTTGCGGGTGCGGGCAACGGCGTGGCGGTGGCTGTCACCACTGCCATCGCGGTCTTTGTGTGGAGCCGGTCGGTTGGCCTCGCTGCGGTGATCGGCGTCTCGATGGTGATGTCGATGACCCTGGCGGGTCTGTCGGGTGCCGCAATCCCCATGCTGCTCACGGCGCTGAAGCAGGATCCGGCCCAGTCCTCGTCGATCATCCTCACGACGGTGACCGACGTGGTCGGATTCTTCTCCTTCCTCGGGATCGCGACGCTCTTCATGAGCGCGCTCTAGTCGAAGGTGCCCTCGAGGTCGCCGTTCCTCGCGGTGCAGGCCGCCTTTCACGATCCGCAGACGCGTGCTTACCGTGTCGTGGGTGGGGTCGTCTGGGGGCTGATCGTGGCCTCGCTGGCGCTGCTGGCCGCCGAATCGCTGGTTCCCGCCGAGAGCAGAGCGCGTGTCGTCGTCCAGGCGGCGGACATCGGGCTGCTGACGATCTTTGCGGTCGAGCTCCTCCTTCGCGTCGCGACCTACGTCCCGCCCGATCTCAAGGTCTTCAAGCGGCCGCCACTCGGGCGCGCCCGCGTGCATCTGCTCGGACGCATCCGGTACCTGCTGCAGCCGTTGATGCTGATCGATCTGGTGACCGTGCTCGCGCTCGTGCCGGAGCTGCGCGGGTTGCGCGCCCTTCGTCTGCTCCGCCTTCTGCGCACCGCCAAGATCTTCCGGTACGGCAACCCTTTCAGCGGGCTCTTTCATGCCTTCGAGCGCGACCGCTTGCTGTTTGCTCTCGCGTTCTCGTTCCTCGGGATCCAGGTCCTTCTCGGAGGCGGAAGTCTCTATCTGATCGAGAAGAACGCCAATCCCGACCTCGCGTCGCTTGCGGACGCCGCCTGGTACTCGATCGTCACGATCACGACCGTCGGCTATGGCGACATCACGCCGACCACGGCCCTCGGGCGCGTGGTCTCGGCCTTCCTGATGGTCGGCGGCATGTTCTCCCTGGCGATGTTCGCCGGAATCGTGAGCCATAGTCTGCTGCACGCGGTGCTGAGCGTGCGCGAGGAGCAGTTCCGTATGGGAAACTACGTGGATCACATCGTCGTGTGTGGATACGAGCAGGGGATGCACCTGCTGCTCCACGCGCTTCTCGCGGAGCACGACCCGCAGAAGACCAAGATCGTCGTGTTCGCCGACCTCGAAAGGCCTCCGGAGATCCCGCCCGAGCTGTACTGGGTGCGCGGAGATCCGGCGAAGGAGAGCGAGCTCGACAAGGTCCGTATCACCCATGCCACCGCCGTCCTGGTCGCAGGCGCAAGGCACGTGAGCCCGCAACAGGCGGACGCGGCGACGCTGCTCGTGCTGTTCACGATCCGTTCCTATCTCCGGGCGCAGCGCTCCTCCTCCCGGAGACACAAGCCCGTGTACGTCGTTGCGGAGATCCTCGATTCGGAGAACGTCGAGCACGCGCGCTCGGCGGGCGCCGACGAGGTGATCGAGACGCGCCGGCTCGGCTTCTCGCTCCTCGCGCATGCGATCGAGCACCACGGGACGGCGGACACGCTGAGTGAGGTCGTGCTCGGCGGCAACAACACGCTGTTCGTCGACAGCCTGCCCGAGGAGCTGGCCACCAAGACCTTCGGCGAGTTGACGCGGGCGCTGGATCTCGCCGAACGAGGCGGTCTGATCATCGGTGTCACCAACAGCAAGACGGGCGATGACTACGTCAACCCGAGCAACGACTTCCGGCTGAACGCGGACATGAAGGTGCTCTACCTGGCGCAGGCGCGTCTGCTCGAATCGGAGTAGCGGCGAGCGAGCTGTCCGCAGGCCTGAGCCAACAGCGGGCACCGATCACCGCGGAGGAGAGCAGTCGATCCTGGCTCGTCGCACGAGGTCAGCGAGACTGACCGCTCCGAGCGGACTCCGGCACGAGCTGTCCTCGAACTCCTCGGAAGCGAGGTGGGTCTCGCCCCGGAACCAGGACACGCGGATCGTGTCCTGCGTCGTGCAGCCCCCGCCGAGGTCGGATCGGTAGGCGCGGAAGAGGCGGTCCAGGCCGACCAGGTCGGCCTCGGAGAGGACCAGCCAGTCGCTACCTGACGGCGTGACGACGCGGGCGGAGGGAGGATCGCGATGCACGAGGAGCTTGGCGTCTGCGGAGTGGAAGCAGCCCTGGGAGCGATAGTCGATCTCCGCCCGATCAGCGCCATCGGCGAACGCGACGAGAGGGACTCCCGCTTCGGCCCGTGCGTGGGGGCAGAATGAGAGCAGGGCCAGCAGAAAGAGAGGGAGGTAGCGTGCCATGCTCCGTGAGTCCCGCGCCGAGCCGGGAAGGTTCAAGAGCCCCGCATACGCCCCGGAGCGAGCCTGCGGGTCGCCGCCAGAACCAGGTAGAGAGCCCCGAAGGATGCACCTCCGAAGATGAGCACGTGCGACAGGGTCGACGAGAACTCGTAGGTCGGGCTCCCCACGGACAGCGCGTGGAGGGCGCCGTGGATGACAAGGAAGAGACTGATGCCGATCCGGGAAGCTGCGCGCACCGGAGGGTTCGAGCTCGCGACCAGGGCGATCAGGACGGCGAAGAGTGGAACGTGGCCTGCGATGAAGACCAGCATTCCTACATCGTCGGGCAGCTCACGAAGAAACGGCATCCCGCGCCACTCGTGATTCGGGACGGCGTCGAGCTCGTGGGTGAACAGGCACGCGAGCCCCAGATAGAAGACTGTGTCTCTCGATCCAGGCATGGCACGCAACCTCCAGTTCAGTCTCGGCGCAAGGGTGCAAGTCCCGGGCCGGTGCCCTGCAGCGTCTCCTGGTGAGAGGGGCAGAGACCTTGAGCGAGAACGCAACGGTGCGTTGCGGGACCGCAACACCGATGGCGCAGACTACCGGATCACTTCGTGCACGGGGGTGATCATCCCGAGTTCCGGCTGAAGATGGAGATCGAAGTCGATGCCGGCGGTGCCCGGGGGAAACCCCCGCGGTGCCCAACCCGTCGGAAGAGCCAGGGTGTCGGGCTCCGTTAGGCGGAGAGCACCGCCCGATCACGGGGCTCAAGTCCTCCGCAGGGTCGTTCGATTCCCTTCCCAGGGAGAGGACCCGGGATGTCGGACTTCGCCAGGCACATGGCCGCCGTGGCCGCCTGCTTCTTCGGAGCCTGGCTCGCGGCAGGCGCGCTGTTCGGCCACGCGTGGCTGGTCGGCGAGCGGGAAGGCCTGCGCATCGACGGCGGCGTGATCGACGTCCACTACTGCGCGCCCGACGACGATCCCGATCGCATGCCGATGGGAATCGGCGACCTCGAGGGTTGCTCGTCCGAGATGTACGCACAGAGCGAGTTTCGTAGACAGGCGGGCAGCTGGTTCGGGGTGGGCACCCACGGCACGCTCCTGATGGGCGCGTTCGCGGCGGGCCTTTACTTCCTGTTCGCCACCATCCTCGCGTTTGGCCTCGAGGTGCAGGTGGCGCCCTGGACCCAGCGGCTCGCCTTCCAACTCTTCGATGTGGAGAACGGCTGCTTCTGGGCCCATAGCCACCCGGGCACGCAGGCTGCGGGTGCGGTAGTCGGCTCCTTCGTGGCCCTCGGGGTCGCGATCGGCTCGGCGCCGGACAGCCTCTCGGTCGGGCCGGACGTCTGGCGGTTCGTGGGCGGGCTCGCGCTCGCAACCGTGGCCGCGAGCATCCTCGATCCCCGCGTGATCGCGCCAGGCTGGGTCCGCCGGCGGGAGCCTCAGCTCGCGGCCGAGCCCGCGCCCGCTGCCCCTCCCCTGGAGGCGCAGGAGGCCCTGGAGGCCGTGGAGGAGCAGGACGCTGCGGAGAGCGACACGCCGGATTGTGTCCGATGTGGCCGCGAGACGAGCTGGCTCGAGGCGGCGGCGCGGTACCGCTGTGTGAAGTGCGGGCTCTACCAGCCCCTTCACCCGCCCGGCTCGCGCGTGGACGCCTGATCCTCGCCCGAGTCAGGTCGCCCCGCCCGCGGAACGCCCTCCATGCAGCCGATCAGAAGAGTTCGTAGCGAGCGCCCCGTGCTCTCGGGACCTTCTGGTCCTCGGGGAGCGTGCAGATGCGATCCATCCGCGTGACGCTGCCGTCGGCGTACTCCCAGACGAGCTGATCGCCGTCGAGGTAGCGCCTGACGACGACGGGTCCCCAGCCGAACGCATGGAAGTCGAGAACCCCGTCGTTCCAGATCATGCTGGCCGAGGTCCGCGGGCAGAACTCCCGAGCACCGACCGTGAACAGGACCGCGCCTTCCGTGTCGCTGGTGTTCTCGCCGAGGGTGCTGTTCGGTCCGAAGTCGTGGATGATGCCCGAGGACGTGACCACGGTGCGACGCCCGCACTGCTCCACCCTTTCCACGTGGCCCGCATGAACCCCGTCCACGCCGATCCACAGGCCGCGAAGGTCGGCCGCTGCGGGACCGAGGGGCTCGGTGCATTCGGCCAGGATCGGGAGCGGGAAGTGGCTGTAGCTGCAGCCGGGTGTATTCCCTTTCGGGATGTCCGCCGCCGTCTTGCCGCTGCCATCGAGCACGGGGAGATCGCAGTAGTCGATCGTGCTGCCATCCCCAGCGAGCGTGGCCGGATCGGTCGTGAGCGGAGGTCGGGCCGAAACGAAGAGCTGCCAGAAGGCAGCCGAGACCACGATGATCATCCCGACCGCGATGCGGATGAACCACTTCCTCATCGCAACCCGCCTACTCGACGATCTGGAGTCGAACGGGAACGCCCGGGCAGTCCTCGGCGCTGCCCAGCAACGCTGCGATGACCTGATCTGCGAAACCATACTTCTCCCGGCGGAGCCGGTGGTACAGGTCGTGGGCGTCCGGATCGGGTGTCGCGGCGTAGGGGCTCGTTCGACCCCCTCGCGCCAGCACGACGTTCGGGGCATCCGACAACCGGGCGATCCAGGGAGCGTCGGGTTCGCCGTGCTCGACCCAGGACATGCCGTCGGAATCGACGATCCAGATCCGGACCCGGCTGACTTCGCCGTTCGCCTCGGTCCGGTCGAGGGTGACCACTTCGCCCCCCAGCTCGGAGGCCGCGTACATCGTGGCGAGGAACAAGGTCGGGATGCCCACGACGGCGCCCAGTACCCAGTACATCACTCTCATGGATCACCCCATGTGTGCGATGCACTTTACCTGTTGGCGGGCCGGTCGCGCGTGCTTCTCTCGCCGGCCCGCTCCGCCCTGGCTCGCGGTGCGAGGTGGAACGCCCCTAGTTGTTGGACGAGGAGCTCGCGGCGACCTCGCTCATCAGGCTCGAGTCCGGCCTGGGCGATCTGACACGAACGGTCGGCAGACGCGGCGTACTCCGGCGGAGTGCGTCGTCGATGATGCGCTGGATGGTGACGTTGATGTCGATCGGCCCGAGCGCGGAGCCCACCGAGGAGTTCCCGCTGGCCGACACCGCGATCCCCTTGCCGTGAACCTCTTCCAGCTCCTCATCGACCATCGCCTCGCCAGGCAGCAGGGCGCTCAGTGCCGAGTCTTCCCCGGTCTCGTTCGCCTGCACCGGCGCGGCCAGGCCGACCATGCCGAGGGCGAACACTCCGGCGAATCCCCACCCACACCAACCACGGATCGATCCACGCACGGCTCGCTTCTGCATCCCGACATCCTGTGGCAAGACGCGCCGCGGATCAACGCCCTTGTGGTGACTTTCCCTCGTGTCGCCCCCGGGGGATCCCCGGAGCACCTTGCAGGCCCCTAGGATTCCTTCCAGGCGTCCCAGTACGTGATGTGCTGCGGGGGCCGGCGCTCGGCGGGCTTGAAGTCGTCGCCTTTCGTGTAGGCGACGGGCAGCAAGCCGCACTGGGTCACGCCCTCGGGAATGCCGAGCAGCTCGGCGGCCTGGTCGGCGAAGGCGAGGTGCAGGGTCGTCAGCACCGTGCCCAACCCGCGCGAGCGCAGCGCCAGCTGGAAGCTCCAGACGGCGGGGTAGATGGAGCCGAAGAAGCCCGCGGCCATCGCCGGGGGGGTGCCGGGAGGCAACGAGCCCTTGATGCAGGGGATCACGTGGACGGGCACCTCGTGCAGGTGCTCGACCAGGTACAGGGCCGAGTCGAGTACGCGACCCGTCTGCAGGTGTCCGGTAGCCTCGGCCTGCTCCTTGCCCTGCGCCAGGTAGTCGCCGCCCGCCTTCGCGTAGAGCTCCGCCAGGCCCTTCCTCTT
>JAJDAR010000163.1 GCA_029261775.1 Deltaproteobacteria bacterium | reverse complement strand
GCCGTCCCCAGGATCAGCGGGACGCGGTCGCTCGTGCTCATCGGGCCAAGCGGCCTATGCCTCGCCCGCCCCGATGACTTCGCGCCCGACGTAGGGCTGCAAGGCCTTCGGGATGGCGATGCTCCCGTCCTCTCGCTGGTGATTCTCCAGCAGGGCGAGGATCGCGCGCGAGTTGGCGACGGCGGTGCCGTTCAGCATGTGCACCAGCTCGTTCTTCTTCGACCCGGAGCGTCGGAAGCGGACCTTGAGACGGCGGGCCTGGTAGTCGGTGCAGTTCGAGGTGCTCGAGATCTCGCCATAGGATCCGCCCTCGCCGCGGCCCGGCATCCAGGCCTCGATGTCGTACTTGCGGTAGGCCGGTGCGCCGAGGTCTCCGGACGCGATGTCGATCACGCGATAGGGGAGCTCGAGCCCGCGGAAGATCTTCTCCTCGAGGCCGAGCAGATGGTCGTGCATGGCGTCCGATTCCTCGGGTCGCGTGATCGTGAACATCTCGACCTTCGTGAACTGATGCACGCGATAGAGGCCCTTGCTCTCGCGGCCCGCCGCTCCGGCTTCGGTCCGAAAGCAATGGGAGATGCCGGCGAGCTTGAGCGGAAGCTCGGCCTCGTCGAGGATGGAATCGGCGTAGAGTCCGCCCAGGGTGATCTCGGCCGTGCCCACGAGGCAGAGATCGGCGTTGGCCAGCGAGTAGATCTGCGTCTCTTCGCCGCGCGGGTTGTAGCCGAGGCCGTCGACGATCTCGGGCCGTGCCAGATCCGGCGTCACGTAGGGCGTGAAGCCGTCCTCGAGCAGCACGTCGAGGGCGTAGCGTTGCAACGCCAGCTCGAGCAGCACCGCGCCGTTCTTGAGGTAGTAGAACTTCGTGCCGGCGACCTTGGCCCCTGCTTCGAAGTCGAGCAGCTCGCCGATGCGCCCCAGCTCGAGGTGGTCGCGAGCCTCGAAGCCGAATTGTCTGGGCTCACCCTCGCGACGCAGCTCGCGGAAGTCCTCCTCGCCGCCCTCGGGCACGTCCGGGTGCACGAAGTTGGGAAGGGTCGCGAGTCCGGTGTCGAAGCGGGCGCGGGTGCCCTGGAGGTCGGCCTCGATGCGGCTGACCGCCTCCTTCAGCGCGCGCCCCTCGGCGGTGTGGGCTTCGCGCTGCTCGGGGTCGAGGGGCTTCTTGCCGGCCTTCTGGTGCTCGTTGCGGCGACGGTTCGCCTCGTTGAGCTCGGTCTGACGGGCCGCCACAGCCTCGTAGAGGCCGATCACCTCGTCGACGTCCACCTCGACGCCGCGCACGCGACAGCTCTCGGCGATCTCGTCGCGTCGTTCGGAGAGGATGCGCGGGTCCAACATCGAGAATCCAATGCGTCGGGTTCGAGGGGGTGCAGGCGTTCCGGAGTTGACCGGGAGACCCGACCCCTTCGTCAACAAGGTCAGGGTTTGAGCTCTTGGGCGAAGAGGGTCTTGACGCGGGACCAGGCGTCTTTGGCGGAGGCCTCGTGATGCGTGGCTCGTTGGTCGCAGAAGAAGCCGTGATCGGCCGGCTCGTAGATCACGACCTCATGGCGGGTTCCGGCCTTCCCGAGGGATGCGCGGATCGCGGTGACCTGGTCCGGCGGGATCAACAGGTCCTTGCCGCCGAACAAGCAGAGCAGGTGGCCGCTGATCTTCGCGGTCCGTGAGAGGGTCGAGTCCTTCCCGCCGGGACCCTGGGGCGCCGCGATGCCGCCCCCGTAGAAGGAGGCCGCGGCTGCGACGTCGGTCTCGCACGCCGTCAGGTAGGTCATGTGCCCGCCGATGCAGAAGCCCATGGCACCGACCTTGTCTGTCGTCTCGGGGCGGGCGCGCAGCGTCGCGAGGGCCGCCTTCGCGTCGGCGATCATCTCGTCGGCGTCGAGGCTGCCGAGAGCCTTCATGCCCTGCGCCATCCCGTTCTCGTCGTACTCCAGCTCCACGCCCGGCAGGCTGCGGTGGAAGAAGTCGGGAGCCAGCGCCACGTAGCCCTCGGAGGCCACCCGCTCGGTGACGTCGCGGATGTGCGCGTTGACCCCGAAGATCTCCATCCAGACGATCACGCCGGGGAAGGGCCCGTCCCCTTCGGGACGCGCCAGGTAGCCGCCCATGGTCTCCCCACCCACTGCGATCTCGAGCCGCTCGGTCTGGATGGCCATCGATCCCGGTCCTCCCACGCTTGTTTCGGCGAAGGCGGGGACCATAGCCGACCGCAGGCGCCGAGCCGCTTCCGCGCGCGCTCCTACCCGCGGGGATCCGAGTCCGTCTCGGACTCGAAGAGCGAGCGCAGGGCCACCCGCCGCCCCTCGCCACCATCCCACGCCTCCTGGATCCGCCCGAGTCGATCCTCGATCGGACCGAGGGTCCAGCACTGCTCCTTCGGAAGGGATGGGATCGCGGGTCCGGCCAGGTTGAGCTCGCAGATGTCGCGTTGCTCGTGGCTCGTCCCGTCCGGCTCCTCGGCTTGCCAGCGCAGGGGCAGACCCTGGGTTCGGCACACGTAGGGTCGCTCGGCGTAGACCCGGCAGCTGCCGTCGAGGTCGAGGAAGGCGCAGGCACCTGCGGGATGCGGGCGGCCCGAGCGGAGTAGCTGCGGGTGGGCCCGGCGGATCCGCAGGGCCTCGACCTCGAACACCCGCAGCTCATCGACACAGCAGGCCGAGCAGCCCCGGCCACAGCGAAGACGCGCCGCGTGGATGCGGGCGAGCGCGGTGGCCCGCTCGTCGACCTCGCCGTGCAGGGCGATCAGCCCTTCGAGCGCATCGTCGGCGTCGATCAGGAGCGGCGCCGGCGCAGCGCGCGGCGGCTGCGCCAGAAGGCCAACGGCACCAGGGCCATGGCAGCGCCGGCGCCCTGGCCGCAGCCGTCCTCGCCCATCACGTCGGCGGCCTCGGCGTCGGCGACGATCCGGTTGACGGCCCGGCGCAGCAGGAAGCCCTCGTCCTTCAGATCGTTCGCGGCCCTCCGCACCCGCCGCACGTAGCCGTCGTTGCTCTGGTAGAGCGTCGCCAGCTTGGCCTGATCGAACTCGAAGGTCGAGCCGGCGAGGATGCAGAACAGGTTCAGCAGGTTCGCCTGGCCCTGGAGGAACTGCGGGAGCGCCGCGAAATCGAGCTCGTTGCTTCCCGTGTACGTCGCGATGGGCACGTCGACCGCGGGCAAGCGGATGCCTCCCTTGGCGTTGCCGTGCGGGTCGCGCACGAGGTCGCCGAACGCATCGATCTCCATCGGCTCGCCATGAGGGATCGGCCGGCCGAAGGTGACGTGCAGGTCGAGCTTGGACCACATCGAGTTGAGCAGGTACGAGCCGAAGACCGGACCGTCGGCGCTCGTGTTCATGGGGTTCAGACAGGTCTGCTCGAGGGTGAGCAGGCCCGGGATCACGTCCACGCCCTCGTGGACCGTCACATGGGCGACCCCCGCCATCTCATAGAGCCGGTAGGTCGAGGTGTCCGGCTGGCGCACCCCGCGGGCGACGCCGCGGGGCACGTCGGTCTCGGTCAGGGAGTGGAGGACCGGCACCGGCAGGTTCGTTTCGACGAGGGCGTCGTCCCCCTGCAGCCGCGGCGTGCAGGCGGGATAGGCCGGCGCGGTCGCGCTCGCGCAATCCGGCTGGAAGTTGATCGGACGGGCGCTGCTGGCGGCCTGCACGAAGTAGCCGTCGTTGACGGGCACGTGGAAGTTGCTGGCGTAGGTGATGATCGAGCCGCCCTGCTGCGAGTTGCCCGCGTGGTAGAGGCGGCGCACGTCGTACTCGTGGGGGATCGGCCGGTCGGGCGATTGCCCCTTCAGCAAGTGCGAGATCTGGTTGACCATCTCGAAGGCGATGCCGTTCTCCGGGATCGAGAGCCCGGAGTAGCGGGTGCCGCAGGTGCTCGGGAGGATCGGCGGCAGGGGCGAGCAGCCGGACACGAGGTGTGCGATCGAGGCGTCGCTGTTGGTCACGCCGACGTAGATCCAACCTTCTTGGGCGAAGAACTCCGCGGAGGGGTCCCAGACGGGCGCGGTGTCGAAGCCGGCGGTCGAGTTCCACCATTCCACCACGACCGTTCCGTGGAAGCGACTGGGGTCGGCGGGGCGCCGCACGATGATGCGCGTCGTGTACGGGACGTCGTCCTCCAGCACCAGCAGCTCGCCCCGGACCGGGTTCTGCGCGTAGGTGTAGTTGGTCGCGGCGCCGCTGATCAGGAACTCCTCCTCGACGTAGCCGGGATCGACGTCGGCGATCACGCGGAAGCCGGGGCTGAAGATCGCGCCCTGGTCCTCGGGCGGGCGGACCACGCTGACCGGGTCGGCCGGCCCTGCGGCCAGGGCTGTGGAGGACGGCAGCAGGAGCAGGCAGGCGAAGGACAGCAGAAGGGAGCGCATCATCATCGGGATCTCCTAGGGAAGCCGGCATTCTGCCGCGGGTGGGCCCCTTGTGGCCAGTCGGCGCCGTCCGCGGGCCACGGGCCCCACGGGGGCGCTCCAGGCGACCTGCTCGAGAGGCAGCCAGTTGGATGTCAAGCTGTCAGCGTGGCATCCGATCCCGCGACACCAGGGTGGGGCCGGTCGATGCTGACCTCGCGCCCCTTGGAGGTTCCGCCATGAGCATCCGCCTCGAGCACGCCAACCTGATCGTTCGCGATGTCGACGGCATGATCCGCTTCCTGGTCACGGCCTTTCCCGAGTTCCGGATCCGCGCCGAGGGCAAGACCTGGTCGGGGGCCCGCTGGGTCCACCTGGGCACGGACGAGACCTATCTCGCCCTGAACGAGGCGACGGCCGAACCCGCCGAGCCCTGGGTCCCGTATGCGGGCAAGCCTGGCACGAACCACCTGGGCTACGAGGTGACCGACGTCGAGGGGATCCGCGAGCGCCTTGCAGCCGCGGGCTACCGCGACTCGACCGTGCCGAACGACCATCCGCACCGCCGTCGCGTCTACTTCCACGACGCCGAGGGCAACGACTGGGAGTTCGTCGAGTACGCGTCCTCGGATCCCGCCGAGCGGAACGACTATGCGATCCCCGACCTGACCTGAGCGCTGCGGGCGCTTCCCTCTTTCGATTCGTCGGGGACGGAGAAGCGCTGGCAGTAGTCCTCGTAGCTCGCGCGCAGCCCGTCGTCCGTGAAGCCGAAGTCCGCCGGGTCGTAGACGTGGCGCCCGAAGGTCTCCTGGGGCCGGTCCCGCATCCAGGCCTGCATGCGGCGAGCGTGCAGCGGGTGCACCTCGTCGCCGAAGTGCGCGTAGAGGGCGTGCACGGCCGCGATCGGATCCCTCATCAGCTCCGCGTACAGGACGTGGTGGCACCAGCTCCGGTCCGTCTGCTTCTCGTCGTAGGCCATGCCCCGCGACACGCCGAGGCGGAGCTTGCGGTTCCACTCCTCGCCGATGGCGAGCGGATCCTGGTGGCGCGCGAAGGGCCTCTGCATGGACGCGTTCAGGCTCGCCACGGAGGCCACCACCTTGGCCGGGTCCCGGTGGGTCCAGACCAGGCGCGCCTCGGGATGGAACTCGCGCAGGAGATCGAGGGCCCACAGGTGGTTCGGGGTCTTCAGGGACCAGCTCCCGGTCGGGATGCGCGACTGCAGCACCTGGAGCGCCAGCTCGTGGATGGCGTACGCGCCCCGCATGTCGGTCTGCTCCAGCCAGCGCCCGTAGCTCGGCACCAGGGCCTGGGTCTCGACGGACAGCGAGCGCAGGTCGAGGAAGAAGAGCGTCACGCACTCGGTGGGCAGGGTCGCGCCCATCGGGTGCATGGCGCGGATGGGCGGGTTCAGCTCCATCATGCCTTCGAAGCGGCGCGCCGCTGCGGCGATGCGCGGGTCTTCGGCGGCGGTTGCGAGCTCGGGCGGCGGCACCGGCGAGGATGCCTCCCACTGCAGCAGGGGACGCGCGATCGGGTCCAGGCCGAGCAGCAGGGAGAGCAGGGTCGTGCCGGTTCGCGGGAGACCGAGGATCACCCAGGGCCGCACGATCTTCTCGCGTCGCACCTCGGGGTGCGCGGCGGCCCAGTCGAGGAGTCGCAGGCGCGTGGAAAGGCTCTCGACGATCATGCCCTTCATCGCGATGCGCCCGAACAGGTTCAGATCCGCCTCGCTCTCGAGCGCCTCGCACAGCACCTCGAGGCCTTCGCGGTAGCCCGGGTCGCCGAAGTCCGAGAGGCCCGTCTTGCGGCGGGCCGCCTCCTCCCGCCGGGAGGGCCGGAGCGACGGCCCGGCCCAGCCGGCCGCGCGCAGCGCCTCGCCGCCGTGGTTCAGCCAACGGAGCGGAGCCGAGTGCAGGCCCGCATCGCGAAAGGTGAAGCCGCGGACCTCGCTCACGTTGCGCTCGTGGGAGCACAGCCGCATTCCTGCACGACCTTCAAGGGGCGCTCCTCTTCGGAAGCGATCAGCATAGATCGTTCCGGTCCCGGGCGACGGCTAGCGGGCGTCGCTGCGGTGAGCGGGCTTGCGCCACCAGTCCTCCGGAACCGGCAGGTAGGCCCAGCCGTCTCGTCCCGCGACCGTGGCCTCTCCCGTGACGTGGCGGTGGATGGCCATGGGCAGGGCGCCGTTCACGGCGCTGCGCAGGGGCGTCGTCGCATCGCGCTCCCGCAGTGGCGCACCCCACAGCGCGACCATCGCGTCCTTCTCGTGGAAGGACTCGCCGGCATGGCGCCCCGGCACGACCGAGTTGAAGCCGATGCCCCGGGCGGGGAACAGGTTCACGGTTCCGGCGAGCCCGGTGTCGTAGAGATGGCCGATCTGCACGACGGAGTCGGGCCTCGACGTGAACGAGGTGAGCTCCCGCCACTCGCTCCGATCGCACCAGCTTTCGGGCGCCTCGACCGCGGCGGACAGGCAGCGCTCGCGCAAGAACCGGTGGCGGCTCCGCATGCCCTCGTCGACGACCTCGTACGGAGAGAGGCGATCCGTGTCCAGCAGATCGGCGCCTTCCCACCGGTAGTGCAGGCGGTCGCCCCGCCGCGTGACGACGGCGCGGGCCATCCCCCCGGCGCGGGCTCCCATCAATCGCACCGCCCCGCCCTCTGGATCGCAGGGCTCCTCCCGGGCGGCCAGGTAGTCGAGGGAGCTGCCGAGCCTCACGCTGATCTCTTCCAGGAGATCGACCGGGGGTGCCTCCGGCTGGGCGAGCGGTCGCAGGGCCGCCAGGTCCGAGGCGAGCGGCTGCAGGCCGAAGCGGGCCTCCTGATCCAGGAACAGGTCGAGCATGAAGTTGCCCCCGGCGGTCGAGGCGACCACGACGTCGATGCCGCGCATCGTCGGGGGATCGAAGGGATTCGTGAGCTTGGGACCTTCGCCCTCGTCGGAAGAGATCTTCACGACGCGGAAGTCGGTTCCCTCGTTGCGGAGCGCGTCGAAGACCTCGACCTCGGGGTCGACGAGGTGGAAGACCGGCGCCAAACCGTGGTCCCCCGCCAGACCGAAGACCGCCCGCGCCGCGACGCCGGCGCGGGCATAGGCGCGGGTCCAGCGGCCGAGCCAGTAGTCCAGGCGCGCGAGCTCACCCGAGGGTGAGAGGATCTCGTCTGCGAAGGGCCCCTTGAAGTGCGCGAAGTGATCGGGCCACGGGTCGTAGGCGACCCACAGCTCGGGAAGGGTGCGCTGCTCGAGCATGGCGATCTCGTCGATCCAGCGCTCGGCCAGCTCGCGCTCCGGGCCGCGGGCGAGCTGGCCGCCGGGCGACCACCACGTTGGCGCGGCACCGAGCTCCGTCTCGCGTTCGAGCAGGCGCGCGCGCAGCCCACGCAGCGTCAGCTCGGTCTCGGCCCGACGTTCGAGCTCGGCGGCACACAGGCGCTCGCCGAAGTCGCGCACGGCCTCTCCGAGCGCCAGGTTCAACAGCGCATCGATGCCGAAGTGCGCGCGCTCGTCGTACTGGGCGTGGCAGCTGAGGCTCCCCAGGTGCGGCGAGCGCTCGAAGAGGGTGCGCATCCCGGCCGCCCGGGCGAGGGGCACGAGCTCGACGGCATCGCTTCCGAAGAAGTAGTAGGCGCGCCCG
>JAJDAR010000162.1 GCA_029261775.1 Deltaproteobacteria bacterium | reverse complement strand
GGCTTCCTGGTGATGCGGGAACCCGGCCAGGCGGCCGTCGGTCTCGCCATCGCCGCGGCCGGGCTGCCCGTCTACCTGTGGGCGAGGAGCAGGTCCAACGGGTAGCGCCTGTGGGCGAGGAGCAGGTCCAACGGGTAGCGCCTGTGGGCGAGGAGCAGGCCCAACGGGTAGCGGCGTGCGGCGCTACTTCGCCTTGACGCTCAAGTTGCCCAGAAGGACGGTCCCGCGCAGCACGATGAGCAGCGGCTCCTCGGGCGTGTCGTCCGGGCGACCGCGCTCTACCCCTGTCACGAGGCGACGCAGGAAGGGGCGGACCCGCTCCCGGACGCTCTGCTGCTTGAGGGTCGACAGCACGGGATGCACCCGGGTCATGTCCACCTCGGTGCCCGGCGGGACGATCAGCTCGAAATCGCCCAGGATCACGTCACAGTCGATCTCGACGATGTCGTCGGCGGGCAGGTCGGCCTCGCGCAGGTCGAGCTTGATGTTCCCGAGGATGCACCGCACCCGCAGGCGGTCCGAGACGAACCAGTCGCCCGAACGCTCGACCGAGCCAAGGATGGTGGAGAAGCCCTCGCGGGTCGGAGCGGCGGCCGGGGCCTCCTCGACCACCGCGGGGATCGAGTCGCTGTCGGCGGGCGCGGTCACGAGCCCTTCGAGCGGTCGCTGCGATCGGTCCTTGGGATGGCCCACGGTCGAAGCCTACCGGCTCGGGGCCTGCGCTGGCCACGCAGGGGTTCGGCTGCACCCTCCGGGCCGGGAGCGGCGCAGCTTGGGGCTCAGCGGTCGAGCACGTCGGCGGCGACCCGCTCCTCGAGGGTGCGGGTATCCCACCAGGAGAGCTGCATCTCCTTGGCGCGGCGGAAGAAGAGCTGCGCGTCGTACTCGAGGGTGAAAGCGACGCCGCCCCAGACCTGGCAGCACATCCGGGTCGCGTCCTTGTAGGTGTTGCAGGCGAACAGCTTGGCCATGGGCGCGAAGCGGGCGATGGAGCGGCCCTGGGCATCGTTCCAGGCAGCCTCGTGGACCAGCACCCGTCCGCCGTCGATCCGGGTCGATGCGTCGGACATGTAGTGGGCCAGGGCCTGGAAGGCACCGAGCGGCTTGTCGAACTGCTTGCGCACCTTGGCGTACTCGACCGTGATCTCGAGCGCCCGGTCCGCGCCGCCGATCGCCTGGGCCGCGAGCAACACGATGCCACGCTGCAGGACACGCTCGAACAGCTCCCATCCCTGGCCGGGCCGACCGATGCGCTCGCTGCCGGCGACGCGGACGTCCTGGAGATCCACCCGATAGTGGGCCTCGCCGGACTGCGAGCGGACCTGCGTGAGGCTCACGCCTTCGGCCCGAGGGTCGACGAGCACGAGCTCGACACCCTCGTCGCTGCGCGCCAGCACGATCAGCCGATCGGCGGCGGCCGCGTAGTTCACGTGGCGCTTCACGCCCGAGAGGACCAGGTCGTCGCCTTCGGCCTTGGCGGCGAGCTGGACGCCCGCCTCGCCGAAACCGCGATCGGGCTCGAGCCAGGCCGGCGTCAGCACCGCCTGGCCGCTGGCGATCTCCGGCAGCCAGCGCGCCTGCTGCTCCTCGCTACCGCCCTCGAGGAGCAAGCCGGCGGAGAGCACGCCGCTCACGAAGTGCGGCGTCGGGGCCAAGGCACGCCCGATCTCCTCGTAGATCAGTGCGGCCTCGACGAGCGTCTGGCCGCTCCCACCGCGGTCCTCGGGGATCAGGACGCCGATCAGACCCGCCTCGCCCATCTGCTTCCAGAGGGGGGCCGGGTAGCCCGTCGGGTCGTCCTCCATCTCGCGGACGACGTCGACCGGGCAGTGCTCTTCGAGCAGCCCGCGGGTCATGTCCTTGATCATCTGCTGCTCTTCGCTGAGGTCGAGATCCATGCGATGTCCTCGGTGGGCCGGCTTCCCGTCGGGGTCGGAAGCTCACGGCCTCTAGAAGTTCTTGGGCAGTCCCAGGTGACGGCGGGCGATGATGTTCTTCTGGATCTCCGACGATCCGCCGCCGACCGTCTCGTTCATCGTGGCCCGGTAGGCGCCCTCGAAGCGGCCACGGATCGGCGCCTCGTCCTGGCCCTCGCGGATCGTGCCCGCGGCGCCCGTGATGTCGAGCGCTTCGTCGCAGACGCGCTGCGAGAGGGTCGTGGTGAAAAGCTTGTACTGCGAGGACTGGATCGTGGGCGGCTTGCCACCGCTCTTGGCAGCACACACGAAGCGCGTGCTCAGTGCCTTGGCGACGGCGGTGTCCGTCACGATGTTCGCGATCAGACGGCGCGTGTCCGGGGCCTCGCGCAGCGGCTGATCGTCCCGGGTCGCCTCCTTGACCCATTCGACGAGCACACGGGTGCGCTCGCTGATCGGCGAGAGCGTGAACATCGTGAAGCGCTCCAGGTCGAGCGCCTCGGAGATCATCTGGAAGCCCTGGCCGCGCTTGCCCACCAGATAGTCGTCCGGGACGAAGACGTCCTCGAAGAACACCTGGTTCGTCGTGTCCTTGCCGACGGTCGGGAGGCTCTGCACCTCGAGACCGGGGTGGTCCATCGGGATCAGGAACAGGCTCAGCCCGTCGTGCTTCGGCTTGTCCGGGTCGGTGCGCGCGCCGACCCAGTACCAGTCGGCGAAGTGGGCAGAGGTCGTCCACATCTTCTGGCCGTTCAGCTTCCAGCCGCCCTCGACCTTCTCGGCCTTGAGCTGCATGTTCGCGGCATCGGAGCCCGCCTGGGGCTCGCTGTAGCCCACGGCGAACTCGACCTCCGCGCTCAGGATCTTCGGCAGGAACTCCTGCTTGAGCTTCTCGTTGCCGTGGCGGATCAGGGTCTTGCCGATGATGCCGACCCCCTTGCCGATCTGGGGCGCCGCGTGGCGCGAGAGCGCCTCGTTCAGGATGTACTCGTAGACCCCCTCGATCTCCTGGCCGCCGTACTCCTTGGGCCAGGACATGCCGAGCCAGCCCTGTTTCGCGAGCTTCTTCATGAAGGCGCGGCGCTCGGGCGTGTCCGCCAGCTGGCTGAAGTTCTCGCGGGTCGGGTCCATCACGACCGGGTCGTGGTTGGCGACGAGCCACTCCTCGACCTCGTCGGCAAACTTCTGCTCTTCAGGGGAGAAATCGAAGTCCACGGCGTGCCTCCTGGCCCGGGAAGGGTGCCTCCTGAGCCCCACGAATCATATACGATACGGACCGTATTGTAAATCGACACCTGCCCACGGAGCCAGGAAGTGGGGCAGGCTGTCCGCTCGCACCCGACGCAACTGCACGAACCGCTTCCCCGCCAGGAGCGGGACGGCACCCAGAAGGAGACGACCCAGAACGGAACGACCCAGAGGGGGACGTTCGTTGCATTTCACGGGTGGCCTGGGGAGGACCGGGTGAAGACGTCGTTGTTCTATCTGCCGTCTGTCGGAAGCCGGGCCGACATCGAGAATGGCCTGGCCGGGCTCCGGCCGGAGCTCTACGGGCAGATGCTCCGCGAGCTCTCCGAGCAGGCCCGCCTGGCCGACGACCTCGGCTACGAGTCGATCAGCTTCACAGAGCACCACTTCCACGTGGAGGGCTTCGAGCTCTCGAACAACCCGGTGCTGCTCGACCTCTTCGTGGCGATGCAGACGAAGCGCATCCGCGTCGGCCAGCTCGGCATCGTGCTGCCCGCGCAGAATCCGATTCGGGTGGCCGAGGACATCGCGATGCTCGACCACATGAGCGGTGGCCGCGCCTGCGCCGGCTTTGCGCGAGGCTACCAACGGCGTTGGGTCGACACGATGGCCCAGCAGACACACGGCATCCACGGCGCGCTGCCCCACGAGCACGACGAGATCGACGCAGCGAATCGGGAGGCCTTCGAGGAGTGCTACCGGATCATCAAGCGGGCCTGGACCGAGGACTTGATCGACGTCGAGGGGAAGTACTGGCGGATTCCCGCCGGGCCCACGCCGTGGGACCTCGAGACCACGCGGACGATGGGCGCCGGCGTCGAGGACGGTGTCGTCCGGCAGCTCGGTGTCGTGCCCAAGCCCCTGCAGAAGCCGCATCCTCCTATCTTCCAGCCCTTCGCGTCGTCGGAGCGCAGCATCCGCTGGTGCGCCGAAGAGGGCGTGACGGCGGTGCTCCCGCCGCTCCATCCGAAGCTCGAGCGTCGGCTCTTCGCGTTGTACGCCGAGGCTTCCGGGCGGCCGCTCGGCGACGGCCTCGGCATCCTGCGCGACGTCGTCGTGGCCGACACCGACGAAGAGGCGATCGCCCTGTGGAAGGACTCGGGGGCCTTCGTCGGGGCTGCGTGGTTCGAGCCGTTCGGCTTCAGCAAGGGCATGGTGGATCCCGACACCGGGGAAGCGCCGGACGTCTTCCGCGACGGCATGGTCCTGGTCGGAAGCGTCGACACGGTGTGCCGCCAGCTCGAAGGGATCCTCGAGCGGCTGCCCGCCCGCTGGCTCTTCGCGTGGACCTACAACAGCGTCATTCCGCACGATCACCTGATGGGCTCGATCGAGCGCTTTGCGACACAGGTACTGCCGAAGTTGGGGGTTGCCGAGCCGTGATCTCGGCGCACCGAGGGGCGGCCGGTTCACTCAACCTCCGGATGGAGTGGTGTCGCTGGTCTACCCGGTCCGAAGATCAATGGATGAGATACCCGACCGAATGCTTCGCGAAGCTTGGCGGGTTCAACGACACCTGTGCGGGCCGCATCGCGGTTGCCGCATCAGACGGGGAGTGGTCGAGATGAAGACTCTGCTCAGCTTCGTGCTCGGATTCATGCTGGCGGCGGGAATCGCAGGCGTCACGGTGTACCGCGCAGGCGGCGACCTGCAATTCAAGATGCGTGTGGCGCAGGATATCGCTTCGCGCCGGGAGGCGGAGGTGGCCACGGTGGGCGAGGGCACAGACGCAGTGCCTGACGAGTCCTTGATGAGCGGCCAGGCGTGGCGCGATTTCTGCGACTTGCTTGCAAAGGCCGGCGAACAAAT
>JAJDAR010000161.1 GCA_029261775.1 Deltaproteobacteria bacterium | reverse complement strand
AACTCGCTGCTCGGCTACCCCGGCGAGGCCTACCGGCGGGGCTTCTCCTGGATCATGGCGACCGGCTTCATGATGTCGATCATCGTCGTGTTTCACGCGCTCGCTCCCAAGCTGCGGCCGCTGGCCGTGCGACACGGCTTCGTGACGCCGGGCGACTGGGTGCGACACCGCTTCGGCGACGAGGACTACGGCCCGGCGCTGCGCGTGGCGATCGCGGCGTTGATGGCTCTGGCCCTCGCCAACTTCCTGCTCGCCCAGCTGATGGCCATGGGTCACGTGACGAGCGAGGTGACGGGAGGACTCATCCCCTACGCCGTCGGGGTGCTGGGACTGGCGGGCGTGATCCTGCTCTACGAGACGCTCGGCGGCATGCGCGCCGTCGCCTGGACCGACGCGGCCCAGAGCCTGCTGATGGGCGCCGGCCTGCTGGCGCTGCTGGCCTGGTTGCTGCGAGAGGCCGGCGGCCTGGCCGCGGTGACGGGCCAGATCGCCGCGGCGCGACCCGAGGCCGTGGCCGTGCCCAGCCGCGCGGAGCAGGCCAACTGGGCCAGCACGATCGTGCTGCTCGGGACGGCCAGTGTGGTCTATCCCCAGGCGATCCAGCGCATCTATGCCGCGCGCAGCGGCCGGGCCCTGCGGCGCGCCTTCTCGTGGATGACCTTCATGCCGCTCACGACGACACTCGTCGTCACCTTGATCGGCCTTGCGGCGATTCCCCGGCTCGCCGGCCTCGGGACCATCGAGGCCGACACGGTGATGCCCCGACTGCTCGCCGCCTGGGCCGAGACCGGGACCGCGGGGAGCGCGTTGGCCGTGCTCGTCTTCCTGGGCGCCCTCGCCGCGATCATGTCCACGGCCGATTCGGTGCTCCTCTCCCTGGGGTCGGTGGTCGCCGTCGATCTGATGGGGCGCGACCGCAACGCCGCCGAGACGACGCGGCTGGCCAAGCGGGTCGCCGGCTTCGCCATGCTGATCGCCGTCGGCATCGCCCTCGCTCCGCGCTTCACGCTCTGGAGACTGATCGAGCTGAAGATGGAGCTGCTGATCCAGTGCGTGCCGGCCTTCCTGATCGCCATCCACTGGAAGCGTCTCGACGCGCGGGCGGTGCTGGCCGGAGTGGTGGTGGGAACCGCCCTGGCCGCGGGTGCAGCGCTGGCCGGCGTGAGTCGCGTCGGCGGCGTCCACGTCGGCGTGCTGGGTCTCCTGGCGAACACGGCGGTGGCGCTGCTGCTCACCCTCGCCCGGCCGCGGGGCGATCAGTCGACGTCGTCCGGGTCCGTGAGGTTGAGCTCCCGGTAGCGCTCGCTTCGGAAGCGCGGGGGCAACACCAGCTCGTAGACGGAGGCTCCCGGTTCGGGTTCGGTGATCCGATGGAGGAGTCGCGCCTCCTGGTCGATCACTTTGCGCAGCTCGGGGTAGTGCCGAGGGTCCCCGTCGAGCACGACATGGGAGGCCCCGGCGACCCAGAGCTTATGCGCCGAGCGCACCTCCGGGTGGATCTTCACGTGCGGCGCGTCCGCGTAGTAGGCAATTCGTCGCTTGCGCGCGGCGACGCCGCGCAGCTCGCCGCCCTGGCTCGCGAGCCATGCGGCGGCGCGTCGCTCGGCGGCGGAGTCCGTCCGATCGGGGCGCAAAGCCTTGCCGAGCCCGATCCCCGCGAAGAGCGTGAGCGCCAGGAGGATCGCGGCGCGCCGCCAGGCTTCTCCGCGGCCGCGTGCGATCCGCTCGGCAACGACGAGAACCCCCTGGGCCACGTACCCGAGCAGCAGCAGCAGGGCGGGCAGGGCGTGGCGTCCACTCAGATAGCCGACGTTGGCGGCGAGCCCGAACAGCACGACGCCGTACAGGAGAAGGATCGCGGCGACGAAGCGTCCGCGCAGGCCGATCGGGCGCAGCCCCGTCAGGGCGAGGCCGAGCACCAGGAAGGCCGCGCCCTCGTAGCGAAGCGAGCGAAGGTGGGTGCGAAGCAGGTCGAAGGTCGCCTCGGTCAGACGTTCGCCCGCCGTCCTGGCCGGCTTCGTCGGCGGCGCGACCGCCGGGTGCCCGGGGAGCTGCCGCGGCTCGACGCGGCGCTCGGCGGTCTGGCCCGCGCCGGAGCGACTCGGCACCACCGGGTCGGGTCCGTCCCGTGGCGGCGCTTCCAGACCGGAAATCACGGCGACCGACTTCTTCTGCGTCAGGGTCCACTCGCCGAGCTCGACACGCAGGAACACGACGTAGGGCAGGGCGACGGCGGCCATGCCTCCGGCGATCGAGAGCCCGAGCGCGATCGCACGCCGCCAGCTGAGACGATGTCGCAGCGCTTCGAACCCGCACAGGGCGCCGACGGCCAGCCCGATCCCCAGTCCCTCGGGGCGAGCCAGGTAGGCGAGGCCCGAGAACACGCCACCGAGCAGGGCCAGGGCCGGTCGTCGGTCCCTCAGGCCACGCCAGAGGAAGCCGGCCGAGAGCAGGAGCATGAGCAGGTAGCTGCCCTCGCTCTGGATGTCGCCGGTGTACTCGATCGCTGCCGGATGGACGGCGAACAGGAAGGCGGCGATGCGAGCGGCGGCCTCGCCATGGGTCCAGCGGACGAAGAAGTAGAGCGCCGCTACGGCCCCCGTGCCGCAAGCGATCGACACCAGCACGGCCGCCTGCTCCCAACCCCCGAAGAAGGGTCGGGCCGCTGCGACGAGCGCCGAGTAGAGCGGATGGAAGGGATGGCTCAGGGCCTGCTGCGCGCTGCCCTCGGAAATGGCGCGGGCGAGCGCCAGGAACACGGGACCGTCGTTGAACATCACGGCCACCGCCTGCCAGCGCAGCCAGCGCACCAGGGCGGCCAGGCCCAGCAAGGCCAGCAGGATGGGCACTGACCGGCCGGTCTCCTGGGCGTGCGCGGTGTCGTCCATGAGCGTGGCCAGGGTAGGCGACGCTTCGTGAAGTGGGGATGATTCGCGCCGGGCCTCGGCGGGGGTTGCTGCCGAGGGTATCCTCCGGCCCATGCCCGAAGTCTACGAGCGCCTCGGCGCCCAAGATGCCGCGTTCCTGGACCTCGAGACGCCGAACCACCCCATGCACATCGCCGCGGTGGCCATCTTCGAGACCTCCGGGCTGCGGACGGCCGACGGCGGGGTCGACGTAGAGCGCATTCGCGAGTACGTCGGCTCCCGGCTCCACCGCTTGCCGCGCTATCGTCAGCGGCTCGCGCGCATCCCCCTCGAGAACCACCCCGTGTGGGTCGACGATCCGCATTTCAATCTCGCCTATCACGTGCGACACACGGCGCTTCCCCAGCCGGGAGACGAGGGGCACCTCAAGGCCCTGACCGGTCGCATCCACTCGCAGCCGCTCGATCGGGAGCGGCCGCTGTGGGAGTTCTGGGTCGTCGAAGGGCTCGACGAGGGCGAGCGTTTCGCAGTGATCCAGAAGACCCACCACTGCATGATCGACGGGGTCTCAGCCGTCGATCTGATGGCGACCCTGCTCGAGGCCGCACCGCAATCGGACATCCCTCCGTTTCCGATCTGGAAGCCGCGCCCGGCCCCGGCCGGCCTGGAGATGCTCGCCGAAGAGTTCGGCCGCCGCCTCGGTGATGTCCTGCAAGCTGCAGGGGAGGCGCCCGCGCTGCTGCGAGATCCCGGCGCCTGGTTCGAGCGCGTTCGCGACGGCGCTCAGGCCCTGGCGGAGACCCTGTCCGCCGGGCTCAGCAATGCCTCCGAGACGCCCATCAACCGTCCGCTCGGACCTCATCGCTGCTTCGAGGGGATGGCCCTCGAGCTCGACCGTGTCCGCCACGTCAAGAGCGAGCTCGGCGGAACCGTCAACGACGTGGTGCTCGCGACGGTCGCCGGTGCCTTGCGGCGCTTCCTCGCGCTTCGACGAATCGACGTCGATAGCCTCGATATCCGGGCCAACGTGCCGGTGAGTCTGCGATCGCGAGACGAGCGCGGAACGCTCGGCAATCGGATCGCCTTGTTGATGGCCGAGCTGCCCGTCGACGAGCCCGACGCGCGCGAGCGCCTCGCGCGCGTGCGCGAGACGATGGGCCGGCTCAAGGAATCGCGACAGGCGATGGGGGCCGAGGTGCTCGCGGCCGTCAGCGAGTGGACGAGTGCCACCCTCCTGTCGCTCGCCGTGCGCACGGCGGCCCGCGGCAGACCCTACAACCTGGTCGTGACCAACGTGCCGGGCCCCCAGGTCCCGCTGCACCTGCTCGAGGCGCGTCTGCTGGCGGTCCATCCGGTGGTGAACCTGCTGCCGAACCAGGGCCTAGGCGTGGCGCTGTTCAGCTATGCGGGCACGCTGTTCTTCGGCTTCACGGGCGACCAGGACCAGGTCCCCGACCTGAACGTGTTCGTGCAGGCGATCCGCGAGTCGTTCGAAGAGCTGGAGGCCCTGGCGGGTCCGCTGAAGGAGCCCCTCGCCCCTGCGGCCGGGGCTGTGCGACCCGACTGAGCGTGCACGCCCTGCAGGTTCCGGCGCGCTTCTGCGGGCCGCCCGGGAATGCCAACGGGGGCTATCTCGGTGGCTGTCTCGCCCCGTTCGCCCGCGCGACGGGACCCGTGGAGATCACCTTCCTCGCGCCGTGTCCGCTCGACCAGCCGCTTCGCATCGTCGAGCGCGATGGCGCCGTGTTCGCCGAAGGGCCGCAGGGTCCGGTCGCGCGAGCCCGCCCCGCCACGCTCGACATCGACGTCCCGGCTCCGCCGGGAGCGGAGGCGGTCGCCGCGGTGGCCGGCCGCTCTCGGGCGCTCGAGACCCATCCCTTCCCGCAGTGCTTCGTGTGCGGGCCGGAGCGCCGCGACGGCCTGGGTCTGCTTCCCGGTCCCGTGGACGAGCGGGCGGCCGCGCTCTGGACGCCCGCCGCCGAGTGGGGTGACGACTCGGGCGAGGTTCGGGCCGAGCTCTTGTGGGCCGCGCTCGACTGCCCGAGCTCCTTCCCGTTGCTCGAGGACGGCGAGGTCGCCGCACGGCTCGAGCCGATGGTGCTCGGACGCATGACGGCGCAGGTCCTGCGGCCGCTCGCGGTCGGGCACACGGCGCGCATCGTCGCCTGGCGCCTCGCCCTTGAAGGGCGCAAGGGGTCGAGCGCCACCGCGATCTTCGACGCCGACGCCGAGCTCATCGCGCTTGCCCGCTGCAGCTGGGTCTCGATCCAGGGGCGCTGAGCAGGCAAGGGTCGCTGAGCGGAAAGCCTCGGATTTCCAGGTCCGACGCGGCTCCCTACACTGCGGGCGATGGCAAGAAGGGGGGAGCTCGCCGGCGGCCGGACGTGGCAGGGGCGGGTGTTCGAGATCATCTTCGAGGCCGACTCGCCGACGGGGAAGGTCTTCGACGTCAGCCTGATCGCGCTGATCGTGATCAGCGTGATCGCCGTGATGCTCGAGAGTGTGGTCGAGATGCGCGAGCGCTACGGCGACCTCCTGCGCATCCTCGAGTGGACCATCACCGGGCTGTTCACCATCGAGTACGTGTTGCGGCTCTCCTGTGTGGGTCGTCCCCTGGCGTACGCGCGCAGCTTCTACGGCATCGTCGATCTGCTCTCGATCCTGCCGAGCTATCTCAGCCTGCTGCTGCCGGGCAGTCAGTCCCTGCTGGTGATCCGCAGCCTTCGTCTGCTGCGCGTCATGCGCGTCTTCAAGCTGGCGAGCTACCTCGGCCAGGCCAATCTGTTGCTGACCTCGCTGCGCGCCAGCCGCGGCAAGGTGCTGGTCTTCCTCGGCACCGTGCTCTTGCTCGACGTGATCCTGGGCTCGTTCATGTACATCCTGGAAGGGGGCGAGGAGAGCGGGTTCACGAGCATTCCCCGCTCGGTCTACTGGGCGATCGTCACGATGACGACGGTCGGGTATGGCGACATCGCACCGGAGACCGTTCCCGGCCAGCTGCTGGCCGCCGTCGTGATGCTGCTCGGCTACGCGATCCTCGCGGTGCCGACCGGCATCGTCACCGCGGAGATCGTGGGCCAGGCGCAGATCGTCACGACGCGCAGCTGTCCGGAGTGCTTGACCGAGGGCCACCAGCCCCGCGCGAGCTTCTGCAGGGACTGCGGGGCTTCGCTGCCGCCGCCGAGCCCGCCGGCCTGAGCGCGGAGCGGCGAGGCTTCGTGGAGAGAGGCATGCGCCGTGGATCGATCGCGCTGCTCGGCGTGCTGCTGGTCCTGGGCGGGGTCTCGGTCGGCCTCGGTCGGGCGATCGAGACACGCGTGCGCGCGGATCTGCCCGACACCGCCCGGCCGCCCGTTCGGGCGCGGCTGCTCCGCTACGAACGCGGCTGGTTCGAATCGTCGTTCGAGGCCGAGTGGACGCAACCGGGCGGCCCTCGCCTCACGAGTCGCGTGCGGGTGGCGCACGGTCCGATCCCCTGGGCCGCGGTGCTCGACGACGTGGCGGCGCTGCTTCCGGCTGCGGCCTGGGTGCGCAGCGAGATCCAGATCCTGGCCGCCGACGGGAGCGCGCTCGGGCGCATCCCACGGCTGCCGCCCTTCGTCGCCACCACCCGGGTCGGCCTGCGGGGCCGAAGCGGCCGCGTGGTGGTCGAAGCCTACGAGGCCCCGCTCGCAGGGGAGGCGTGGCTGCGGGTGCAGCCCGGCTCCGCCTCGTGGAGCGAGGGGCCAGGCTCGGCGCTGCACGTGCGTACGGAGTGGCCCGCCGTCGAGGTCGCGTCGGGTGCCTCGATCCTTCGCCTCGAGGCCTTCGAGAGCGACTTCGCGAGCCCCGACTGGCGCAGCCCCCTGCCGCTGGGCCAGACCGAGGGGCGCATCGCCAGCGTCAGCTTCGGGACGGCCACCGGCAGCCTGGGCGCGGCGACCGGCCTGCGCTTCCGCGACGAGCGCCGTTCCGAGCAGGGCCGCCTCGCGTGGTCGAGCCACCTCGAGGCCGACGCAGTGAGCGTGCTGGGGCAGGCGCTCCGGCATCCCCAGGTCGTGCTCGAAGCCGAGCACATCCCGGTCGTGCTCGTGGACGCGCTCCAGGGCCTCTCCGCGGGCCTCGCCGCCGGGCCTGAGGCGAAGGCCTCGACCTGGGAAGCGGATCTGGCCGCCCTGCAGCGCCAGCTCGAGAGCCAGGAGGCTCCGCCCCGGCTGCGCGCCGCGCTGTCGGGCGAGCTCGAGGCCGGCGCCGTCGCGCTCGATGCGCGGGCCTGGTTGGCATCGACGGCACGCCTCGAGGCCGACGCGGTCGCCGCCGAGGCGGAGCTGCGGGTGCCGCGCGCCTGGATCCGGGGACCGGCGGGCGCGGGCGGGATGCTCGGGCTCGTGCCGGGGGGCGGCCTGCTGGCCATCCCCGAGATCTGGTCCGACGACGACGACGGCCTGAGCGTGACGGCCAGCTTCCGCCTTCGCGAGGGCCGCGTGACCGTGAGCGGGATGCCGCTCGACTTCCTGCAGAAGCTCTCCGAGGAGCGCCGGCACGGGTCGTGATCGCTCAAGCGGGCGGGGCTTCCCGCCGAACCGCGGACATGGAGCTCGATCGCCACCGCGCCGCCTCCCTCGTCGTGGCCTTGGTCGGCCTGGTCGCGCTGGCCACGGTGGCCGACAGCCGTGCGCTCTTCGGATTCACGGCCGCGCTACTGCTGGGCTTCGTCACCGTCTGGTTCCCGGACGCGCTCGCCGGGGTGACCGGCATCGAGCTCGGCTCGGTCGAGGGCCTGGCCCCGGAGAAGATCGTCCGCGGCTTCGGCTGGCTGGTGCTCGGGGCCTCCGTCCTGGGCACCTTCGTCGCCGCGATTCCCTGACGTCACACCCTGGGCAGAGCCGCGCGCGCTGGGGCGGAGACTGGCGGCCCCTCGTCGACGCAGGCGACCGGGCCCCCGATGGAACTCCCCCGCGAGCTGGCAGAGTCCCATGCTGCAACAGATACTTCCGCCTCCAGCCCCCGTAGCTCAGTTGGATAGAGCACCGGTTTCCTAAACCGGGTGTCGCATGTTCGAGTCATGCCGGGGGCGCCACGATCTCCGCGGAGCCGGCGAGTCGCGTAGGGTCGCCGTGCGACGGCCGGCCCATCCGGTGGGTGACGGGCGCCTAGAGGCCCTGGATCGCCTTCACCCGCCGCTGCCACTCGGCGGCGTCGCGGCGGGTTCCGTGCCTCGAGATGGTCAGCACGAGGCTCTGCGTGTCCACGATGCAGTCGTCGACCCAGAGGTCGTCTTCGGCACGAAGGAAAGCGGCGCCGAGAGAGGCCGAGTCGCCGCATTGGATGCGGACGCGGCTCGCGGCCTCGCTCGGCGGGCGCATCGCGGGGGGATGCGCGCGGTCGGGGGGATGTCTTCGCACGAACGGATCATGCAGCGCAGGGCGCCGGTCCGACATTGGGATCTTCCCGAACCGGCCTAGGGAGATCCCTCGTGTCCTGGATCACGCGCGTGGGGGCGGGGCGCGCCCGCTTCCATCTGGATCGAGGCGCGCACGAGATCCGCGACGGACCGGGCCCTCATCTTGGTCATGAGGTGGGCGCGGTGGGCCTCGACCGTCTTGGGGCTGATGTCCAGATCCGCGGCGATCACCTTGTTCGCATGGCCGGCGACGATGGCGTCCATCACCTCGCGCTCGCGCTGGGTCAGGCGCCCGAAGCGCGTCGTCAGCTCGCGGTGCCGCGCGGCCTCTCCGCGCGCCTGGGCGTTGTGTTCGAGTGCTTCTCGAATTCTGTCCAGCAAGTGCTGGTCGCTGAAGGGCTTCTCGATGAAGTCGATCGCGCCCGAGCGCATCGCGCGGACGGCGGCCGGGATCTCCGCATGACCCGAGACGAGGATGATCGGCAGCAGGCTGCGCCGCGCGAGCAGCTCCTGCTGCAGGTCGAGGCCCGAGAGCCCGGGCATGCGCAGGTCCGCCACCACGCAGCCGGGCCAGGCAGGCGCGAGCGCGTCGAGGAACGCCCGCCCGGAGTCGAAGGTCTCGACGGGAAGGGCGACCGACCCGATCAGCCAGGCCAGCGACTTGCGGTGGGCCGCATCGTCCTCGACCACGAAGACCGTGGGTTCACGGGCCATGCGCCGGTCCTCCCTGGCGCCCGGGCAGCGTGAAGCGGAAGACCGAGCCGCCCCCCTGATTGGGCTCCACCCCGATGGTGCCTCCCTGGGCCTCGACGATTCGCCGGCTGATCGAGAGCCCGAGCCCGAGGCCGTGGGGCTTGGTCGTGGTGAACGGTTCGAAGAGTTGCTCCCGCAGGTCTGCGGCGAGCCCGGCGCCGGTGTCCCGGACGGCCACCTCCACGCTGCCTGCGCCGGCGATGCGGGTCTCGATCGAGAGCGCACGTTCGCCTCCGGGGCTCTCGGCGACGGCTTCGATGCCGTTGCGCACGAGATTCACGAGCACCTGGGTCACCTGGATCGCGTCCGCATGGACCCACGTCCCGGCAGCGTCGGCCTGCCATCGCACCAGGACGTCATGCTCGTGCATCTCCGCCTCCACGAGCCGGAGCACGTCCCGCACCACGTGATCGAGGTCCACCCACTCGCGCTTGGGCTCGCCTTTGCGCGCAAAGCTCCAGAGTGCGCCCAGGATCTCGGACGCCCGCTCCGCCTGCTGGCAGATCTCGTCCTGGGCCTCCTGGAGGGCCGGCACGTCGATCGGCGGCGGCGCGTCGAGGCGGCGGGAGCAACCGCGGGCGTAGTTGACGATCGCCGCCAGGGGCTGCCGCAGTTCGTGAGCGAGCGCTGCGGCAAGCTCGCCGAGCGTTCCCAGGCGCGCCGCGTGGTGGAGCTGCTCCTGCTGGGCCCGGAGCGCCGCCTCCGCGCCCCGGCTCTCGGCGGCGGCGTCGGCCAACCCCTTCAGATTCCACAGACGCACCAGGTGGATCGCCACGGCGAGGCCGTTGGCCATGAGCAGGAACGCGAGGAAGTGTCCCCAGTCCGCTGCGGGCGGTGCGAAGGAAGCGAGCCAGGCCCAGCAGAGAGCGTTCACCGTGAGCAGGCTCGCGAGCCAGCGGTGCGAGAGAACGAGGCAACCACTGCCGATCGCGATCAGCGCGAAGTTGGTGGTCTGGTGCGGGTCGGGATCCAGGGCCATGTGGAATGCGCTGTTGCCGAGCGCGATGCCGAGGAGGAGTGCGAGCAGCGGTCGCGCCCGAAGCTGATCGGGCGGGTAGATCCGCCAGTGGAGACCGAGCGCCAGGCACGCCAGGCCCGAGACCAGGGCGGTCGCGGCCATCGTCGCAGCGATCGGTTCGTCGAGCACGACGAGATGGGCAGGCGCCAGCACGATGTAGAGCCCACCGAGTGCCAGGCCGACGGGCGACAGGCTGTCGAGCACCGCGCGAGCGAGCGGGTCGGCCTCCCCGACGTCGGGGCGCTCGGAAGCGGATCGCAGGGTCAATGCGCTGCTCACGGCCGCCCTCCGGCGCGCCGGGTCGCCTCGGGCTCCGAGGCGCGGAGCCCATCGTGCATCCTCCGGCGATGCACAGGATAGCGCTCCGGTGCTGCGATCCCGGGAGCTGCCACGGGGCTCGGCGACGCCGGCTCTTCGGCTAGGATCCGGGCCCCTTCCCACACGAGGAGACCCCCGTGCCCCACCGTGTCATCCAATGGAGTACCGGCAACGTCGGCAGCTACGCACTGCGCGCCATCGTGGGTCATCCCGAGCTCGAGCTCGTCGGGTTGTGGGTACACGGCGAGAAGAAAGCCGGGCTCGACGCCGGGGAGCTGTGCGGCCTGCCGCCGACGGGGGTGATCGCCACGCGCGACGCCGACGCACTGCTGGAGATGGACGCCGACTGCGTCGTCTACACCGCCACCGCGGATCTGCGCCTGCGCGAGGCTCTCGACGACATCGTGCGGATTCTTCGCGCGGGCAAGAACGTGGTCTCGAGCTCGGCGGTCGGGCTCGTGCACCCGGCGCACCTCGG
>JAJDAR010000160.1 GCA_029261775.1 Deltaproteobacteria bacterium | reverse complement strand
GAGAGGACCTTCGGGGCCGAAGGCCTCGCGGAGCACGACGCAGCGGTCCGCTTTGGTCTCGAAGCGCTCGTCCACGGCGATGTCGGCCACCAACGCCGCCTGGGTGAGCTCGCCGCCCTCCATCCGGACGCCGCCGTCCGCCTCGGTGTCGAAGACGATCATGCGGGGTGCTCCGGGCTCGACGCCCCACGGCTCCCAGGCGGGCAGCGTGCCGTCCACGCCTCGGCCGGGGTCGCCCGTTCGCGCGAACTGGACCCAGTAGGAACGCATCCGGCGCCCGAGGGTTTCGCGCGCCTCGGCGCCCTCTTCGTCGAACACGAACCGCGTCGCGGCCCCGAGCCGGAAGCCTCCGAACACGAACGGGATCTCGAGGGCGTGGGCCGCGCCGAGCAGCTCCGCGAAGTCGAGCCACAGGATGCTCGGCTCCTCGTCCCAATCGAAGCGGTAGGCATGGACGCTGGGTCCCTGCACGGCGCGCATGTGGCGCAGCGGCTCGTCCACCGCGCGCAGCTTCCAGAACCGGCTCGCGTAGTCGTTGATCCGCTCGTAGGCGAGCGCATCGCGCAGGCCCCACGGGATGCCGAGCCACCAGCGGACCAGCTCGCGGTTCGCGACCTGGAAGAGCTTGGTCTCGTCGCGGTTCGTGCCGCTGATGAAGGGCACCTGGTTGTACTGCCCCGAGGCCAGCGCCTCGATCGCGGTCGAGGCGGGAAGCACGTGCCCGTCCGCGAAGATCTGCGGCGACCGGACCATGCCCATCTGGCGCTCGCCCGTGACGGCGTCGAAGACCTGTGCGGGTGTCGCACTGCGGATCGCCTCGGCGACCGCACCGAGATCGTCCGCGGGGGCCTCGTGGGCCAGCCGCGCCACGATCCTCGAGCTCGTGTTGTCCGGGCCACCGCGGCCGACGGCCTGCCCGGCCTCGTCGGTCGGGGTGAGCCAGGCGCTGCCGCTCTGGGCGATCGCGCGGTGGAAGAACCCCTTCGCCAGCGGCGAGAGCAGCAAGGTGAAGACGTTCCGACCGCCTGCGGACTCGCCGAAGATCGTCACGTTGCCGGGGTCGCCGCCGAACGCCGAGACGTGGTCGCGCACGAAGCGCAGGGCCTCGATCTGGTCGAGGGTGCCGTAGTTCCCGGAGGCGTCCGCCGGCGTGCCGCCCTGGGCCAGGGCGGGATGGTGCAGCCAGCCGAGCGGCCCCAGCCGATAGTGCACGGCCACCACGACGACCCCGTGGTCTCGGGCCAGCGCGCTGCCGTCGTAGGGTGCAGCGTCGCCGATCGAGTTTCCGCCGCCATGGATCCAGAAGAGCACGGGCACGCGCGCGTCGCCGGCGGGTACCTCGTCGGGGGCCCAGACGGGCGCGAACACGTTGAGGTACAGGCAGTCCTCGTCTCCCGTGAGGTCACCGGGGGCGGCCCCGTCGCGGCCCGCGACCAGCCCGACCTCCTGCGGGCAGGCCGACGGGTGCGCGAGAGCCTCGAGCGTGCCCGCCCACGGGGCAGCCGGCTGCGGGGCGCGCCAGCGCAGCTCCCCGACCGGCGGCTCGGCGAAGGGGATGCCGCGCCACGCGTGCGCCCCGCCCGGGGTTTCGGCGCCGACGACTGCGCCTAGCGCGGTGCTTCGGAGGGTGACCGGGTCCGGGCTGGTCGGGACGGCGGCGTCGAGGCCGCCGTCGTCACCCCCGCACGCGAGAAGGACCACGAGCAGCAGACAGGAGAGGGAGGAACCGGGCAGGCTTCGAGTCATGGCGCACCAGCCTAGCCGGGGCGACGGCGCCCCGCCGAGCGTTGATGAAACCTGCGCCGCAGGTCTGGAAGCGCCATACGGTGACCGACCCGGTGCCGGCCGGGCGCGCGCTAGCGGCGCTCCAGCCGGTAGACGGCCACCGCCCCCATCGCCTCGTCGAGCGCCGGGAAGCTGGCCACAATATCGGGGTAGTCGGCCTCGTACTTGGCGATGTACGCCTCGAGGACCTCCTGCCAGCCTTCGCTTACCGGCGACGCCGTCAGCGCATAGCTGCGGTCCCCGAGGCGCATCTCCACCGGGCTGCCGGCTCCGATGCGGGTCACCCAGCCGCTGTCCTTGCTGCCGACGACGTGCAGCTCGTCTTCGTGCTCGATCACCCAGACGATCACCACGCGGGGCGGGGTGCCAGGCACCTTCAGCCGGATCTCGTGGACGTCCGAGGTGTCCGGCCAGCGCTCCGGCGCGCTCGTGGGGGTGCCGCCGAGAAAGAAGCCCGGCAGAGGCCCGACGGGCGCCGCCACGACGAGAACCGCGAGCAGCGCGACCAGCACGATCGCCGCGATGCGAAGCACCTTCATGGCTGCCCTCCGGTCGCCGAGCTTCGTCCGTTTGCGAAGCGCCCGCAACGGCGTCTCCTCCTACCGGACCTCCATTGGGGATCGGCTCGAGCTGTGTGGTAGAAAGGCGCTCCGCCGGCGCCCGAGCCAGCCGCAACCAACCCGATTCCCGAGGAGACGAGATGGCCGCCTACTTCATCGCCCAGTACGTCGTGAAGGACCCTGCCCTCTACGGCGAGTACCAGAAGAGCGCCGGACCGACGATCGCTGCCAGCGGCGGCGAGCTGGTCAGCTTCGACGCCGCCAGCGAGACGATCGAGGGCACCCCGCCCGGACCGCAGACGGTGATCCTCAAGTTCGAGAGCACGGAGGCGGCCAAGGCCTGGTACCAGAGCGCTGCCTACCAGGCCGTGGTCGGGAAGCGACTCCAGGCAACCGACGGGTTCGCGGTGATGTCGCAGTCGATGAATCTCGGGGGGTAGCGCGCTCGGTCGCAACCACCCGGGTGCGTCCCGCCATCACCGCCGACCACTCGGGCGCTTCAACCATCACCGGTCCGGGTCGACCGCACCGGCCCCAGCTCCACGATCATGCACTTCACCGAGCCTCCGCCCTTCTTCAGGAACTCGGAGACGTCGACGGTGATCGGCTCGACGCCGCGCTCGCGGATCTGGTCCTGCAGGGCCTCGCTCACTCCGCCCGGCAGGACGAGGACCGAGCTCCCGTGCTCGGTGAGCGTGAAGGAGTTGGCGGCGTACAGCTGCGCGTCGGCGACCGAGAGGCGGATCAGGCGCTCGCCGAACACCTGCTCGAGCCGCTCCCAGCTCTCGGCGGTCATGGCCTCGCGGTAGCCGAGCAGCAGCTCGCGATTCGGTCCGAACGCCGAGAGCGCCGTGTCCCCGTGGTAGTGGGCCTCGAGCACGAGCTGCAGCTGCAGGACGGGTCGCGGCGCCACCAGGGACTCCAGGAAGGGCGCGATCGCGACGTCGGTGCGGAAGCCATAGACGCGCTTCCAGGGCGGCCACGCGAGGGCGGGGATGAAGCGCTGCCTCTCGATGCCGCCGAAGGTGAGCAGATGATGGTCGCCCGCCGGAAAGAAGTCGGCCTCGCCCTCCATCCGGAAGCGCTCGTCGATCGTGGCGATCGGGAAGCCGGCCTCCTCGACGATCCGTCGATAGTGCGGCTTCTCACCGGCGCGGGTCGGAAGCAGGTTCGCGAGGTAGAAGGTCTTCTCTTCGATCGGGCGGGGCTCGTCGACCCGGGTCAGGAAGCCGGCGTTCGCGGGGTAGACCATGCCCGGCTGCGCCGGATCGGGTGGCACCACCCGTACCCGCACGCCGAGATCCCGGAGGGTGTCCTTGAGCCGATGCCACTGGGCGATGGCCCGCTCGCGGTCGACGCTGCGGCGCCGCCCCCAGCGGTCCCGGGTGTGGGGATTGGCGCCGCCCTTCACGCTGAAGTGCGAGGGATCGCCCATCAGCACGGTGCGCCGCGCGTCGCCGCTCATGGCCGGGGGAAGCCGGGCGGCAGGGTCTCGGGGTCGAGCCCGGCCTCGGACTCCAGATGCGATTGGGGCGTCGTGCAGTAGACCGTCGCGAGGATGCCGGCGGGCCGATCGTTGCCGCTCTGCTTCGAGCCGCCGAAGGGCAGGCGGCCGCTGGCGCCGATCGTGCCCTTGTTCCAGTTGAGGATGCCGGTGTCGATGCGACCGATGCAGTGCTCGTAGACGCTGCGCGTGCGCGTCATGACCGACGCGGCCAGCCCGTAGTCCGAGTCGTTCACCGCGGCAATGGCCTGGTCCAGGTCGTCGACCGGGTACAGGGCGGCCTCGGGCCCGAACATCTCCTCCCTCTGGTAGGGGTGATCCTGTGCGAGGCCGTCGAACCGCACGAGGGACGGCGCGACGTAGGGGGCGATGCGCTCGATCTCGCCACGGTAGATGCGCTCCGCACCCGCCTCCTCGCCCGAGGCCCGCATTCGTTGCACCCGATCGAAGGCCGCGCGTGACACGAGCGGCCCCATGAACACGCCCTCTTCGAGGGGCGGTCCGATGCGGAGACCACGGAGCAGGTCGACGAGCCGCTCCTGCAGCTCGGCCTCCACCTTGCGGTGCACGAACAATCGCGAGAGGGAGGAGCAGCGCTGCCCGGTGGTGGCGCACATCGAGAGCACGGCTTCGGCAGCGGCCAGCTCCAGGTCGGCGTCGGCCCAGACGATCATCGCGTTCTTCCCACCGAGCTCGAGGGCCAGGAGCTTGCCCGGCTGGTCGAGGGTCGCCTCGCGAAGCTGTCGGCCGACGGCATACGACCCGGTGAAGAGGACGCCGTCCACCTCTGGCGAGACCACCAGCGCGTTTCCGGTCTCGGCTCCACCCTGGACCAGCTCGAGGACGCCCGGCGGCAGGCCGGCGTCGCGCCAGGCCCGGGCCATCCACTCGCCGACCGACGGCGTCAGGTCGCTCGGCTTGAAGACGACGGTGTTGCCCGTCGCGAGGGCGGGGACGATGTGGCCATTCGGGAGATGGGCCGGGAAGTTGAAGGGGCCGAGCACGGCGAGGACGCCACGCGGATGATGGGTGGCTCGGGCCGTCGGTCCGGCCACCAGGGTCTCCGCGAAGACCATGCCGTGGTCCAGGGTCACGTCCACCTTGGCCGGGAGCAGCGCCGCCTCACCGCGTGCGTCCCACAGGGCCTTGCCCATCTCGCGGGCGATCAGTTGGGCCAGCTCTTCTTTGCGCTCGGCGACGAGGTCGCGGAAGCGTCGCAGCACCTTCGCCCGCTCGTCGAGCCCGGCATCCCGCCAGCCCGGAAAGGCTGCGCGCGCTCGCCCGACGGCTTCGGCCACGGCACCGTCGTCCCACACGGAAAAGCTGCCGATCTCGTCCGTCGGATCGGCCGGGGAGATGCTGCGGATCACGTCGTTCACGGGCGCCTCACGGAAGGGGCGTGACGCTGACCCGGTCGCCCGCGCCGACACCCAGGGCATCGCGGCACTCGGACGAGACGATCGGCGCCGCCTCCTCGTCGATGGGAACCACCGTGGCGCGGAACGAGCCGCCGGCTTCCGTCGAGAGCAGGGCCAGGGTGGCATCCTCGCCCGCGGGCTTCGAGACCGGAGCACCCGGCAAGACGAGCTCGCGTCGCTCGCGGACCGAAGTGATCGCATCGCGAGAGACGCCGTAGTAGGGCCCACCGTCGAAGGGATCGACCTGGTTCAGGGGACGGAAGCCCACCCGCTCGAGGATCCGGACCGCGGCCTTGGCGGTCTCGTTGGGCTCGCCGATGACCTTCTGGACCTCTTCGGGAAAGAGCGTCGCGTAGACGGGGTCTCGCGGAAAGAGATCGGCGATGAACTGCTTCGAGCGCGCCGACAGGTGGTCGGCGTCGCGGTAGGCGACACCGGTGAACTTCGCACCGAAGGCCTCCCAGAGCAGGTTCTTGCCCGGCGCTTCGAAGGGCGAGAGCATCTCGGCGATGACCTCGCGCTGGAACGCGTCCCGGTGCGCCGCGATGTAGGCGAAGCGACCGATCGAGAGTGCCTTGCCGCAGCGTTCGGGGTGGCCGCGATAGGAGGGGTCGAGGATCAGTCCGCCGATCTCGCTGGGGCCGTCCTCCGTCGAGCGAAGCTGCAGCTTCTGGTGCACGAAGCGCACGCCCAGCTCGGCGCTGCGCCGTTCTTCGGTCGAGACCTCGAGCCAGTAGTACGGTGCGCCGGGGCGACCGTGCTTGGCGACGACCAACGACGTCCCGACCACGCGCCCCGCATCCCGATCCTCGAGGGCGAACTGGTGGAGGGCCTCGCTGGGATCGTCGAGCTCGCCGGAGAAGGATCGCATCGAGTGTCGGATGCGCCCGGCCAGGAAGGCCTCGTCCTGCGGCAGGTTCATCGAATCCAGCTGCCCGGCCAGGTGGAGCAGGTCGCCGAGATCGCTCGCGGCTGTGGGACGCAGGATCAGCATGATCCGTTCGACCGCCGGTCCGCCTGCGTCAGCACGGCAGACCCAGCTCCTCGCCGACACGAGCCAGACTCTTCTCGAGGATGGCGAAGCCCTGCTCGAGCTCTGCATCGGTCGTGTTGACGGGCAGCAGCATGCGCACCTTCATCGGGCTGCGGCCCGCCCCGAAGACTAGCAGGCCCTCCTCGAATGCTCTTCGTAGGACGGCGTTCACGACCTCGGAGTTCCCGTTCCACGGGACGAAGGCCTGCATGGCGCCGATGCCGCTGCGCGGCCCCACGGCTCGCGGCATGCGTTTCTCGAGCGACTCGAAGCGCTTCTCCACCCGCCGCCCGAGGAC
>JAJDAR010000159.1 GCA_029261775.1 Deltaproteobacteria bacterium | reverse complement strand
GGATCTGGATGGCGCGCTCGCGCGCTTCGGTTTGGAGAAGTTCCGCACGGGGCAGCGGGAGGCGATCGAGACCCTGCTGACGGTCGGCCGGGTGCTGCTCGTGGCACCGACCGGCGGGGGCAAGAGCCTCGTCTACCAGCTGCCCGCGAGCCTGCTGCCGGGCACCAGTCTGGTGGTCTCGCCGCTGGTTTCGTTGATGCAGGACCAGGTGCGCGCGCTCGATGCCGTGGGCGTGCCGGCGACCTTTCTGGCGGCCACCCTGCAGGCCGAGGAGATGCGCGCGCGCATGCGCGGTCTGGCCGCCGGCGACTACAAGCTCGCCTACGTCGCCCCGGAGCGGCTGGCCTTCGACGGCTTCCGCTCGCTGCTGGCCGACCTCGAGTGCCCGCTCGTCGCCGTGGACGAAGCCCACTGCATCAGTGAGTGGGGCCACGACTTCCGGCCGGAGTACATGCAGATCGGCGACGTGATCGCGGGAATGCCGGATGCCCGGGTATTGGCGTGCACGGCGACGGCGACCCCGGTCGTGCGGGACGAGATCCTCGAACGCCTGGGGCTGCCCGCCGAGACCCCGCAGCTCGTGCGCGGCTTCGCCCGCCCGAACCTGGCATTGGGAGCCCGCGAGGTGTCGTCGCGGCGCGAACGCGATGCCTCGGTGGATCGGGCCTTGCGAGAGGCGACCGGAGGTCCCGGCCACGTCCGCGGCTGCGCGATCGTCTACGCTCCGACCCGACGCAGCACGGAGGAGGAGGCGCAACGACTCGGCCGCGCCGGCTACCGCACGGCGGCCTACCACGCGGGTCTCGGCGGCGCGGTCCGGGAGGCCGTGCACGAGGCCTTCGCGAGCGGCGAGACGGAGGTCGTGGTCGCGACGAACGCCTTCGGGATGGGCATCGACCGCGCCGACGTGCGCGCCGTGATCCACCTGGCGCCGCCGAGCTCGATCGAGGCCTACTACCAGGAGGTGGGTCGCGCGGGCCGGGACGGCGACGACGCTGCCGGCCTGCTGCTGGTCTCGCCGGGCGACCTGCCGCTGCGCCGACGTCTGATCGAGAGCGACGTCGACGGCACGCCGATCGATCCGGAGATCGTGCGTCACAAGTGGGGTCTCTTTCTCGAGCTGATGCGCTGGGCCGAGGGCGGGAGCTGCCGCCACGACGCGATCCTGCGCTACTTCGACGACGAGGAGGAGACCCTCGCCGGCTGCGGGCGTTGCGACGTGTGCCGCGATCTCGTCGCCCGCGGTGAGGGCGACGAGGAGCAGGTCACGCTCGCCGTGAGAAAGGCGCTCTCGGGTGTCGCCCGCGTGCACGGTCGCTTCGGTCTCCAGATGGCGGCGAAGCTGCTGCGCGGGGCCAAGGACGAGCGCTTGATGATGGAGGGCCTCGATCGGCTCAGCACCTACGGCGTGCTCTCCGACAAGAGCGAGCTCTGGATCACCCGACTCCTGCGCCGCTGCGTGACGGCCGGCTGGGTGGACTTCATCGGAGGCGATCGCCCGATGGTCGTGCTGACGGAGTCGGGAGTTCGGGTCATGCGCGCCGAGCTGCCCGCACGCCTGGTCCTGCCGCCGGAGGGCGTCGCCGCGCCCGCCTCCGGACGCAGCCGGTCCGCGGCGGCCGCGGTCGCCGACGTTCCGCTGGACGCCGAGGGCGAGGCGCTCTTCGAGGCCCTTCGCCACCACCGCCTCGAGGTCGCGCGCACGGCCGGCGTCCCGCCCTACGTGGTCGCGGCGGACCGCACCCTCCGCGACATCGCACTGCTGCGCCCGCGCAACCGCGAGGAGCTGCTGCTCGCCCATGGAATCGGCCCGAGCAAGGCCGACCGCTTCGGCCCCGGCCTGCTTGCGATCGTGGCCGACCACGTCGGCTCGGAGGCGCCGGGTTGATGGGGGCCCGGGCCCGGCGTCAGGGTGAGGGGCTGGTCTCCAGGGCATCCAAGGTGCGCACGCGGAGGAGCTCTCCGCTCTCGAAGTGCTCGGCGCGGACCGCTTCCAGGATCGCCTCGCGATCGCCGGCCGAGGCTCGTGCGAGCGCCCGGTCCCGCGCCTCCCGGTAGACCGCGAGGCGGGAGGCCCATCGCGCCCGCTCCTCGTCGAGTTCGGCGAGTCGGTCGGCCGCTTCGCGACCGAAGCGTGCCTCGCGGAGGTGTTCGATCTCCGCCGCGCTGGCTCCGGCCGTGCGGAGGCGTGCCTCCTCGCGGCGGAGCTCGGTCGGAGCGAGCGCCTGATCTCGAACGGCTCGGACCTCGGCCGGCAGGTCGGCCTCGAGCGCGGCGAGCCGCGCCTGCTTCTCGTCCTCGTCGAGCGTCGCGTCGAGCGCGATGCGCCGTGCCTCGAGATCAGCGAACCAGCGCGCCTGTTCGGCGCCGAACAGCGCGGCCGCCACCTCGGTTCCGAAGACCTCGCGGCGCAGCTCGCGCAGGTACTGCAGGCGGCGCTCGAAGCTCTCGCCGACGAGCGGACCGGAGAGAAGCTCGGCCGCCTGTGCGCGATAGGCCAGGTAGTCGGCGAGCAGGGCCTCGGCAGCGTCAGCCTCGGGCCCATCGAGGCGAGCGCGGATGGCGGCGAGGATCCGCGCGTGGATCTGCTCGAGGGTCTCCTCGCCTTCGGCCGCCAGGTAGTAGTCGAACAGGTCGATTGCGTCGGGAGTCGGCGCGAAGCGACCCGAGGCATCGCGAACCAGCGCTCCATCCTCGGTCGTGCCGCGC
Source organism: Deltaproteobacteria bacterium (assembly GCA_029261775.1). Classification (GTDB taxonomy): domain Bacteria; phylum Myxococcota_A; class UBA9160; order UBA9160; family UBA6930. The sequence continues at coordinate 5,010 of JAJDAR010000159.1, read as the reverse complement.
AACGACGGCGGCAAGTCGGGCACGGGGACCAGAGGTCGGGCGACCCCGGCGTCCGCTGCAGCGCGTTGCGTTGCCGGCCCGGCCTCCGCGCCCGTCTCGTGCGCCGCCGGGGGTCGCAGCAGCCAGGCCAGGGCGACGGCCCCGAAGGCGACGCCCATCAGGACGAGCCCGGCCCTACGGGTCACAACCCGAGGTTCTTGAGCCGATTCGCGTGGTTCTTGAAGAGGGTCTTCGGATTGGACGTGAAGATCGAGACGAGGCCGAAGAGCTGGTTCACCTCGTCGAGATGGTTCTGGAAGTAGTTGTCGCGGATCACGTCGCCGAGGTGGGAGCTGCAGCGTCCCACCAGCCCGTCATTCGCCTCACTGTAGAAGAGCGAGGTCAGGCCGAGCGCCGGATCCGACAGATCGAAGACGTTCGTGAGGACGCCGGTACCGCTCCACGAGTAGTACCGCACGCCATTCACGCTGCTGGCGCCTTCCCCGCAAGACGAGCCGGGGATGGCTTGGGGGTGGGAGGCGTTGAAGACCGCGGTACCGGCGCTGGTCAGCGAGTCGAGCGCGGCCAGGCCATCCTGCGGATTCGTCGTGCCGGAGAGCAGCCCGATCACCGTGCCGAGGGCCTCCGCGAAGAAGTTCAGAACGGCCTGGGTGAACGAGCCGTCCTCGAAGTTGTCGGCCAGGTAGTCCGCCAGCTCCGCGCCCTTGTGGGGGGTGCCGACGGACGTGACCGAGGCGACGAGATCCGGCCGCACCGACGCGACGTAGCGGACATCGAGCCCGCCATGGCTGTGCCCGATCAGGTTGACCTTCGGCTTGCCGGTGATGGCGACGATGGTCTCGACCTGCGCCAGAAGCTGCTCACCGCGGACCTCGGTGGCGTTCAGCTGGCTCACCTCGGTCACGAAGACCGTGGCGCCCTTGGACTGGAGCGCACCGGGAATCCCATACCAGTACTCGAGGACCCCGAAGAGCTCGTCGAAGCCGGCGGCACCGTGGGCCAGGACGATCGGATACTTCGTCTTGGCGGTGTTGCAGTTCCACCAGCAGAAGGCCTGGGCCGAACTCGCCCACAGCACGACTCCCACCATCAGCCCCACGAACAGACTCGGACCGCGCATGCGTCCCATCCCGCTCCCCTTCGCCCAGGTGACACGCACATTCACGCACACGTCCCGCGACCGGAGCAAGCAAAAAACTCCCAGTCACCCACCCGCGTCGACAAAGAGGTCGAGTTGACAAAGGGGTCGGGTCTCTCGGTCAACACCCGAGTTGACAAGGGGATCGGGTCTCTCGGTCAACAGCCTCGGGGTCGTCGTTCAGGTTCGCAGGCTGCGGAAGCAGGTGCGGATCTCGTCGACGAAGGTCTCGGGCTGCTCGAAGGCGGCGAAGTGGCCGCCCTTCTCGGGCTCGTTCCAGTGGATGAGATTCGCGAAGCGCTTCTCGGCCCAGCGCCTGGACGTGCGGAAGATCTCCTTGGGAAAGATGCTGCAGCCGACGGGGATCGTGATCGGATCCATGTTCGCGCTGTTGAAGCTCTCCCAGTAGAGCCGGGCCGAGGAGGCGCCGGTCGCGGGCAGCCAGTAGAGCATCACGTTGTCGAGCAGCTCGTCGCGCGTGAGCACGTTCTCGGGATGCCCGTCGCAATCCATCCACGACCAGAATTTCTCGACGATCCAGGCCATCTGCCCGACGGGCGAATCGACGAGCCCGTAGCCCAGGGTCTGCGGACGGGTGCTCTGCTGCTTCGAGTAGCCCGAATCCCACTGCTGGTAGTGCTGCATGCCTGCGAGCGCAGCCTGCTCGCGCTCGGTCAGCTCCCCCATCGTCTCGGGGTCGGGGGCGACGATCGGCATGTTCAGATGGATGCCCATGCAGTTCGTCGGGTCCTGCAGGCCGATCATTGTGGTGACCATGGCGCCCCAATCGCCACCTTGTGCGCAGTAGCGGTCGTACCCGAGCCTCGGCATCAGCTCGGCCCAGGTCTCGGCGATCTTGCCCACGCTCCAGCCGGTCTCGCTGGGCTTGCCCGAGAACCCGTAGCCGGGCAGGGAAGGGCAGACGACGTGGAAGGCGTCCGCGGCGTCGCCGCCGTGCGCCGTCGGATTCGTGAGCGGCTCGATCACCTTGTGGAACTCCACGATCGAGCCGGGCCAGCCATGGGTGATCACCAGGGGCAGGGCGTTCTCATACGGAGAGCGCACGTGCACGAAGTGGACGTCGAGGCCGCCGATCTCCGTCTGGAACTGGTCGAAGCGGTTGAGCGCCGCCTCGCGGGCGCGCCAGTCGTACTTCTCCGCCCAATACGCCGCGAGCTCCTGGACGTAGGCCAGCGGGATGCCCTGCGACCAGTCGTCCGGCGTCTCGGCGTCGGGCCAGCGCGTGGTCTGGAGCCTGCGGCGCAGGTCGTCGAGCTCGGCGTCGCTGGCGGCGATCTGGAAGGGGCGGATGGCGTCGGACATGGAACCTCCGGTCATGGAACCTGGGCGCTGGGCGTTGGCAACGGTGTCACGTCACCGCGTACGCTGCCAGAGGGGGAGGGCGGCTAGTGCACCCCGTGGCGCAGGAGACGCCCCGGAGTGCGCCCCGTGCACGTGCCATCCACGAACGTCACCTCCCCGTTCACCAGCGTGTAGCGGTAGCCGCGGGCCTTGCACGCCAGCCGCCAGTCGCCGGCGGGGAAGTCGTGCAGGCGCTCGCTCGGCAGGATCTCGAGGTTCTCGTAGTCGTACACCACCAGGTCCGCGGCCCCGCCCTCGCGCAGGAAGCCGCGGTCCCGGAAGCCCGCGGCCAGGGCCGGATACGCCGAGAGCCGCCAGTGGGCCTGCTCGAGGTCCATCAAGCCTTGCTCCCGGACCAGCAGCGAGAGGAACTCGGTCGGGTAGCGCCCGAGCGTGATGAACTTCATGTGCGCACCGCCGTCGGAGACGCCCGGCAGCGCATACGGCGAGTTGACCACCTCGCGCATGGCGTCGAGATCGATCTCCTGCGGGGGCGTCACGAAGCGGGTGCGCAGCTGGTCGGCCACCGCCAGATCGAGCATCGCGTCGATGGCGTGCTTGCCGCTCTCGAGCGCCAGCTCGCCGATGCTGTGGCCTTCGAGCTCGCGAAAGCGCTCGTCGCCGACGTCGCTGATGACGAGATCGACGATCCGCGTGACGGTGGCACCGACCGCGCGCCGATCCTCCTTGTACTCGGCCTTCACCGCGGCCCGCAGCTGCGGGTCCGCCATCCGCCGCATCCGCTCCTCGGCGCCGCCCTGGGTGATGGCCCGCCAGCTCGCGAACGAGTCGAAGAGGTTCCACTCGTCGAGGGTGAACTCGTAGTTGTTCTGCGCCGTCAGCGCCTGGCCGAAGATCCGCAGCCCGCGAGCGTTGGCCTCCTCGAGCCAACGCAGCAGGTCCTTGTAGAAGCCCATCGTGATGCCGTGATGATCCGGCAGCAGCACCAGCGCGTTCCACACGATCGGTCGTCCGCTCGCCTCGGCCACGATCTCGGCCAGCTCGGGCGGCGCGGCCAGCTGGATGAAGCCCCGCCCCTTCTTCTGGAGCACTCCGGCCAGGGCGGCGAGATCCTCCGCGTGCATCGTGTCGGTGATCATCGGCGTGCCGTCGAAGTCCCGCTGCACGCTGTTCTCGCCGAGAATCTGGGCCGAGAAGCCGCAGCTGCCGGCATCGAGCGCCTCGTCGAGCAGGCGACACATCTCCGCCATCTCGGAGGCGGTCGCCCGTCGGCTCTTGGCGGCCTCGTGCCCCATGACGTAGCTCATCAGCGGATTCAGGCCGACGTAGCTCAGCACGTTCAGGCCCTTCGGGGCGCGGTCGACGCTGTCCAGGAACTCGGGGTAGGTCTCCCAGTCCCAGGGCATGCCAGCTTCCATCGTCGCCACGCGGACCGCCTCGTTGCGCTCCATGGTCTGCATCGATCGCTGCCGGTACTCGGGCTTGCACGGAGCGAAGCCGAACCCGCAGTTGCCGATCGCGACCGAGGTGACGCCGTGCCAACCCGAGATCGTGCACCACGGGTCCCAGAAGAGCTGCGAGTCGTAATGAGTGTGGAGATCCACGAAGCCGGGTGCCACGATCAGGCCCTCGGCGTCGAGTACCTCGTCGGCCTCCCGCGCCTGCAGGCTGCCGATCCGGGCGATCCTGCCCTCGCGGATGCCGACGTCGGCCCGGAAACGCGGCGTGCGCAGCCCATCGACGATCGTGCCGCCCTTCAGGATGCGATCGAACTCGGGCACCGTAGACTCCTGTTCGGGCAAGGCGGCGCCCCGGAGGATGCCAGGCCCGCCCGGCGATTGCCCGGCCCCGAGGTGAAGCATGTCCCTCCCGCCCACTCCCGTCGTCACCCGAAGGGTGATCCACAAGACCTGCAATCTCTGCGAGGCGATGTGCGGCCTGCGGATCGAGGTGGAGGGTCGGACGATCGGGCGGATCGAGCCGGATCCCGACGACCCGATCAGCCGCGGCGCGATCTGCCCCAAGGCCATCGCGTTGAAGGAGATCCAGGAGGATCCCGATCGCCTCAAGCGGCCGGTTCGCAGGGACGGCGATCGCTGGGTGGAGATCGGCTGGGACGAGGCCCTCGAAGAAGCCGCGACGCGACTGGCCGCGATCCAGGCGGCGCACGGCAACGGCGCCGTCACCTACTACCTCGGCAATCCCGGCGCGCACAACCTGGGCATGTTGCTGGCGCTGAGCCCGCTCGGCAGCGCGCTGGACCTGCAGCACCGCTACTCCGCCAGCTCCCTCGACCAGAACCCCAAGCACGCCTCGTCGCTCCTGCTCTTCGGTCACTTCCTGCAGATCCCGATTCCCGACGTCGATCGCACCGACTTCATGCTCATGCTCGGCGCCAACCCGATCGTCTCGGGGGGCAGCTTGATGTCGGCGCCGGGCTTCCGGAAGAGGCTCGAGGCGCTGCAGGCGCGGGGCGGCCGGCTGGTGGTCGTCGATCCCCGGCGCAGCGAGACCGCGCGCCTCGCCGACCGCCATCTCTTCATCCGCCC
>JAJDAR010000158.1 GCA_029261775.1 Deltaproteobacteria bacterium | reverse complement strand
GGTGCCCCTCGGCTACTACCAGGACGAGGCCAAGACGGCCGAGACCTTCCCGGTGATCGCCGGTACCCGCTACTCGGTCCCCGGCGACCGGGTGATCGGCCGCCCGGACGGCACGCTCCAGCTGCTGGGCCGCGACTCGGTGACGATCAACTCCGGCGGCGAGAAGATCTTCGCCGAAGAGGTCGAGCACGCCCTCAAGCATCATCCGGCCGTCTACGACGCCGTCGTGACCGGCACCGCCAACGAGCGATTCGGTCAGCAGGTCACCGCCATCGTCCGGCTGCGCGCGGGCCGGGCGGTCGACGAGATTGCCCTGCGCGAGAGCTGCGCGGAGCACATCGCCCGCTACAAGCTCCCTCGCGCGTTCGTCTTCGTGGACGAGATCGTGCGGGCCCCGAGCGGAAAGGCCGACTACCGCTGGGCGAAGGCGACCGCTGAAGAGGCGCTCGGCTAGCAAGCCATCCGGCGGACGGTCGCTCCGGGATCGCTGTGCAACGATGAAACCAACGTCCCCGCTTTTCCGCTTTTTGCGCGTCCCCGAGTATTGGGGTTCGGGGCTAGCCGGGGTAGGCGGCGAGGAAGCGGCGGATCCGCTCGGCGTTGGCGCCGAGATCGCCGCGGCCGTCGCGGCTCTTCGAGCGCACGTCGAGGGTGGTGCCGCCGCCCGGGGCGGGGCGCACGCGGATCACGATGTCGTCGACGAACTGGAACACGCTCGTCGCCTCGCTCGCGAGGACGGTGCCGGTGGCCGAATCGACGTCGTGGATTTCCCAACCGAGCTTGCGCGCCGTCGCCTCGGCGAGCTCGAGGGCCCGGGCGGGCTCGGTGTCGGTGGTGTGGCTCGCCAGGTCCGGGTAGGCGGCCTGGACCTGCGGAACGAACTCGGCGGGGTAGGCCATGTCCCGGCCGCGGTCCGCGGGGTCGCTGGCGAAGGCCGGCGGGTTGGCGAGATCGGTGGTGATGTCGTTGATCGGCGGCAGACCGCCGCCGGGAGCGGCGGACACGAGCAGGATCCCGGCCAGGACCGCGCCGCTGATCACGCCGACCCAGGCGAGCTCCCGGCCGCCGCGCTGGCTGGCGGAGCGGGTCCGCCAGAGTGCCAGCAGGCCCAGGACCAGGGCGAAGACGCCCTCGAGGAGGCCCAGGCCGAACAGCCACTGGAAGCCGAACATCGGGCTCACCCAGCCGAGATGGATGAGCGCCGGGCCCATCACCACGTCGAACAGGCCGACGCCACCGAGGATGGCCGCGGCCAGGGCCAGCTTGGATCGTTGCATGGCGAGACTCCCAGAGTTCGGGGGCGATCCCCCAGGGAACGCGCACGGTAGCATGGAGAGGCGTGCCGCAAGTCCTCCCCAGGGCTCCGCAACGGCGAGCTTGCGGGGCTGGGCAGGAGCGCGATGATCCGGCGCGCATGGGGGGAAACTGATCGTGGCCGATCTGGTCCTGTCCGAACGCCGCGGTGCCGTGGCCTTGCTCACCCTGAGCCGCCCCGAGGCCTTGAACGCCCTCAACCGGGAGCTGCTCGAAGCCCTGTCGGAACGGACCGCCGAGATCGCGGACGATCCTGCGGTGCGGGCGGTCGTCGTGACGGGCCAGGGCCGGGCCTTCGCCGCGGGTGCGGACATCGCCGAGATGCGCAGCCTGTCGGCCGTCGAGGGACGGGCCTTCTCGGGGCTCGGACACCGGGCCTTCGCGTCCCTCGAGGCGCTCGTCGTGCCGACGATTGCCGCGGTGAACGGCTTCGCGCTCGGCGGAGGCTGTGAGCTGGCCTGCGCGTGCGACTGGATCTACGCCAGTGCCAAGGCCCGCTTCGGACAGCCGGAGGTCAACCTGGGCCTCGTACCCGGCTTCGGCGGGACCTCGCGCCTCGCGCGAAAGGTGGGCCCGGGCTGGGCCCGCGAGCTGGTGCTGACCGGTGAGCCGATCGGCATCGACGACGCCCTGCGCATCGGCCTGGTGAACCAGGTCTTCGAGGACCCGGAGTCGCTCGTAGAGGGCGCCGTGGCGACCGGCGCGAAGATCGCCGAAAAAGGCCCCCTCGCCGTGGCGGTCGCCAAGCGGCTCCTCGTGGAGGGGCCGGACGCCGACGCCCGTGTCGCCCACGCGATGGAGCAGGAAGCCTTCGGTGCCGTCTTCGCCAGCGAGGATCGCGCCGAGGGGATGGACGCCTTTCTCGAGAAGCGGGAACCTGCCTTCAAAGGACACTGATGGCCCACTACCTCGTCACCGGCGCCGCGGGCTTCATCGCCGCGCGCACCACCGAGATGCTGCTCGCCGCTGGTCACACGGTGCTCGGCGTCGACAACCTGAACGCCGCGTATGACGTCCGGGTCAAGAACTGGCGCCTCGACCTGCTGCGCAAGCGCCCTGGCTTCTCCTTCCTGGAGGCGAGCGTGGCCGACCCGGCCATCCTGCGGCTCCCCCGGCTGCGGGATCGCCGCTTCGATGCCGTCCTCAACCTGGCCGCGCGGGCGGGCGTCCGATCCAGCGTCGAGTATCCCTGGATGTACGTCGAGACGAACATCACCGGAACCTTGAACATGCTGGAGCTGTGTCGCGAGCACGGCATTCCGAAGCTCGTGCTGGCCTCGACCTCCAGTCTGTACGGCGCCAACAATCCGGCGCCCTACAGCGAGGACCAGGACACGAGCCATCCCCTCTCGCCCTATGCGGCCTCGAAGAAGGGTGCCGAGGCCCTGGCCCACACCTACCACGCGCTGCACGGCGTCGACGTGTCGGTGGTCCGCTACTTCACGGTGTACGGCCCGGCGGGTCGTCCCGACATGAGCGTGTTCCGGTTCGTGCAACGCATCCGCGAGGGCGAGCCGATCCTCGTGTACGGCGACGGGAGCATGTCGCGGGATTTCACCTTCGTGGACGACATCGCGCGGGGGACGATCGCGGCGCTCCGTCCGCTGGGCTTCGAGATCATGAATCTCGGAAGCGATCATCCCTTCCAGGTGAACGAGCTGATCCGGGAGATCGAGCGCCACCTCGGGCGCGAAGCGGACATCCAGTACGCGCCGGCGCACCCCGCGGACGTTCCCGCGACGTGGGCGAACGTCGAGAAGGCCGCCCAGTTGCTCGGCTGGCGACCCGAGGTGCCCTTCGACGAAGGCATCCGCCGCTGCGTCGAGTGGTACGAGGCGGAGCGGCACTGGGCCAAGGAGATCGGGGTCTACTGATCCCGTTCCGAGGGAAGGCCCCGCCTCACCCCGGGATCACCCCGACCCGACCGTAGAAGCGCTCGAGCGGCTCGTCCCAGGGCGCCGACCGGCCGTTCATGTAGGCGAGCAGCTCGTCCCCCTCCATCGGCTTGGCGAGCAGATAGCCCTGCAGCTGACGGCAGCCGAGCGCATGCAGCTGGTCGACGTCCTCGTCGGTCTCGACCCCCTCGGCGACGGGCGTGATGCCGAGCTGCTTCGAGAGCTCGATCAGGCTGGCCACGATCACGCGGGTCGTCTGATCCGTGAGGATCTTCGACACGAAGGAGCGATCGATCTTCAACGTGTCGACGGGCAGGCGCTGCAGCAGGGTGAGTGACGAGTAGCCGGTGCCGAAGTCGTCGAGGGCGACGCCGACGCCCAGGGTGCGCAGGGCCGCGAGGTTCTGGGCGATGGTCTCCGCGCGGCTCAGGACGGCCGACTCGGTGATCTCGATCTCGAGGGCCCCGTCCCCGACCCCGACCTCCTGGAGCAGTTGGGCCACCTCTCCGGAGAAGCCCTCCTTGGAGAGCTGCTGGGCGGAGACGTTGACCGAGATGCGCAGGCCCCGATGGCCGGCGGCCTGCCAGCGGTGGCGCTCTTCCAGGGCACGCCGCATGACCCACAGGCCGATCGGGCCCATCAGCCCCGACTCCTCCGCGATCGGCACGAACTCGCCGGGCGACACGAGCCCGCGCTCCGGGTGTTGCCAGCGGATCAGGGCCTCGGCGCCGATCAGCTCGCCGCTCAGCAGGTCGATCTGGGGCTGGTAGTGGAGCAGCAGGTGGTCCTGGTTCAGGGCCTCGCGCAGCCCGGTCACCAGCGATGCGCGCTCGGCGACCTCCCGGTTCAGGCCCTCCCGATAGAAGAAGTAGCGGTTCCGGCCCTCGGCCTTGGCCTGGTACATGGCGATGTCGGCGCAGCGGATCAGCTCTTCGGGGGTGTCGCCGTCGCTGCTCGCGAGTGCGATGCCGATGCTGCCCGTCAGCCACTGGTCGGTGCCCTCGACCCGATAGGGCTGTTCGACGGCCTGCAGGATCTTCTGGGCGAACTGCGCGGGCGTGTGGGTGTCGGCGAAGTCGCTGATCATCAGGATGAACTCGTCGCCGCCGAGCCGGGTGATGGCGTCGTTCTGGCGCGAGACGGCGGAGAGCCGGGTGGCGACCTCCTTCAGCAGGTGGTCTCCGGCCCGGTGCCCCAGCGTGTCGTTCACCCGCTTGAAACCGTCGAGATCCAGGAAGAGCACGGCCAGACCCGTGCCGCGCCGTGTGGCCGCGGCGATCATCCGCTTCAGGTACTCGTCGAGCCAGTGCCGGTTGGGCAGACCCGTGAGCGCGTCGTGGGTGGCGAGATGGTGCTCGCGCCGGCGCGCCTCGCTGAGCTGCACCTTCAGATGGTGTCGCTCGAGGGAGTGGCGCACGCTGCGCGCCAGATCCTCGGCGTCGATGCGCTCCTTGCAGAGGTAGTCCTGGGCGCCGAAGCGCAGGGCCTCGAGTGCCAGCGCCTCGTCGGGTTGGTCTGCGAGTACGACGACCGGGAGGGCCTGAAGCACCTCGTTCGCCTTCATCAGCAGCTCGACCCCGTTGCCTTCCGGCAGGCTCAGGTCCAGGACGGCCACGTCGAAGACCTGGCCGCGCAGCTGGGAGAAGGCGCTTTCGACATCCGCCGCAAGGGCGACCTCGAAGCCCCCGGCAGACGGGGCCGAGCGCAGCATGCGGCTCGCGCTGTCTCCGGCCTCCACCACGAGCACGCGGATGGTGGGCTCGTGCGCCGGAGGCAAAGCACTCCCCTCCGGCGTCTCCCCGCTGTCGACGTCAGCCATACGCCTTCGAAACTCGGCGCGGATGCCGGGCCAGTTGAGGCCGGAATGGCCCGTGCGGGCCCCGTGGCCGGCTGGGATCGGGCCTTTGCCGGGGCCGGCCCGGGAAGAACCCCGGGCGCCTCAGGGGCCTTGGCTTCGAAACCCCTCGGTGTAGGGCAGATCGCGGGCGCGGGCCTCGATCTCCTGGCCTGCCTCGAGCAGCACGTTCGTGGCGTTCCAGCTGCCCTCGAGCAGGGCCTTCCGGGTACCGTCTCGGACGCCGGCCGGGAGCGAGCCCCCGCGATGGCGGACCGTGCGCGAGGCGAGGTCGACGACCACCTCCTGCTCCGGATCCATCTCGACCGAGTCCATCAGCGCCGACAAGTCCGCCTCGGCGAGCGTGACGCAAGGCAGGCCCAGCGCGGTGCAGTTGCCCGCGAAGATCTCGGCGAAGGACGCGCCGACGAAGGCGTGGTAGCCGAAGCGCATCAGCGACTGGGGTGCGTGCTCGCGGGAGGACCCGCAACCGAAGTTCTCACCCACGATCAGGATGCACGCGCCCTCGAAGCGCTCGTCGTCGAGGGGGTGATCGCCCTTGGCCTGCTCGCGGTCGTCCTCGAAGGCGTGCTCGCCCAGGCCGTCGAAGGTCACGCAGCGCAGGAACCGCGCCGGGATGATCCGATCCGTGTCGATGTCGCTGCCCCGCACCACGCAGGCGCGTCCGGCGACCCGCTCGATGATCTTCTCCGTCATCGGAGGATTCCTTCCCGCATCAGAGGATCTCCCGCACGTCGGTGCCGGTCGGCATCAGAGGATCTCCCGCACGTCGGTGACTTCGCCGCGCAGGGCTGCGGCGGCCACCATCGCGGGAGACATCAGCAGGGTGCGCCCCGTCGGCGAGCCCTGGCGGCCCTTGAAGTTGCGGTTGCTCGACGAAGCGCACATCTCGCGCCCGACCAGCTTGTCGGGGTTCATGGCGAGGCACATCGAGCAGCCGGGCTCGCGCCAGTCGAAGCCGGCGGCCTTGAAGACCTGGTCCAGGCCCTCGGCCTCGGCCTGACGGGCGACCTCCTGGGAGCCCGGCACGACCAGCGTCCTCACCCCCGGCGCCACCTGGCCGGTCTTCGCCACCCGCGCGGCTTCGCGCAGATCGGAGATGCGGCCGTTGGTGCAGGAGCCGATGAACGCGACGTCGATGGGGGTGCCGGCGATGGGCTGGCCGGCCTGGAAGCCCATGAAGGTGAGCGCCTCGGTGAAGCCCGGTCGCTCGTCGTCGGGCACGCTGCTCAGCGCCGGGAGCGGTTCATCGACGCCGGTCGCCTGGCCCGGGTTGATGCCCCAGGTGACGGTCGGCGGAATGTCGGCTCCCGCGAACTCGACCCGGTCGTCGAAAGGGGCTCCCGGGTCGGTGGCCATCGAGCGCCACCAGTCGACGGCGCGGGTCCACGCGGCGCCCTCCGGCGAGTAGGTCCGGCCCTTCAGGTAGTCGAAGGTGGTCTCGTCGGGACTCACGTAGCCGACCCGCGCGCCGCCCTCGATCGACATGTTGCAGACCGTCAGGCGCTCCTCGATCGTCATCGCCTCGATCACCGGTCCCGCGTACTCGTAGGCGTGGCCCACACCGCCCTTCACGCCGAGCTGGCGGATCACGTGCAGGATCACGTCCTTGGCGTAGACGCCGCCGCCGAGCTTGCCCGTCACCTCGATGCGTCGCAGCCGCGGCTTGGCCATGGCGAGGCACTGGGTCGCCAGCACGTCGCGCACCTGGCTGGTACCGATGCCGAAGGCGATCGCGCCGAAGGCGCCGTGAGTCGAGGTGTGGCTGTCGCCGCAGGCCACGGTCGTCGCGGGCTGGGTGAGCCCGAGCTCCGGACCGATCACGTGGACGATGCCCTGGTGGCCGCTGGCGGTATCGAAGAGCGGAATGCCGTGCTTCCGGCAATTGGTCTCGAGCGCGACCATCATCTCCTCGGCCAGCGAGTCGGCCAGCGGCCGCAGCTGGCTGTCGGTGGGGATGATGTGGTCGACCGTCGCGAAGGTGCGGCCGGGGAACCGCACGGGCAGCCCCATCTCCTCGATCATCGCGAAGGCCTGCGGGCTCGTGACCTCGTGGATCAGGTGCAGGCCGATGAACAGCTGGGTCTGCCCATCCGGCAGCTCGCGGACCGCGTGGGCCTCCCAGACCTTGTCGAACAAGCTTCGCGGGGACGTCATGGTGCCGCCTTGTCGAACAGGCTTCGGGGGGACTTCATAGCGCTGCGGATTTAGCAGAATCCGGGGGTGCGGGCCCCCGGCCCCCACGGGCGGGCGCCCCGTGGGCCCGGTGACTAAGGTCTCGCGCCATGGATCTCCTCTACACCGCGCACGTGCCCCCTGGTGAGGGCCCGTTTCCGACCATCCTGGCCCTGCACGGCTGGGGGGCCAATGCTCACGACCTGATGGGCCTGGCTCCCATTCTTCATGGAGGCGGGGCGCTGGTCCTCTCGCCCCAGGGGCCGGTGGCCTTCGAGATCGCCCAGGGCCTGCTGGGTTTCGGGTGGTGGCCGATCACGGAGACCCGCGAGATCGATCCCGCGGAGTTCGAGAAGGCCAGCCAGGCCATCGAGTCCTTCCTGGCTGCCGCCTCCGAGCGCTACCCGATCGACCCTCGCAAGATCGTCGTCATGGGCTTCAGCCAGGGCGGCGTCATGGCCTACGACCTCGTGCTGCGGAACCCCTCGCGCTTCGCAGGGTTGGTGGCGATGTCGAGCTGGCTGCCCGGTCCCGTCGATCAGGGGATCCCCGCCCAGGACGGTCTCGAGAACTTCCCCGCGCTGGTCCTTCACGGCACCCAGGATCCGATGATCCCCGTCGAGCGTGCTCAGGAGGCGCGGGAGCAGCTGCTCGCCCGTGGCGTCAACGTCCACTATCGCGAGTTCGAGATGGAGCACGAGATCCGCCCGGAGGCCCTGCGCGAGCTCGTCGTCTGGCTCGAGGAGAAGGTCTTCAACCTGATCCAGCTGGCCTAGCGGCCGGCCCGCGGCGACGGCCCTCGTCCGGGGTTACCCTCTCGGGCTCGGGGTGTAGCTCAGCGGCCAGAGCCGGAACTTTGGGGGTTCCGCGTCGGGGGTTCGAATCCCCCCACCCCGACCA
>JAJDAR010000157.1 GCA_029261775.1 Deltaproteobacteria bacterium | reverse complement strand
CCGGGTTGCCGATGCACTCGAGCGCGTAGTCGAAGCCTTCGCCGCCGGTGATCTCGTTCTTCAAGCCCTCGAAGTCCTCGGGCTTGCACACGTGGGTGGCGCCGAACTGCTTGGCCATGTTCAGCTTCGAATCCACCAGGTCGACCGCCAGGATCTCGGCCGCGCCCGCGATTCGAGCGCCCTGGATCGCCGAGATGCCGACGCCGCCGGCGCCGAACACGACCACCGAGCTGCCGGGGCTGACCTGGGCGGTGTTGATCGCGGCGCCCACGCCCGTGGTCACGCCGCAGCCGATCCGCGAGACGAGGGCGAGAGGGATGGCGTCGTCCACCTTCACGACCGCAGACTCCGGGACGATCATCTCCTCCGCGAAGGTGCCGCAACCGGTCATGCCGCTGATCGGATTGCCGTCCAGAACGAAGTGCGGGGTCATCGCCATCGTCATCATCGCGTCGCAGAGGTAGGACTGACCGCGAAGGCAGTTCTTGCAGACGCGGCAGGCCGGAGTGAAGGAGACGATCACGTGATCCCCCGCCTTCACCTCGGTGACGCCCGCGCCTACTTCCTGGATGATGCCCGCGCCCTCGTGGCCGAGCACACAGGGCGTGGCCGACGGAATCGTGCCGTTCTGGACGGAGACGTCCGAGTGGCAGACGCCGCTCGAGACGATCTTGATGTGGACTTCGCCGGTGCCGAGGTCGGCGAGGCCGACGTCGTCGCGCACGACGAGGGGTTCATTGAGATCAGTGAGGATGGCCGCCTTCATGATTGCTCCAGCTTGCCGGAAGAGGCAGGGAATGAGAAAGGGGATCGCGGCCCCGGGGCCGCGCGCGCGGATCTTATCGCGTTCCCGCCATCGGGGAACCCCCGTCGGAGAGCGGCCACTGCCCTTTCCGCCTCAGTCGAGCTGGAAGGGCTCCTTGCCCATCTGGTCCCGGATCGGAACGAAGGCGGGTTGGCGCATGGCGCGTCGCTGCCAGTTCACACCGTCGACCACCAGGGTTTCGCCGCTGATGAAGGAGGCGAAGGGCGAAGCGAGGAAGGTGGCAGCCCAGCCCAGCTCGCGGGTGCGACCCGTGCGCATGGCGGGGCAGCTCGCTTCCTCGTCCTCCGCACCGCGGCCGGGGACGCCGCGGATGTCGGCCGTCTCGTCCTCGTGCGGGAAGAGCCCCGGCACCAGTCCGTTGACGCGGACACCGTAGGGCGCCCACTCGACGGCCAGGGTCTCGGTCATGTTCTTGACGCCGGCCTTGGCGGCGGCGGAGTGTGCGAAGCCGGGACCGCCGGTCCAGGCGTAGGACGCGCCGATGTTGAGGATCGAGCCGGGGGCGCCCGCCGCGATGTGGCGTCGCCCGAACTCGCGCGAGCAGAAGAAAGTGCCGTTCAGCACGATGTCCACGACGGTCCGCCAGCCGTTCGGTGAGAGGTCTTCGGCCGGCACCGGGAAGTTGCCCGCCGCGTTGTTGACGAGCGTCGTCGGGAGGCCGAGCTCGGACTCGACCGCGTCGAAGGCGGCCGCGATCTGGTCCGGCTGGCGGATGTCGCAGGCCACCGCGAGCGCGCGAGCCCCGACGGCCTCGATGGCGGTGACTCCCGCGGCCCGATGCTCCTCACCCCTGGACAGGATCGCGACGGAGGCGCCGAGGCGAGCAAACTCGACTGCGATGGCGCGACCCAGGCCCGTCCCCCCGCCGGTGACGACGACCGCCTGTCCGTCGAAGGCGCCCGCTGCGAGTGCCATGCTGCCGAGGGCAGGCGGTTCGGGAAGGCCCATGAAATGCTCCTTTCGGCGAGGCGCCGCGGCGGTGGGGCGCGCAGGGTAGCGCGGCACCCGGGGCGCAACCGCCGGCCGCGCGGTAGCCTCGGCCTCCGGGCTCCATCCCGCGTCGGCAAGGGGTCCGAGGAGGTTCCATGCCCGAGAGCGACGAGCGCCGCGATCTCGCTACCGGCACGGAGGAGCTCCTGTGCCGGGTCGAGGCACGGGTCGCGGTCGTGACGCTCAATCGTCCCGAAGCGCGCAACGCGATCACCCTGGAGATGAAACGGGCGCTCGTCGATCTGCTTCCCCGGCTCGCTGCCGACCGGTCCGTCGGAGCACTGCTCCTGACCGGCGCCGGCGGGGCGTTCTGCGCGGGCGGCGACACGAAGCGCATGGCAGCCGACGGCAAGCCGGAGTCACCCGAGGAGCGGAAGCGACAGCTGCGCTGGGAGCACCGGATTCCGGCGGGCCTCTTCCGCATGGAGAAACCCACGCTCGCCGCCCTGCCGGGGCCCGCCGCGGGTGCGGGGTTCGCCCTGGCGCTGGCCTGCGACCTTCGCGTGATGGCCGCGAGCGCGTTCGTCACCACGGCGTATGCGCGCCTCGGCCTGTCGGGGGACTACGGGACGAGCTGGTTCCTGACCCGCCTGGTAGGCCCCGCCCGGGCCAAGGAGATCCAGTTCACGGGGCAGCGCCTCGACGCGGCCAGCTGCGAGCGTCTCGGTCTCGCCAATCGCGTCGTCGCTGACGAGGCGCTCCCGAAGGAGGCCCTGGCCCTCGCTCACGAGATTGCCGCCGGCCCGCCGATCGCACTCCGGGCGATGAAGGACAACGTGAATCGCGCGACCCAGGAGAGCCTCGAGTCGATCCTCGATCTCGAAGCCGAGCGCATGGTGGACGGCGCGGGAACCGACGACTATGTCGAGGCGGTGCGGGCCTTCCAGGAGAAACGCAAACCCGTCTTCAAGGGGGAGTGAAGCAGGCGATGGTCGATCTCGAGCAACGCGTTCGCGCCCTGGAGCAGCGCCTCGACGCCGCCGAGGCGGTGCTGGCGATCCAGAACCTGAAGTCCCGCTACGCCCAGCTGGTCGATCAGCGCTACTCGCGAGGTGCCGTCGTCGAGGCGGACCGGCTCGCGGAGGTCGCGGAACAGATCGCGGCGCTCTTCGCGGAGGACGGCGTGTGGGACGGCGGCAAGGCCCTCGGCATCTCCCGTGGCCGGGACGAGATCGCGGAGCGCATGCGCAAGCCCACGCTCAAGTTCAGCTGGCACTACTTCCTGAAGCCCGAGATCCGGGTCGAGGGCGACCGGGCCGGAGCGCGCTGGGACATCCTCTCCCCTTGCACGACGCCCGACGGCCGGCCCCACTGGATGAGCGGCTTCGAAGACGACGACTACGTGCGGATCGACGGCGTCTGGCTCCACCAGTCCATGCGCCTGACCAGCGTGTTCCTCGCCCCCCACGAAACCGGCTGGCAACGCATCTTCGTCTAGAAGAACGGGCTAGAAGAGACAGAAGAGAACGGAGAACGAAGAACGGGGACGTTCGTTTCATTGTTGCATTGTGCTGTTCTCGAATTCACCGATCCGGCTGAGTCCCTGACAATGCAACAATGAAACGAACGTCCCCGCTGCCGTCCCGCTGCGTGCCGTTCCCGCGACGTTCTCCTCGGCCGGCGGGTCCGGGCGCCGGTCATTGGCGGTTGGTCGGCGGTCTCGCGTGCTCCAGGGCGAGGTGTCGTGCCAGGGGATCGCCGGCCAGCCGGTCGAGGCCGAAGTCGCCGGCGAAGGAGCGAAGCACCGTGTGGATGTGGTCGCCGTCCGTCGTGTTGTCGAACTCGAGCCGCCAGTCGGGACCGTCGAGGCGGAAGTAGAGCAGGGTCTCGTTCTCGGCGGAGCGGGTGTAGGTGAAGCGAAGCTCCGCGCGACGGGATCGGTCTGTGAAGCCACTGCGGATGTCGGGATGGAAGTCGGAGAGGAGGGCGCCGAGCAGCTCGTCTGCGAGCGTCTGTTGCTCCGGTGCGAGTGCGTCGAGGAGCACGCCGGCTGGCGCCTCGGTCGGCAGCGCGCGATCCACCTGGGAGAGCATGTGGCCCCGCCCGTCCTGGTACGCGAGCGCGGCGGTGGAACGCTGCTCGGAGCTGAGCGACGCGATCAGCCGGCCGGCGAGTTCCTCCTCCTCCCGGAGCAGCTGCAGCCCCGCGTTCGGAAGGCCCTCCGGCACGATGCGTGGCTGGGCCCCGAGGAAGAAGGGCGTGAGCGTCGGCGGGCTTCCGTCCAGGCCCCGGGTCAGGTTCAGCGACAGGTGGTGGCCCTCGAGCCGCAGGCCCCAGGCGCCGTCCCCCGGCTCGCCGAACAGCGCGACGAAGTAGCGTCCCGCGTCGCGGAACCAGGGCGCGACCAGGCTCATCGGAAAGCCCTCCATGGCACCGACGGCCGCCTCGAGCTCGCGCACGTGGCGCACGCGCTCCAAGCCCTTCTTGCTGAGCACGACGGCGAGCAGCTCGTCCACGAGCGAGCGCTCGGCCTCGGTCATCGCGTCGAGCCGCAGACCCTCGAGGGCGATCGGGGCGAAGTGCACGTCGAAGCGCTCCTCGTCCTCGAAGTCGTAGCCGGCCTCGGCCCGCGCCTCGGGCCGCAAGCTCGACGCCCACGCCGCACCGGCGCGGTCGAGGCGCTCGGAGAGCGACTCGGCCCCGGCGGAAGCCGCCACCAGACAGGCCAGCAGCAGAAGCGCGAATGCCTTCTTCCCGGGTTCAATCGCCGCCACGAAGCAGCCCCCCTCGTTTGCCCTGGTTGTTCTCGAAGAAATCGAAGTCGATGCTGATCGCCGCGGCGAAGATCACCGCGCGTTCGTCGGGGCTCCAGCTGCCTTCCTCGAAGTCGACGAGGAAGGTGTCGGCGTCTGCGAAGATCTCGCGCAAGGCTCCGCCCCACTTCTTGGCCACCACCGCATCGCCGGTGCCGCGCGCGCTCTGGATCGGGAAGGTCCAGAGGCGCCAGCGCGGGCTCTTCACGCGCGCGAACACTGCCCCGTCGGCGTCCAGCAGGTCGTAGCGCTTGTAGATCACACCGAAGCGGCGCTTCACCCGCCCGATCGGAAGACCCGAGGCCCCCGTGACGGCGAGGTCGGAGAACAGGAAGAAGAATCCGCGGCTGAGCTCGAGCAGCAACGCACCCTCGCGGTCCATCACGCGGATCTCGAAGCCGCGGTGGGAGCGCAGGAAGCCCCTGCGCAGGAAGCCGCCGATGCCGGCGGCGCGCTCCGCGATCGTGCCGAGCAGCTCCTTGCCGACGCCCAGGATCTCGTACTGGTTGCGCGTCTCGAAATCGATCAGGATCTCGGCGAGCTCCTTGCGCTGGCGCACGAAGAGCTGGCCGTGACCTTCGAAGAATCGGCTCTGCATCGGGTCCTCGGAGCGCGAGATGGCTTGGGAACCCGAGTGTGGCGCGTCAGGCAGGGCCGCGCCGCGCGCAGAGGATCAGCCCGCTCCCGACCGCGCGCAGAGGATCAGCCCGCTCCCGGCCGCGAGCTCGGTGCTGACCAGCTGCGGGTGCTGCACGAGCGTGTCCCGCACCCCCTGGAGCGCCCGCCGGAGCTCGGGATCGGCGTGCTGATCGAGGTCCATGTCGTCGACGAGCAGCACGCCGCTCGGGGCGAGGGCAGCGATCGTGGCCTCCAGGCCGCTCAGCTTGCCGCCGGGTGCGTCGGCGAAGAGGAGATCGAAGCGGCCGAGAGTCGCGACCAGGTGCGCTCCGTCGCCCTCGTGCAGCTGCACGTGGGCGGGCCATCCCACCCGACGAATCGTCCCGAGCAAGTCGGTATCGAGATCCACGCTGTGGACCTCCACGTCCGTCCGTTCGCCGAGTCCGCTCACGATCCAGGCGAGCCCGACGCCCGCGCCCGTGCCCAGCTCGAGAATACGTCCGCCGCGCGGAACGGCCGCGGCGAGCGTGGCGAGCAGTGCGCCGGCGACGTCCTCGCACGAGAGCGGGAAGCCCAGCTCGTCCGCGCGTTCGTGTGCGCGGTCGACGCCCGGCGGGCGGCTCATGCCGACTCCGCGGCTGCGTCTTCGAGGTCCTGACGCAGGCTTCGCGCTGCGACGAAGAAGCAGGCACCGGCCAAGAGGCCCATGCTGGCCATGCATGCGAGCGAGTAGCGGATCGCCTCATCGCCGAAGCGGTCCGCGAGGGCATCGTTGGCGAAGCCGATCACCTGTGGTCCCACACCCTGGCCTACGAGATTGAGCATGGCCAGCAACGTCGCGGCGCCGACTGCCCGCATGCGCGGGCCCACCAGTCCCTGGGCGAGTGACCACATCGGCCCGACGTACATGTTGTTCACGAAGTAGAAGATCCCGAAGCTGGCGAGATAGACGGCCCGCTCGTCGCTCAAGTAGAAGGGCAGGGCGAAGGGGAAGGCGACACAGGAGATGATCGCGGGCATCCACAGGTTCCAGCGCCAGTCGCGGCGGATCAGCCGGTCGTTCCAGAGGCCGCCGACCGTTGCGCCGGCGACGCCGGTCAGGCCTGCGATCAGCCCG
>JAJDAR010000156.1 GCA_029261775.1 Deltaproteobacteria bacterium | reverse complement strand
GAAGGCGGCGTAGTCCCAACCGAGCACGTGCACGCGGAGCTCCGGACGCTTCCGCACGACGGCCTCGAGCAGCTCCACCAGCTCTTTCGGTCCCTCCGGGCCCGCGCCGTCCCGCCACAACTCGACGCGGCTGTGGAAGTCCCAGCCGAGCAGCAGGATCTGGCTCCGGGCGGCAGCAATGGCGTGGCCGATCGCGGCGAAGGCATCCTCCCCGTCGATCAGCCACGCCAGCCGGTCCGCGCGGGCCAACGTCGCGCAGTTGCGCCCTTGTTCGAGAAGGGGCTCCTCGCGACTCCCGCCCGTCTCTCGGTGCTCCGCGGCTGCGTGTCGATCGACCTTCATTTCATCCTCGTCGAGGATCTGGGCGGACCCGGCCGGAGCGGATCATGTGGGCGACCACCGCCGAGACCTCGCGCGGGTCGGGCGTCACCTCCGCCACGGCCATGACGATGTCGAGCAAGGTGAGCGGACGGGGTTCGACGCGGGTCATGGGGACCTCCTCGAGCCTCGAAAAGCAGGATTCATGCCATTCTCAGCTTGCCCGACCCGAGCGGTCCTGGCTCCGCGCCCTCGTGGCTGCCCGCTTGGTGTGTCATTTCTACAAACAACGCTCCGCAGGCCGCAGGCCGACCCGTTGCCGGGGGCCGCGCGAAGGGCCGCGGCGGCCCGAAGACCGGCCTTCCAGGCCCGAGAGCGGATTCCGCCCGCACTCTCCTGGGCTGGCATGGCACTTGCTCCTCACCTTCCCACCCAGGCCGGCTGTGCGGCGACGGGGTGGCGCAAAGAGGAGGCAACACGCCATGAACGAGACGAGCCAGACGGCACTCGGCCCGGCCGAAGCCCTCACGACGAGCAGCACGCGGATGTGGGAGACGCTCGACGGCATGGTCGACGCTGCCGTCGCGATGATTCCCAACCTCGTAATCGCGATCGTCGTCCTGGCGATCTTCTACGTCGGGGCCCGCCTGGTCCGAAGCGGCGTGCGCCGCGCGACCCGGAACCACCGTGGACAGAACGTCGGAGTGGTCGTCGGGCGCCTCGCCCAGATGGGGGTCCTGTTCCTGGGACTCCTGGTCTCCCTTTCGATCCTCGCGCCTTCGATCGAGCCCGCGGATCTCCTCGCCACGCTCGGCGTCGGAGGCGTCGCCATCGGCTTCGCCTTCCGCGACATCCTGCAGAACTTCCTTGCCGGCATCCTCATCCTGCTGCGGGAACCGTTCCGGGAAGGCGACGCGATCCAGCACGGTGATTTCGAAGGAGTCGTCGAGAAGGTCGACACGCGCTCGACCATGCTGCGCACCTTCGACGGACGCCGCGTCATCATCCCCAACGGCGAGATGTACACGAACCCGGTCATCGTCAACACCGCGTACGAGAAGCGCCGCGGTGAGTACAGCGTCGGCATCGGCTACGACGATGATCTCGACGACGCCCAGGAGGTGATGCTCGAGGTCCTCGGCTCGACCGAGGGCGTCCTCCAGGACCCGGCCCCGGTCATCCATGTGGTCGAGCTCGGCGACAGCGCGGTCGTTCTACGCGCTCGCTGGTGGACCGAGACCTCCGAGACGGTCTCGGTCAAGAGCCGGGTCATCAGCGGATTCAAGAAGGCACTCGACGCCTCGGGCATCGACATGCCCTACCCGACCCAGGTCACTCTGCTCCGTGCCTCCGACCCGGCGACCCAGGAGCAGGCGGAGTCGGCACCGCGCTACGCCGCGGGCTGACCGCCCCTCATCCGGGCTCTCCACGAGCCCCTCACTCCGCACGACGCGGATCCGAAAAGAAGAGAAGGAAGGAATCCCATGTCCGAAGGAAAGACCGACGAAGCCAAGGGCCGTATCAAGGAGGCGATCGGCAGCCTGACCGACGACGAGAAGCTCAAGCGCGAGGGCAAGGCCGACCGGGCCGCCGGCAGCGTCAAGGACAAGATCGGCAAGATCGTCGACGACGTTCGAGATGCCGTCACCGGCAAGAAGGACCAGAAGTAGACCCACCGGGCCTGCGGCTTCGCGCCGCGGGCCCGCGTCGGCCCCCCTTCCACTGCCCTGCGACCCGCCTCCGAAAGGAGCTCCCATGAACTTCGCAATCGAACCCCTTCCCTATGCGCTCGCGGCCCTGGCGCCGCACATCGGCGCCGAGACCGTCGAGACCCACTACGAGAAGCACCACAAGGGCTACCTCGAGAAGCTGCGCAAGGCGATCGAAGGAAAGCCCGAAGGCGAACAGTCCCTGGAGACGATCGTGAAGAGCGCCGAAGGTGACCTCTTCAACCATGCCGCCCAGGTCTGGAACCACACCTTCTACTGGAAGAGCCTCGACCCCGGTGGCGACCGCGAACCTGCAGCACCGCTCCGCAGCGCGCTCGAGTCAGCCTTCCGCAGCATCGACGGGTTCAAGCGCGAGCTGGCCGAAGCCGCCACGGGCGAGTTCGGCTCCGGTTGGGCATGGCTGGTCCTGGACCGCAGCGGCCGGCTGCGTGTGACCAGCAGCTCCGATGCCGAGAACCCCCTGCACAAGGGCCACACGCCGCTGCTGACCATCGACGTCTGGGAGCACGCCTACTACCTGGACTACCGGAACCGCCGGGGCGACTACGTGCAGGCGGTCCTCGAGCACCTCCTGAGCTGGGACTTCGCCGCGCAGAACCTCGAGCGCGCCGGGCACGCCTGAACCGGGGGACGAGCCTCAGCTGCCCCCGCGCGATGCGGCCGCTCGAACGAGTGCGAG
>JAJDAR010000155.1 GCA_029261775.1 Deltaproteobacteria bacterium | reverse complement strand
GAAGCCGACGCCGCGGCCTCCGTCGGCGCGTTGCAGGGACCACGCGAGGGTCTCCCGACGGCCGCTGGCCTGGAGCACGTGGTCCTTGGCGAAGGGGGGCCAGGTCGGGTTCGCCCGGGCCTCGTCGTCGGGGATCGCCGTAGCGAACGGCCGGATCGCGGCCTCGTCGGCGAAGCGCAGCGAGAAGTACCACTCGTCGAGAGCGTAGAAGGGAGCGACCCCGCGTGTGATCGGGTGCTCGGGATCCAGCCACAGTTCCGCGCCCCAGGTCGGGTTGGTCGACCAGCCCGATTCGTAGAAGCCACCGATCCAGCGGCCCAGGGCATCGCCCGGCGGACCTGTCGGAACCTCCAGCGCGTAGTGCAGCACCACCACGCCCAACCCCGCCGCGACGCGTGCGTCGAGGGCGGCGAGGTGCGGGATCAGCGGGTGAGTCTCGCCTCCATCCATGTACAGCACGACGGCGTCGACGTCGGCGGGGAGCACGAAGTCGGGAGACAGGCCTTCGGGCGCCAGCCGCGCACGCACCGGGCTCTCCGCACCGTTCAACGCGTCGGCGAGCAGGGCGGCACCCGCCCGGAACTCGTGGGCTCCGTAGCCGTGGCTCGGCGCGCCAGGGATCAGCAACACCTGCGGTGCGTCGGCCGCAGCGGCCGCCGCGCCGAGGCCCGCCAGCATCATGGGAAGGAGGAGCATTCGCATTCCGATCTATTCGCCGGTGAAGACCGGGCGCCGCTTCTCGAGGAATGCGCGCATGCCCTCCTGTTGATCCTTCGAGCCCATCGTCGCCATGACGGCGCGCCGCTCCTCGGCGAGGGCCTCGGCGAGCGAGCGCTCGCCGGCACCGACCACACAGCGCAGGACGCCCGCGACCGCCCGCGGAGGCTGTGCCGCCAGCTCTCGGGCCAATGCCTGGGCGCGATCCTTGAGCTCGGACAGCGGCCACACCTCGTGGACCAGACCGATGCGCAGCGCCTCGGGGCCGGAGATCTTCTTCGCGCGCAGGATCATGTCGAGGGCCTGATCCCGACCCACGCAGCGGGTCAGGCGCGCGGTGCCGCCCCAGGCCGGGACGCTGCCCAGGTCCATCTCCGGCAGGCCGATCTTCGCACCCTCCTCGGCCGCCAGACGGAAGTGGCACGCCAGGGGCAGCTCGAGTCCGCCGCCCAGGCAGTAGCCGAACAGGGTGGCGATCACGGGCTTCTCCATCCGCTCGATCCCGTCGAGAACCCGCAGGCGTTGGTCGAAGACCGCCTCCAGGCTTCCCATCTTCTGTACGCCCTGGGGCAGCTGCTTCAGATCCATCCCGACCGAGAAGTTCTCCTGGCCCTCTGCCGTGATCACGATCGCCCGCACGCTCGGGTCCCGAGCGAGCTCCGGCAAGGTGGCCTCGAGGGCATCCATGAAGGCCAGGCTCATGCGGTTCCGCGGCGCGTCCAGGTTGGCGAGGGTCACGACGGGGCCGTCGCGCTCCACGGAGAGGGGAGGTCGGTCTGCGTCGCTCACGGGGGCTCCTGCTGGCTGGGCACGCCAGCATCGCGCGTTCGGGGCCCGGCGTCAGCAGGCCGAAGGGTGGAGGCCCGGTGGCTCGCTATGCTGCCGCCATGACAGCCCGCAAGAAGACCACGAAGGCGCCTGCCGCGAAGAAGACCTCCGCCGCCACGAAGAGCTCGGCGAAGAAGCCCGCCGCGAAGAAGGCCGCCGCCAAGAAGCCGGCGGCCAGGAAGGCGAGCGCGAAGAAGGCGACCTCCAAGAAGACGAGCGCGAAGAAGTCCGCGGCCCCCAAGGCCTCGCCGCCCCCGGCCCGCCAGGCTCCGCAAGCGAGCCCTCCGAAGGCGCCCGCCGCCAAAGCCGCAAAGGCCGCAAAAGGCACCGTGAGCGTCGAAGGCGTCAACCTGGGGCATCTCTTCGCACTGCGTCCGCGGGTGAACACCTCGTTTCCGCAGGTCGAGTTCGCAAAGGCCAAGCGCGATCTCGCCGACGAGCGGTACGGCACGATCGAGGAAGCGGCGCGAGCCGTGGCCGAGAAGGCGCTGGCGAATGCGAACCGCAAGCCCGGCAAGCACGACATCGGCCGGCGCTGATCCGCCCGGCTCTCGCTACCCGCGATCGCGCAGGTAGGCGTCGACGATCTCGAGCAGGCGCTCGCGGCCGAAGCTCGGTTCGTGCCCTCCGTGGACGATCCGCGCGGGAACGTCGCGCAGGCGTTTCATCGTCTCCAGGTAGTCGGGGATCGAGCTGTCCTCGAGCTGGTCGATCAGCACGCCGTCATAGATCGCGTCGCCGGAGAAGAGCGTGCGGGTCGCCTCCTCCCAGAGCCCGAGGCTGCCCGGCGAGTGACCCGGAAGATGCAGGACTTCGAAGTGGCGATCCCCGAGGTCGATCACGTCGCCCTCCCGGACCTGCCGGGTCGGTGTCGTGGGGACGATGGCGTAGCTCTCCGGGTCGTACCCCGCGTGGGGCAGGGCGTCGATCAAGGCGTCGCCTTCGATCGGGAATCCGATCCCCGCGAGGAAGTCGAGCACCTCGGGCGCGAAGCCCGAGCGCGTGATCGTGGCGAACTCGTCGTACGGATCCATGCGACCGGCTTCGAGCTCGTGCATGATGCGCTCGTCGAACTCGTGCAGGCTTCCCACGTGATCCCAGTGGATGTGGGTCGCCAGACCCACCGCCGGGCGGTCGGTCAGCTCGGAGATCGCATCTCGAACCGAGGCCACCCCGACTCCCGTGTCCACGACCAGGTCGCGATCCCTTCCCCTCACGTGCCAGACGTTGCAGCGCACCAGGGGATGGACGTGGGGCTCGGTGAGTCGGGTGATCCCGTCGGGAAAGCTCTCGCGCACCCACCAGCGCTCTGCGATCCGCATGCCGTTCACCACGGGTCCTTCCTCCGCTCAGGAGGGTACAAGGATGGGGGCTCAGTCCTCGAGCAGCTCGACGGCATCGCCCTCGCGCAGCGTGCCGGGCGTCTCTACCGACGCGTAGACACCCAGGTTTCCGCCGTTCTCCTTGACGAGGGTCCGCATGATCTGCGGATCCTTCGGCAGTTCGGCGATGGGGTGGGTCGTCATCACGCAGCGTGGGCACTCGACGGCGATGCGGAGCACCACCTCGCCGATCCGCACGCGTCTTCCGACCCAGGCGTTCTCGGGAAAGCCTGCTTCGTCGTCACAGTCGACGAGCAGGTTCGGGCGAAAGCGTCTCACGTCGAAGATCGAATCGGGCTGCGCAGCGGAGAGGCTGGCGAGGGAGCTTCGACTCAGCAGGAAGATCGGATAGCAGTCGAAGTAGGTGCCGGGCAGCGTGCTGGAGACCAGCACTTCGCGGGGCAGGGCGCCGAGATCGGGCAGCGGCTCTTCGGGCAATCGCGCAAAGATCGCCCGCAGCTCGTCCAGCATCTCCGGATGGTCCGGAGCGCCACGCCGGTGGTGGGCTTCGTCCGTCGCCGGCTGCCGTGCCCAGAGCGTGAGGGGCCGGCCGCTCAGCGCCGAGAGCTGGCGGGCCGCTTCGGGATCGTCCGCCCGCAGCTTCGTCCCGTCGGGCAGCTCGAAGGTCGGCACGGGCAGGTCCGCTGCACTCGCATCCGCCTGCACGGACCCACTGAGCTGCGCAGCGCAGTTCAGCAGGGCCGGGAGCTTGCGCCCTCCCTCGATGCTGCCCCGCTGCTCGTCGCGGATCGCCCAGGAGCGGTCTCCCAGCAGCCCGTCCTCTCGGATTGCAATCTCCTGCACGCGTTCTCCGAGCATGCTCTTGATGGGATAGCGGTGGATCTCGTCGAGTGTGGCGACCGGCATGACGTGGGACGCTCCCACGGACCCGACGCGCTGTCAAACGCCGCTCGCGCTTGCGGCTGGTAGGCTCCCGCGATGGACGCACCGCTCTCCATCCAGCTCTACACGCTTCGCGAGGCTGTCGGCTCCCTGGGCCTCGCGGCGGTGATCGAGCGGGTCGCTCGGATCGGCTACACCGGGATCGAGCCGGCCGGCTTCATGGATCTGTCGCCGAAGGCGCTCCGCCACTGCGCCGACCAGGCCGGGGTCGCGGTGAGTGCGATGCACGTCGAGCTGCCGAACGCCGAGAACGCGGACCGGGTCTTCGATGCGCAGGCGGAGCTGGGCAACGACGTGCTCGTGGTGCCGTTCCTCCCGCCGGACTGCTTCGGGGACGAAGCGCGGATCCAGGCGGCGGCCGATGCGCTGAACGAGGCCGACGCCCGGGCGCGCGCGCGGGGCATGAGCCTCGGCTACCACAATCATCAGTTCGAGTTCACGTCCCGGATCGGCGAGCGAGCCGCGTACGACGTCTTCTTCGAGAAGCTGGAGCCGAGCGTCTTCGCCGAGGTCGACGTCTACTGGGCGCAGGTCGGCGGCGTCGACCCGGTGGAGCTGGTCCGCCGCCTCGGCGCGCGCGCGAGGCTGCTGCATGTCAAGGACGGCCCGGCCGACGATCCCGCCTCCGACATGACGGCGGTGGGCGAGGGTGCGGTCGACGTGGGTGGTGTGCTCGCGGTCAGCCGGGCGGCCTGGCACATCGTGGAACTCGACCGCTGTGCCACCGACATGTGGGAGGCCGTCGAGACGAGCCATCGCAATCTCGAGGCGATGCGCGGGCCCAGCTGAAGGCACTCCGGTCCGCGCTCCACGTCAGCGCTTCGTGGTTGCGCGACGATGGGCCCGCACGCCGCGCTCGATCAGGATCACGAGCACGGCCTGCTCGACCAGCACCACCCCGTACGCGGCCCGCATCAGCAGCTGCGCACCCTCTTCGCGGACGAAGGAGGCGTAGACGAGCATGCCGGCGTAGTTCGCCAGCAGCGAGAGCTGGAACCAACGCAGGTTGCCGAGCGGCTCGTGCCAGGCCATCACGATCTGCCGCGGCAGGGCATAGAAGCCCTGCGCCGCGAAGCAGGCCGCGACGAAGGCCTGCAGGCCGACGGCGATGGCGGCGGAGCCAGGTGCCGCGAGCAGCCCGAGCCCTGCAGCGAGGAGCGCGCCGAGAGGCAGCGCCAGCCAGCGCAGCAGCTCACCGGGCGAGGGACGCAGGACGCGGCGCTGCAGCAGGGTCACCAGGACCAGCGCCACGGCGGGCGTGCGGGTCACCATCAGCATGCCGCCCGTCCATGGATCGACGTGGAAGATCGCCGCCCCGATCAGCGCCCAGCCGCCGAAGCGTCCCAGGTGTGCCGCCGTCAGCACGAGGCTGAAGCTCGGGGGGTGTGCCTGTCGACCGGCGATCTTGCGGACCTGTGCGGCCAGGCCGAGCCACACCAGGGCGAACAGCGCGACTGCGAGCAGGCTCGCGAGCGCGTGCTCGTCCAAGGTCTGCCCCACGCCACCTCCTCGCCGAGGCCAAGGCTAGCAGGGGGGTCATGTCGGGGAGAGCCAGGTCTCCATCAGGTGGCTGCGAGTCGCAGCCGGGTCGACGTCGACGGCCGCCTCCACCTCGTGGCCCGCGCCGCAGGTGGTCCGGCCCGCGTCGTCGATCTGCGCGCGCCGTGTCTCGAAGCGACACAGGCTCTCGTGCACGAGCGTGGCCACGGTGAGCGGGTCATGCAGCAGGACCGCGGCCTTGGGGAAGTGCAGCCTCTCGACCTGGGCCGTCATCCACTCCCGGCACAACGCGGCCAGCGCTCGCGCCAGATCGTCGCCCTCGCCGAGGCGGTCGACGTCGCCCGGTGCGAGTGAGGTGCGGAACGTCACCTCGGCCGGAACCACCCGCGGCGGCACGACGTGGCGAGCGCCGAGAACCTCCTGCACGGCCTTCGGGTCGCACCACCAGTTCCACTCCTCGATCTGCGGGTTGGCGCCCGGCAGCGGGGCGGGCACGAGCTTGCCGCCCATGATCGCGAGCCGAGGCAGCGTCACGCCGGCCCGGGCGAGCGCCCCGAGGTTCGTGAGGGGTCCGATGGCGACCAGGGCGTCGGGGCGTGCTCGTTCGATCGCCTGTCCCAGCTCGGCGATGCGTCGCTGCCCGTCCGTGTCTCCGGTGGTGCGCAGCTGCGGTTCCGGATGCTCGAAGAGGCCGAGTCCCTCATGCCCGAACATCACGCCCTGACGGGCTTCGGTGAGGGGCTTGCCGAGGCCCGTCCGTACGGGGATCTCGCTCCGCCCCGCGATGTCGAGGAGGCGAACGGCGATTCGCGTGCGCAGGCCGACGTCCCCGAAGACGGTCGAGACCCCGACGAGCTCGATCTCCGGGTGGCGCAGCGCGTAGGCCAGGGCCAACGCGTCGTCGACGTCGCTGCCCAGATCGGTGTCGAGCCAGATCCGCATGGCCGGTCAGTCCGCTTTCCGGCCGGCCAGGATCCGCCGATGCAGCTCGGCGAGTGCCTCCGGGGCGATCTTGAAGCGGCGCCGGTCGTAGGTCAGGAGGCCGTTCAGCTCGCTCTCGACGTCGGTGGTCTGGGTGTAGATCGCACCCGCCAGGCCGCGCGGCACGAGGAACTCCACGGTCTCGAGGATCTGCGTGTAGCGCTTCGCGAAGTCCTGCTCCGAATCGCAGGCGTCGTAGCCCCAGCCCTTCTCGACGGCAGTGTGCCCCGGGATGGCCAGCTTGAGACCGCCGAACTCGCCGTAGACCTGCGGGCGGTCGTCCGTCGCCTCGGGCCATTCGGCTTCGCGGTTGTAGACGTGCAGGTCCCTCACCTGACCGCTGCCCGTGTCCTTCCACCCGCTCGGTCCGTCCACGATCCGATCCGGATCGCGGTGTGCGACGTCGGCCAGGATCTCGTCGGTTGCGAACTGTCCCCACGCCTCGTTGAAAGGGACCCAGACGACGATGCTCGGAAAGGGCGCCAGGGCGCGCAGCATCGCGTCGAGCTCGTCGCGAAAGAGCCGCTCGACCTCGGGCTCGACCTCGAG
>JAJDAR010000154.1 GCA_029261775.1 Deltaproteobacteria bacterium | reverse complement strand
GAGGACCCACCCATGGCATCAGGCCTTCGTCTGGACGTCGTCGAAGTCCTTGAGCTGCACTTCGTAGAGCTCCTGCTCCTCGATGATCTGCTGGATCTCGTCGTCCGAGAGCGTCCCCGTGGCGTTGACGGTGATCGACTGTTCCTTGCCGGTCGAGGTATCCCGCGCCGACACGCTGACGATGCCGTTGGCATCGATGTCGAAGGAGACGTCGATCTCGGGCTCTCCCTTGCGGGCCGGGCGGATGCCACCGAGCACGAACTCCCCGAGCAGGTCGTTCTCCGCAGCCGTCTCGGACTCGCCCTGGAGAACGCGGATCTTGACGGCGGACTGGTTGTCGCGGGTCGTGGTGAAGATGTGGCTCTTGCAGACCGGGACGGTGGTGTTGCGCTCGATCAAGCGGGCGAAGTGTCCACCGAAGGTCGCGATGCCCAGGGAAAGGGGCGTCACGTCGAGGAGCAGCAGGTTCTCGTCCTCGGAGGTCAGCGTCTCGCCCTGGATGGCGGCGCCGATCGCAACGACTTCGTCCGGGTTCACGCCCTTGTGGGGCCGCTTCCCGAAGAACTCGGCGACGCGGTTCTGCACCAACGGCGTGCGGGTCTGGCCGCCCACCAGGATCACCTGGTCGATCTGGCCGGTGTCGACACCCGCGTCGGCGATGCAGGCCTCGACCGTCTTGAGCGTGCCCTCGACGATGTCGTGGACCAGACGCTCCAGCGCCTCGCGCGTGAGCTCGACGGAGAGATGGCGGGGTCCCGAGTCGTCGCTCGCGATGAAGGGCAGGTTGATCTCGGCGGTCTCCCGGGCCGACAGATCACACTTGGCCTTCTCCGCCGCGTCCTTGAGCCGCTGGAGGGCCATCGCGTCCCCGCGGAGATCGATGCCTTCACCGCGCTGGAACTCGCTCAGCAGGTGCTCGACGATCCGGCGATCGAAATCCTCACCCCCGAGGAAGGTGTTGCCGGCGGTCGCGATGACTTCGACGACGCCGTCGCTCATCTCGAGGATCGAGATGTCGAAGGTGCCTCCGCCAAGGTCGTAGATCGCGATCTTCTCCTCTTCGTTCCGATTGAATCCGTAGGCCAGCGCCGCCGCCGTGGGCTCGTTGATGATGCGCAGCACGTCGAGGCCCGCGATCTTGCCGGCGTCCTTGGTGCACTGGCGCTGGGCGTCGTTGAAGTAGGCCGGGACCGTGATCACGGCCTCCTGGACCGGCTCTCCGAGATACTCCTCTGCGACGCGTTTCATCTCGCGCAGGATGAAGGCCGAGACCTCGGGGCAGGTGAAGGTCTTGTCCGCCACCTCCACGCGAGCATCCTCGTTCGGCCCCTCCACGATGGCGTAGGGAGTGACGTCGATGGCCCGCTGGATCTCGGGCGAATCGAAGCGGCGCCCGATCAGCCGCTTCGACGCATAGACGGTGTTCTTGGAGTTCGTGATCGCCTGTCGCTTCGCAAGATGACCCACCAGACGTTTGCCGTCCTGGGTGATGGCGAACATCGACGGCGTGGTCTTGTAGCCACCCGCATTGGGGATGACGCTGGGCTGACCGTTCTCCAATACGGCAACGCACGAATTGGTCGTACCCAGGTCGATTCCGATCACGTGACCCATGATTCCCTCCGCTCGGGGCTAGAGCCCTCGAAGCTCAGCCTTCGCTTCTTTGTCCTTCGAGTCGATGCGCACTGCCGCCTCGAGCTCCCGCTTCGCGTTCGCGTCGAGCCCTGCGGCCTTGTAGATCTGCCCGAGCAATCTCCGGTAGTCGCCGCGCTCGGGCTCCAGCTCACAGGCGTTGACGGCGAGGTCCTTCGCCTTGTGCAGGTCGCCGACCACCTGCCAGGCCAGCCTGGCGGCGCGGATCGCGAGATCGGCGTCGAAGGGGCGATAGTGGACCGCCTCCTCGAACGCCTCGAACGCCGCCGCGTGGTCACGCAGATCCATGGCGTTCTCGCCCTGCTTCATCAGGATCTTCGCCCGCTCCTCGTGGGCACGGCGTTGCACCTTCGCGAACTCCTCGCGGTAGGCCTCGTTCTCCGGATCGAAGGCGATGGCCAGCCGCACGGAGCCCGCAGCCTCGAGCCAGCGCTCGGAAAGGAACGCCGTCATGCCGGACTCGAAGAAGCTCTTGGCCCGCTGCTTGCGCTCGGTCTTGATCTTCTTGTGTCCGTGCAGGCCGGACATCTTCCGCCGCAGCCTCCGCGCCGCGTGGGCTCCCGACAGCCGGGGCTTGCTGGGCGCGACCGCCTCTTCCGCGGGCGGCGCCGTCGTCCCCTCGGAGGCACCCTCCTGGGCGGGCGGGGTTCCGGCGGGGGACGGCGACGCAGCGGCCTTGCCGGCGCTGCGCAGGCGCTTCTGCACTTCCTCGCGCGTGGCCGGGTCCGAGAGCAGCTCGTAGGCCTCGAGCAGCTTCTTGAAGCAGGTGTCGACGACCCGCTCGTACTCACCGAGGTTCTTCCGGAAGTAGCGGTCCGGGTGGAAGCGCTTCGACTTCTGGAAGTACGCCTTCTTGATCGTGCGGTCGTCCGCATCGAGCGCGACGCCCAGGATCTCGTGGTACGGACGGCCCAGCCCGGCGGCGAACTCGAGCAGCTCCTCCTGGATCTTGGGATCCAGGTCGAGGCTCGGATCGATCTCGAGGTCGAAGCGAGGCGCCGCGCGCAGCTCCCGCCGCGGCGCTGCCTGTCGATCGCCGTGAGCCTCACCCGAAGGCACAGCCGTTTCCCCCACGTCCACGAGTCCGCCTCCCCCGGGAGGTGGCTCCCCGGGCTCATCGGCCCGGCGCTGCGCGAAGCTGAGGGGTTCCTGGCAAAGCCCTGGGAAACCTGGGGGCTGCGCGGCTTCCTTCCCACCCGCAAGGGCTGCGCTTCCGGGTGGAAGCCCCTATCCCGCCCGGGCCGGCTCCGGGGGTCCGCCCTCGGGCGAAGGCCCGCCCTGGCGGAAGGCCGGCCGCCTATCGCGTCAGGAGGGTGCCGACTCCGCCATCGGTGAAGACTTCAAGCAGGATGGCATGCAGGACGCGCCCGTCGACGATGTGGGCCCGGCCCACCCCACCATGGAGCGCTCGCACGCAGCACTCCACCTTGGGGATCATGCCGCCGGCGATGGTGCCCTCTTCGCGATGCTTCGCGACCTCGGCCTCGGAGAGCTGGGGGATCAGGTTCCCGCTGCCGTCCAGCACGCCCTCGACGTCGGTCAGCAGGATCAGCTTCTCGGCGCGCATCGCCTCGGCGATCGCGCCCGCCGCCTCGTCCGCGTTGACGTTGTGCGTGACGCCGTCGGAATCGGCCCCGATCGGGGCCACGACGGGGATGAATCCGGCGTCCGTGACCGCCCGGATCGCTCCCGGATCGACCGACACGACCTCGCCGACGCGCCCGAGATCCACGCCCTCCTCGCGCCGGGTCCGGACCCGCAGCAGACCGGCGTCGTTACCCGTGAGCCCGATGGCCGGGCCTCCGGCCTGGTTCACCAGGTTCACGATCTCGCGGTTGATGCGTCCGCCGAGCACCATCTCGACGACCTCCATGGTCGCGTCGTCGGTGACTCGCAGGCCCTTCTCGAAGCGCGTGGGAATCCCCAGCCGCTCCAGGGTGGCTCCGATCTGCGGGCCGCCGCCGTGCACCAGGATCGGCCGCACCCCGATGGTCTTCAGCAGGACCACGTCGACGGCGAACGAGGCGCGCAGCGCCTCATCGGTCATCGCGCTGCCGCCGTACTTGATGACCACGGTCTTGTCCCGGAAGCGCCGGATGTAGGGCAGCGCCTCGATCAGGATCTCCGCCTTGTCGATCAGGGCCTGAACCACGCCTACGGACTCCTCGGGGGCTCATCCCCCTGTACCGGCCAGACCGGCGGCACCTCCGCCCGCAGGTCCGGGCCCGCGGCCGGTTCCGGCCGGGCCGCTCGCCGCGCCACGGCCACCTCCTCGATCGTCTCGAGCAGGCTTCGGTAGAGCAGGACGTTGCGGACCGCTGCGGACAAGGCCGCGCACAGCACCTCGCCGACCTCGGGCTGCGCGTCCTCGGCGCGTGCGGGGAAGACCCGGAACACCCCGAGCGTCTTGTTCCGGAAGCGCAGGGGGCCGCACAGGAAGGGCCGGACCCGGCCGTCGCGGGGCGTGTCGACCTCCGGATCGAAGCGCGGATGGGTCGAAGGGTCGCCGGTCGCGACCAGGCGGCCGGACTCCAGGACCGCGCCGGTCAGCCCCGCCGGTGCCGCCAGCCGCTCGCGGTCGTCGGCGCGACCCCCATCCCACTGGGCCTCGCGCACCAGCTCGTCGCCGGCGGGGGCGGTCAGGAAGAGCGCCACCGGCGCCGCGTCGAGCTGATCCGCCACCGGGCGGAGCACGGCCTCGAGGATCCGGGCGGGCTCGATCTCGGCCGTCACGGCCTCGCAGATCGCCTGGGCCAGGGCCGCGCCGTGAGGGCCGGCTTCCTCGCCACCGGTCACCCTGGGCCGCGGCACCCGGCTCGCGTCGATCAACTGGGCGAGCTCGCCGGCGAAGATCTTGACCAGCGAGAGATCATCCTCGTCGAAGCTGCCGCCCTGTCGGGGATCGCTCGCGCACAGCACACCCAGCGCGCTGCCTCCCGCCTGCAGCGGCGCGATGGCGAAGGATGGCGTCTGGTAGCGACCCGCGTGCCCGAGGCCCGCGAAGCGCTCGTCCCGGGCCAGATCGGCGACGAGGGTCGGCTCGGCCCGCTCCCAGACCCGGCCGGCGATGCCTTCTCCGATCGCGACCGGGTCCATCTCCGCCGTCGGCACCTTGCCGCCCGTGGCGGCCGCGACCCGCAGCTGCTGAGCGGTCCCGTCCGCGACCAGCAGGGAGGTCCGGCCGGCGCCCACCAGATCCGCCAGGAGCGCCACCGCCGCATCGAGCAGCTCGGCCGGATCGGCCTCGGGCGCGCGGGCCCGCGCCCGCAGCGCCGTCAGGCCCCGCTCGAGCTCGCCGAGCCGCTGGCGCAGCCGCGCCCGCGAGGACGCCACCCCGTGATTCTCGACCGCGCGGCCCACGGCCAGCGAGAGTTCCTCGCCGTGGATCGGCTTGGCCAGGTAGTCGCAGGCCCCGAGCCGGAGCGCCTCGAGCACGTACTCCTGGTCGGTATGGGCGGAGAGGATGATCACACGCAGATCGGGGCGCCGGTCGCGCAGCCGCCGGAAGACCTCGAGACCGTGCAGATCGGGGAGCTGGAGATCGAGGATCACGACGCCGAGGGTCGGATCGCCGGCCTCCTCGAGCGCCGAGGTCCCGTCCGAGGCGAACACGAGGTCGTGACCCAGAGGCTCCAGGACCTCGCGGATCGCCTCCCGAAAGAATCGCTCGTCATCGACCACCAGGATGCGCGCAGGACTCACGGAACCCCCTCGTGTCAGAG
>JAJDAR010000153.1 GCA_029261775.1 Deltaproteobacteria bacterium | reverse complement strand
GAAGTCCTTCAGGCTCTTGCCACCTCCGGCCCGCTCGAAGCCCTCCTGCAAGGCAGGCAGTTGGACCTCCTCGACCTTCTCCGGATCGACCATCATCGGGAAGACGCCGTCGGCGACCTCACCGGAGCAGCGCAGCCCGGCAGGCCCGATCGAGGCCGTGTAGATCGGGATCTGCGGGTTGCCGTGCAGGATGCTCTTGAGCGGCTTGCCCAGCCCCGTCGTCCCCTTGCCCGTCGCGGGGATCGTGTAGTGCTCGCCCTGGTGCTCGAGCGGGGCCTCGCGCGCCAGCACCTGGCGGATGATGGAGATGTACTCCTTCGTGCGGGTCAGCGGCTTGCCGTAGGGCAGACCGTGCCAGCCCTCGATGACTTGCGGACCACTCGGCCCAAGGCCCAGGATGAAGCGACCTCCCGACAGGTGGTCGAGGGTCATCGCCGTCATCGCGGCCATGGCCGGCGTGCGGGCGGGCATCTGCATGATGGCGGTACCGACCTTGATCTTCGTGGTGCGCGCGAGGATCCAGGTGGCCGTCGTGACGGCGTCGTTGCCGTAGGCCTCGGCCGTCCAGGCCGAATCGAAGCCCAGCTCCTCGGCGCGCTGGATCAAGTCGAGGGGGACGCGTGCCTTGGCTCCAAAGCTCACGGAGGAAAGTCCCAACTTCATTTCGAGTCTCCTGTGGTTTCCGGTGTCAGGGTCTCGACGCGGGGCGCGATCGCACCACGCCGGTCGAACTAGGAGCCGCGGGTGAGGCCGATCCGGCGCTGGATCTCGCGCCCGACGAGCCAGAGCCGATCCTGGCCCCAGGTCGCGAGGTCGGGCTCGCCCTCCGGGCCCGAGACGCGGTAGCTGGGCACGCCCCACAGCCCGAGCTCCTCGACCATCACCAGGCGGTTCGCCTCGAGCTCCTCGCGCCAGTCGTCACGGTCGAGGTGGGCTTGCGCCTCGCTCCAGTCGAGGCCAGCGCGCTCCGCCACCCGGCGGATGCCCTCGTCGCTGCCGGTGTCGATGCCCTCGGCGAAGGCGGCGCGGAGGAAGGAGGCGATCAGCGCCCCACCGAGACCCCGGGTCTGCGCGTACGGGAAGAGCGAGTAGCCCCGCTCCACGGGAGTGCCGATCGGGTCGAAGAACCGGCCGTAGTCCGCACCCAGGAGCTCCGCCTCGCGGCCGGCATCGGTGAAGATGTAGACGCCCTTGACCGGCGTGGCGGGCACGCCGCGCATCACCATGGGAAGCACGGGTCGCAGCACCAGCTCGACGCCGGTCTCCTCCGCGAGCGCGAGGGTGCGCTCGGTGACGGCCGCCGTGTAGGGGCTGCGGAGCGAAGGAAAGAACTCGAGGGTGATGCGGCCTTCGTCTCGGAGCGGCCCACTCTCGATCGCGGGCCGCGGTGCGACGGGGACCGTCGCATCGGAACGCGCCGCGCCGAGCGCCTGCAGGCGCGCCTCGAGATGGTCGATGCGGTCGATCCCCCAGTACCACTCGCCGCCGTACAGGAGCATGGCGCCCGAGTAGTGGCGTCGTCGTCGGCGGCGTTCACTGCCCGCCTCGAGCGCGCGCCGGGTGACGTCCTCCTCAGCCAGGGGGTGTGCGCTCGCCAGGGTCTCGAGCAGGCTCTTGTCGCCCGACCACAGCGCTTCACCGATCTCGGGTGCGCGGCGGGTGAAGCTGCCGTCCTCGATCGCTGCCTGCAGCAACCGTTCGGCGAGCTGCACCGCCTCCGGGGGCGGGGCGTGACCCGGGTCGCGAAAGTGGAGCCCGCGATGAGGAGCGGTGGCGGCGGCATCGCGTCGGGCGAAGGCCGCCAGCAGCTCCGGCTCCGGGTTGTTCGCTCCCTCATTGCGGCCGACGAGATGGATCACGAGCTCGATCTCGTAGGCCCGCTCCAGCGCCCCCAGCACCTGGCTGAGCAGGTGGCTGTACGGATCGTCGGCCTGATGGAAGACCTCGACCCGGTGCGGTGCACCGCTCAGCCTCCGGCGCAGCTCCTGGAGGCGGCGCGCCGCCGCGCGACGGCCAGGCGAGACGAGAAAGCTCACGACGCGGGAGCCCACCCGACGCTGCATCGGGCTCGGATCCTGGCGGCTCGCGAGTCTCGCGCTGCGGTCGACCACGGGAGGTCTCCTCGAGCAAGGAGGGGAACGCGGCCGAGCCTAGCACGTATTGGCAGTCAACGTGTCATTACAAATCCTTTCGATACCCTGGGGACTTGGCTGACTGGAGATCCATCCATCGGGCCGCGCGGATCGCGATCGGGCTGCTCGCGATCGGGTCGAGCCGGGCCGGTCTCGCGGAGCCGCTCCCCGTCGAGCACCCCAACGTCCTGCTGCTCACCGTCGACTGCCTGCGGCCGGACCACCTCTCCCTTTCCGGGTACGGCCGCCCGACGAGCCCGCAGCTCGACGCCTTCGCCGAGGAGGCGTTCGTGTTCGAGAACGCCTTCGCGACCGGCGCCTGGACGAGTCCGGGGATCGTCTCGATGCTGACCGGCTACTACCCACCGGTTCACGCCCAGAACGGCCGCCACAGCAGCTACGACGCCGAGTTGGCGTCTCCCCTCCGCATCCTGCAGGAGGAGGGCTACACGACCTGGGGGCGCAGTGCGACGGGCGCCAACTACGGCGGGCTGGGTCTCGAGCACGAGGTCGGCGCAGAGGCGTTCGATGCCTTCGTGCGCAAGCGAGCGGCTGCAGCCGAAGCGGATCCTGAGGCCGGGCCCTTCTTCGCCTGGCTGCACTCGAAGGAGCCCCACCTTCCCTATCGACCTGGCGAGCGCAACGCCGGGCGCTTCCTCGTCTCGCCCACGGAGACACCCGGCCTGGGAGCCGCACGCGAGCACGCGTTGATCTTCCGGGACCCGCCCGCCGAGCTGCCCTTCGAGCACGCGGGTGCGATCCGCTTCGAGCCGGGCGACGCCGAAGCGATCCGCGCGCTCTACGACGAGACCGTGCGCGATGCCGACGATCATCTCGGTCGCGCCTTCGCCGCCCTGCGGGAGACCGGCCTGTGGGAGCGGACGATCGTGATCGTGTCCGCCGACCACGGCGAGGAGCTGCTCGAGCACGGTTGGATCGGCCATGCCTCCACCGGCTACGACGGCAAGCTCACCGACGAGCTCGTGCGGATTCCGCTGCTGGTGCGCGTGCCGGGACGGCCCGCCGGCCGCAGTGCCGCGTTGGTCCAGGGCGTCGATCTCATGCCCAGCCTCTTCGAATGGCTGGGCCTCGAGACCGCGCGTGTGTCACCGGCGATGCAGGGCGTCTCCATCGCGCCGCTCGCGGACGGGCGTGCCGCGCGCATCCGCGACCAGGTCTTCCTCCAGACCACACGCAAGGGCTGGACCACCCCCAAGCGCGAGATGCAACGGCGGGTGACGGCCGTGCGCAGCCTCGATCGCAAGCTGATCTGGATTCCGGCGGAAGCGGGGATGCCTGCGCGTCTCGAGGGCTACGACCTGGTGGCCGACCCAGGCGAGCTGCAGGATCTCCACGCCGCGTCTCCGGAGCGCTTCGCCGATCTCGCGCAGGCTCGCGCTCGATGGGATCGGGAGAATCGCCTGCACGCCGCGGCGCTGCTGCTTCCTGCCGGGCAGGTGCACGTGCATCGCCAGCAGGAGGCGCTGGCCAAAGGGGATCTGCTGGGGGGCCTCCACGCGTGGCGCCGGCTCCATCTTCTCCACCGCACCTGGGGATTCGAAGAGCAGCCTTTCTTCGAGGACGAGCAGGCGGGCCGGGACTGGCGCTCACTCTACGGGCGGGCTTCCGCAGCGTTGTCTGCCGCCCTCGCCGACGAGGCTGGTAGCCTCGGGACGCGGGCCCTGCGAGGCTCCGTCGCCGCGCCTCTCAGTCCCCGCTC
The DNA here is from genome assembly GCA_029261775.1 of Deltaproteobacteria bacterium. Classification (GTDB taxonomy): domain Bacteria; phylum Myxococcota_A; class UBA9160; order UBA9160; family UBA6930. The sequence continues at coordinate 7,968 of JAJDAR010000153.1, read as the reverse complement.
GGGGGCAGCTCCTTCGCCGCAGTCTCGAGCCGCCCGGGAGCTCGGGGCTCGACGATGACCACCGGGATCTCCCGCTGCGTCGTCGCCTGATAGGCCAGGTAGCGGGGATGCTCGCGCGTGATGTCCCGCCACAGCGCCTCGCGCTCGGCTCCCGCTGCGGGGCGGGCCTGCCCTTCGAGCCGGGTGCCCTTCACCTGCAAGGTCACGTTCGGCTCGGCCACCAGGTTGTGGAACCAGTCGGGGTTGCGGGCTCCGCCCCCGTAGGAGGCGATCAGCAGATGGCGGTCGCCGTCCACGAAGTAGGGCAGGGGCTGGGTCCGCGCGATGCCGCTGCGACGTCCGGTGGTCGTCAGCAGCAGCATGTCGAGCCCGTCCATCCGGCCGCCCAGGAATCCGCGGGTCTTGCGGTACACCCAGGTGTGCAATCGCGAGATGCGCTTCAGGGTCCGAGGAGCGGGCACCCAGGGGATGTAGAAGTGTCGCGGCAAGAGGCGTCCTCGCGGGAGGCGCGACGATAGCGTTGCCGACCGATCCGTCTTCCTCCGGCCAGCCGTGAGACCGGGGGCCGGACGATCACCGAAGCGCGACCCGGTCGCTGCCGGGCGCGCGGACGCGGATCCCCTCGAGCGGAGCCAGCGCCGCCTCCCAGCTCTCGTCGCCCCGGGCTTCGAAAGCGAGGGCGACCTCGCCCTCGATCACGAACCAGTCGCCTCTCGCGATCTCGTGGTCGAGCTGGCCGGGGGCCCACCCGGCATGGCCGAGAAAGGTCCGGACACGCTCGGCGGGCTCGCCGCTTGCGATCAGGGCGCGAAGGCCGTCCGCGCTCTCGCCGAGGTGGAGCCGGCCGCGGATGGGGCGGCTGCCGGCCGGCGGATCCGGGGCGCGTGTCAGGAAGAGCATGCCGCCCGGTGCGAGCGGTCCGCCGAGGTGCACCAGGTCCTCGCGTTCCCTGGGCACCTTCATGAGCTCGCGCAGCCGGATCTGCGTCGGCCGGTTCACGATCAGTCCCGAGGCGCCCCGGTCCGAGGCGTCGATCAGCAGCACGATCGAGCGCGCGAACATCGATCCCTCGATCTGGCGTCGGGCGACGAGGAATCGGCCGGCCGCCGGCTCCAGGAGTTCCGGCGCGGAAGGCGCCGGGCCCGCGAGCAGCGTCAGCAGCGCCACGGCGACGAATCCCCGCGGCAAACTGCCGCGGCCGGCGTGCAGGCTCCCCATGCAGCGAAGCTATCACGCCGTGGTTCTGGTGTAGCCTCCCCGTTCGTCGCCCACCCCAGGAGGGAACCGTGCTCGAGCTTCATCATCACTTCCTCTCGACGTGCTCGCAGAAGGTCCGGCTCGTGCTGGCCGAGAAGGGGCTCGACTACGAGTCTCGCTGGGTCGACCTGATGGCCGGGGAGCAACACGCGCCCGAGTACGTGAAGCTCAATCCGAACCATGTCGTGCCGACCCTGGTGCACGAGGGCCGGGTCCTGATCGAGTCCACCCTCATCAACGAGTACCTGGACGACGCCTTTCCCGACGTGCCGCTGCGGCCGGCCGATCCCGTCGAGCGTCACGCGATGCGCCTCTGGACGAAGAAGTGCGACGGCGAGGTCCACCCGCAGGCCGGGGTGCTCACCTACGGGATAGGGACGCGTCCGATGATCCTGCAGAGGTCCGCCGAGGAGATCGAGACGTCGCTCGAGGCGATTCCGGACCCCTCGCGCCGCGCGGCACGACGCAGTGTCATCGAGCACGGTGTGAAGGCGCCCGAGATGGAGGGTGCGCTGCGGGCCTTCGTCGGCATGCTCGACGGGATGGAGGCTTCGCTCGAGCAGGGTGACTTCCTGGCCGGCTCGGACTGGAGCCTCGCGGACGCGTCGCTGCTGCCCTACGTGCTGCGCCTCGACCACCTCGCGATGACGCCGCTCATCGAGGCGCGTGGCAGGGTCGCCGCCTGGTACGATCGCATGCGCGCGCGCGGCTCCTACGCCGTCGCGGTCGAGGCCTTCGTCCCCGCGCCGCTCGTGGCGAACTTCAAGGCGCAGGGGGAAGCGGTCTGGAAGGACGTCGAGGCGATCGTCGATGGCCTCGGCCGGGGCTGAGCCGGAGCGATGAGCGAGCCCCTGCATCGCTCGAGGCCGACGGCCTTCGAGATGCTGCCCGCCACGACCGTCCGCAATGGTCCGATCAACGACTTCATCCACCTGTCCGAAGGCAACTCGAACGCCTACCTGATCGTCACTTCCGAAGGTCGAATCGTCATCAACACCGGCATGGGTTTCGAGGCGCCCATGCATCGGGAGGCCTTCGACGCGGTCGATTCCGGGCCGATCCGCTACGTGATCTTCACGCAGGGGCACGTCGATCACGTCGGTGGTGCCGATCAGTTCATCGAAGCAGGCACCGAGGTCGTCGCCCACGCCCACAACCCGGCTCACCAGGCCGAAGACGGATTGATTGCGGGCTTCCGCGCGCGCCGGAGCTACTTCGCCTTCGCGGAGTCGATCTCGCGGGCGAACCGCTTCATCCGGGAGAAACTCGCGGGCGAGGTCCCGGGACAATCGCGTCCGGTGCCGACGATCACCTTCGAGGATCGCCTGGTGTTCGAGCTGGGAGGTCTCGAGGTCGAGCTGCTGCACGCACCCGGAGCCGAGACCCGCGACTCCCTGCTGGTGTGGTTGCCCCAGCATCGCATCTGTTTCACCGGCAACGTCTTCGGAGCGCTCTTCGGTCACTTCCCGAACCTCGTGACGATCCGCGGGGATCGCTATCGCGACGCGCTCACCTACGTGTCGACCCTCGACAAGATCCTCTCCCTCGACGCAGAGACGCTGCTGGTCGGCCACCATCAGCCGGTGGCAGGTGCCGCCCTCGTACGATCGGAGGTGGAGCGCATGCGGGACGCCGTCCTCCACGTGCACGATGCCGTCGTCGCCGGCATGAACGAGGGCAAGGACATCTGGACCTTGATGCGGGAGATCCGGCTGCCCGCCGAGCTGGAGGTGGGGGAGGGCTACGGCAAGATCGCCTGGTCGGTGCGTGCGATCTGGGAGAACTACGTCGGCTGGTTCCATCACCACTCGACGACCGAGCTCTACCCGGTTCCACCGTGGAGCGTGCATCCCGACCTTTGCGACCTCGCGGGTGGACCCGACGTGATCTCCGAAGCCGCCCGCAACAAGCTCGCGAGTGGCGCCGCTGTCGAGGCGATCCATCTGGCCGAGGTGGCCCTGGCGAGAGATCCCAGCCACGTCGGTGCCGCCCGCGCCAGCCGCGCCGCCCACCAGGCCTTGCTCGCGGAAACGACCAACTTCTGGGAGACCCGCTGGCTCGAGAAGGAGATCCGGAAGCTCGGGCGGGTCACTGGAGACGAGGACTGAACGGATCGTCCGCTCAGATGCGCGACAACACCTGCTCCGCCTGGCTGCGAAGATCCACCCTCGCGCGCAACCGCTGGCAGAGCAGGAAGGTTCCGGCGAGCTTGCGGTGGACGAAGAGCGTCTCGGGCGGAGGCGGGCGGCGGTAGCCCAGGTCGAAGGCCAGGTGCAGGCCCGCCTCGCGCAACCTCGGGGCCAGATCGCTCTGCCCGAAGTCGTAGCCACCCCGGCTGCGGAAGGGCTCCCAGCCGAGTGCGATCAGGTCGACCACGGCCTCCATCCGGTCCGCCCTCTCGCTCGGCTGGACGTAGCCCATGTCGATCGCGGCGCGGCGCAGGCCCGCGCGGTCGTCCTCGAGACACGCAACGAGCATGCGGCGGTAGCCGTCGGCGACCGCAGGGGGCACCCGGTGCGCCCCGCCGAGGTCGATCAGGCCGACCCGCTCCGAGGCGGGCAGCCACAGGAAGTTTGCAAAGTTGGGATCGCTCTGGACGAAGCGCAGCTCCAGCAGCTCGCGGAGCAGGAGACGGTAGAGGAGGGTGCCGACCTCGGAGCGGCGCCCGTCGCCGTGATCCGGACCGCACAGGTCTTCGAGCGGCACGCCTTCCAGGTGGTCCATCGCGAGGATGCGCTCGGTCGTCAGCTCGGAATGCACCGCCGGTACGACGACCTGCGGCTCGTCGCCCAGCAGCTGGCGATAGGTCGCGAGGTGGGAGGCTTCGGTCCGGTAGTCGGCCTCCTGACGCAGCTGCCGCTTGGCCTCCTGCTGCAGGCCGGCGAGATCGAAGTCCCTCGGAAGCAGACGGGACCAGCGTGCCAGTCGGATCAGGTTGTCCACGTCGGCGTCGATGCTGCGGGCCACGCCGGGAAACTGGATCTTGAGCGCGAGGTCCCGCCCCTCCAGGCTGCGAGCGCGATGCACCTGGCCGATCGACGCCGCCGCGATCGGCTCCCACTCGAACTCCCGGACGCGTTCCTCCCAGCCCGCACCCCATTCGGACACGAGGACCTGGCAGAGCTGCTCTTCGAGCATGGCGTCGCCATCCTGGCGGAGCGCGGCCAGGGCCGAGGCAAACTCGGGCGGGACGAGGTCATCGCCTTCGAGTGACAGGAGCTGGCCGAGCTTCATGGCCGCGCCTCTCATGGTGGCCAGACGCTTCGTCAAGCGCAGGGCGTTCCACTCGTTGAGCAGGGCACTGGGCAGGGGATCGGGCGCTCGGGCCTGGAAGGCGCGCTGCGCCTGCTCCGCCAGGCCCCCGACCAGCAGCTCCCCCGCCATCCAGCCCATGCGACCCAGACGCTCCACCGACCCCTCGGGCACGCGGCTTCGACGGCGAAGAGCAGGAGCAGCGGGAATCGGCATGGGGTCCTCCGCGTCTGGCCCAGGAGAAATCTCCTGGAAACCGTTGCGCCAAACAGATGTATAGATAATATCTATACATCAAACAACCCAGCACGAGGATCCGAGTCGTGAAGACACTCAACCGACGCTCTCCCCGAGTCGTCCGCAGCCGCCAGCCCGGCGGAGCCCCTGCCCCGCGCGGGGTCCGCGGCAAGGAATCCCTCGAGATCTTCCTCCGGGACATCCGGGACACGCCGGTCTTGACGGCGGCGCAGGAGCAGGAGCTTTCGCTCGCCATGCAGAACGCGCGGCAGGAGCTGCTGCACAGCCTTTCCCGTGTTCCGGGCGTCGGCCAGCGGCTGGTGGTGCACTGGCGCAAACGCGAGGAGCAGGATCTCGTCCCCGAGCTGCTGAGCGAGCGTCACGAGCCTGGCCGCAAGCCGGCGGAGCCCCTGGCCCTGCGTATTGCGGAGATCGGGAAGCGGGTGGCGACCGTTCATGCCGCCACCACGGACGCCGCGCGCGAGCGGGCGATCGACCGGCTGGCTCGCTCGATCGAGGCCTTCGAACCCCTGACCTCACTCCTCGTCAGCTGGGTCGACGACCTGCTCGTCGATCTCGAAGGCAAGGGCTCTCCCAAGCCGCGCTGGGGTCTGCGCCGCGAAGAGCTGGCTCGGCGAGCGCACGAGGCGGACGTTCACCGCAAGGCCTACCTCGACGCCCGCTCGACCTTCGTCCAGCACAACCTGCGGCTCGTCGTCCACATGGCCAAGGACTTCAAGAGCCTCGGTCTTCCGATGGCCGACCTCATTCAGGAAGGGAACGTCAGCCTGATCCGCGCCGTCGAGAAGTTCGACGGCAGCCGGGGCTTCCGCTTCTCGACCTACGCTGCGTGGTGGATCCAGCAGGCCTTCCACCGCTGCTTCCAGCGTGACGGCCGGGTGGTGCGGCTTCCCTCCCAGGTCCTCGACCGCCACCGTCATCTGCGGCGCGAGGAAGGTCGGCTCTACGGCCAGCTGGGCCGCGAGCCCACGCTCGCCGAGCTGTCCAGCGCGCTCGGCATCGACGAGGAGGACGTCGAGCGGGCCCAGCGGACGCGCGAGCCCGAAAGCTCCCTCGAGGCACCGGTCGGGTCGGAGAACGCGAACGTGGTCGCGGATCTGCTGGCCGATCCCGAGGTTCCCGATCCGCTCGACGGACTTGCGCGAGAGCAGGATGCGAGCTCGGTGGCGAAGCTTCTCCGCCGGCTGGATTCCCGCGAACGGGCCGTTCTGCGGGGTCGCTTCGGCCTCGGGTCGGGTGAGGAGAAGACCCTGCAGGTCATGGCGCAAGAGCTCGGGCTCTCGCGCGAGCGGGTGCGACAGATCGAGAAGAAGGCGCTCGAAAGCCTTCGCGAAAGGATCGGGCGCGAAGGCATCGAGTGTCCGGGGTGAGTCGCGCACTCGACGAATGGCAGCGCCGAAGAGAGCGTCCGCTAGCTGGCGCCGACCAGCGCGGAGACACGCCGTTCGAAGTCGTCGAGCTCGGTGATCCACGCCGTGCCCTCGGGGAGCGACCCATGGCTGATGGGACCGCCCACCCAGACCTGGATCCGTGCGTCGATCAGGGTCCGCAGCCTGGTCAGCTCTGCGCGCCACTCGTCGTCGTCGCCGGCGAGGGCACCGAGGGCGACCGCCACCGCGCCCGAGCGTTCGACTGCGACGGCGATCTCCTCCGCGGGCAGGTCCGGTCCGAGGTAGAGGGGGTCGACTCCGGCGCCGCGGGCGACCAGCGCCGCCACCAGTGCCCCGAGCTCGTGGCGCTCGTCGGCGAGAGTCGTGAAGACGACCCGCGGCGCTCCCGCCGGGGACGGCTGGCGCAGCGCGGCACCCAGCATGGTGCGCAGGAGCGCAGATCCCAGGTGCTCCGATGCGACGCAGGCGTGGCGCTGGGTCCACAGGAATCCGATCGCCTCGAGCAACGGCAGCGCGATCTCCCGGGCGAAGGTGACCGGGCCCAGGCTCGCGAGCTGGAAGGAGAGCAGCTCCTCCGCCCGGCGGCCGTCGAGATCCGCGAGTGCTTCGAGGACCGCGTCGACGGCCGGCAGGGTCGCGGGGCGTCCATCGTCCAGGAACTGCACCCAGCGAGCCGCGCTCCAACGGGCCACCTCGCTGATCCGGTGTCCCGCATCGACCGCGGCCTTCAGCTGGGTCAACCGCTCGACGTCCCCCGGCCGGTACCTTCGAGAGCCGCCGGGTGTGCGGGTCGGCTCGACAGCCCCGTAGCGGCGCTCCCAGGCGCGGAGAAGCTCGGGCGAGAGCCCCGTCGCACGCACCACGTCGCCGACGGCCAGCGTCTCGGCCCGTACGTCCTCGGGATCCGCGAGCCTTTTCGATCCTGTCACGAGCACGTCTCCGGTAGGACGATTGTATAGAAAAACATTATACGTCAGGATCCTCTCCTGCCATCGCAGCAGAGGATCGGGCGCAGCCGCCACGAGCCCGGTGAGTGCACCGGGAGCCAGGGGAAGCCATGAGTGAAGTGAAGCGACTCGCAGACCTCGAGCTGTCCTCCCCGATCGGGGCGACGGTGCGACTCGGCAGCCTGTGGCAGGACCGGCCCGTCGTCCTCGTGTTCCTGCGCCACTTCGGATGACTCTTCTGCCGCGAGCAAGCCGCGCAGTTGCGCGGCCAGAGGGCGGAGATCGAGGCCAGCGGCGCCGAGATCGTGTTGATCGGCAGCGGAACGGCCAGCCACGCACGCGCGTTCGCGGAGGACGAGAGCTGGGAGGGCCGCATCCTGCTCGACCGGGACCTGCGGGCCTACCGTGCCGCCGGTCTTCGGCGCGGGCGGGTCGAGGTGCTCTCGCCGCGCATGGGCTTGAACGCCCTGCGCGCCATCGGCAGCGGCCACCGTCAGGCCAGCGTCCAGGGGGATCCCTGGCAGCTCGGCGGCGTGCTGGTCGTGGCGGCCGGTGGAGCGCTGCTCTACCGCCAGCGCAGTCGTGAGGCCGGCGACCATGCCGACCTCGAAGAGGTGCGAGAGGCCCTGTTGCACGGAGAGCCGATCGAGGACGGTTCGGAGGCTCCCGGAGCGCTGCAACGCCTGGCCGCAAGCGTGTTGCGACGGATCGTGGATCCCACGGTGCTGCTCTCCTTCGATCGCACCGGCTTCCGGGTCCATGCGCTGGGCTTCGACCCGCGCGACCTCGAAGTCGACCTCTCCTCGAGACGCTGCGTCGTGACCGGTGCGAACTCGGGCATCGGTTTCGAGACCGCGAAGGGG
>JAJDAR010000152.1 GCA_029261775.1 Deltaproteobacteria bacterium | reverse complement strand
TGGAGACGAAGGCGCAGATCGGTCCGGGCTCCAAGGTCTACGATGCCGACCAGCACGACCTCGACGAGGCACGGCCCGAGCGCATGGAGCCGGTCCGGATCGGGGAATACGCCTGGGTCGCGTCCGACACCACCGTGCTTCGTGGCGTTACGATCGGCGCCCACGCCATCGTGGGCACCCGATCCGTCGTGAACCGCGACGTGCCGGCCCATACCTTCGCGGCAGGAGCGCCCGCGCAACCCAAGGGCGCCGTCGGCGACCGCACGAACGCCCGCTGATCGATCCAGCGGCGGGGGCGGCCCCTGCGTTGGGGGTGCAGAGCAGGCCCGGTAACGTCCCTTCCATGTCCTTGCGGATCGCCACCTTCGGTCAGGCCCCCTTCGGGCGCGACGTCCTCCTCAAGCTCCAGGAGGCGGGCCACGAGATCGTCGGGGTCTATGCGCCACCGGAGGGCGCCCGGCCCGATCCCCTGGCCGAGGCGGCGCTGGAGCGCGGCTTGCCGCTCTTCCGCCACAAGGCCATGCGTCGCAAAGGGGTGGCGATCCCCTCGCGCGTTGCAGAGCACGCGGCGCTCGGGGCGGAGCTGAACGTGCTGGCCTTCGTGACGATGATCCTGCCCGAGGTGATCGTCGACGCCCCGAAGCACGGATCGCTTTGCTTCCACCCCTCGTTGCTGCCGAAGTTCCGGGGAGGCAATGCCCTCGCGTGGCAGATCATCGAGGGCGAGACGGAGGCCGGTGTGACGGTCTTCCGTCCGGACGCAGGCGTCGACACCGGGCCGATCGTCGTCCAGAAGGGCGGGGTCGAGATCGAGCCCCACCACACGGCGGCGAGCCTCTACTTCGAGCGCCTCTACGAACTCGGGGTCGAGGCGATGGTGGAGGCGGTCGAACGGGTCGCGGCCGGAACCGCGACCTACACACCCCAGGCCGAGTCCCAGGCGAGCTTCCAGGGTTTGGTGGACGACGAGATCGCGGCCATCGACTGGTCCTGGCCCGCGGCGCGCCTCGATCGCCTGATCCGCGGCTGCGATCCGCAGCCCGGCGCTCACACCGCGGCCGCGGGTGGGCGGCTGCGCCTCTTCGATTGCCAGCGGCTCGAACCGGTCGCGGAGGCCGAGCCGGGAACCGTGGTCGGGCACCAGGACGGTGCGGTGCGCGTGGCCGCACACGGAGGGAGCCTCCGTATCGGAAGGGTCCGCGCCGAAGGCAAAGGCAAGGAGCCGGCCGCCGAGGCCTTGGCGGTCGGGGCCCGGCTGGGGTGAGCACCGAGGAGCCCGGCCACGCCGGGCGACTGCCGGTCGCCACCGCGCGAGTCCTCGCGGCGGGGGGCTTCGATCTGATCGGCGTGGCCAGCCCGGTCGCTGCCGCCGCCGCCGCGCCCCGGGCGGCGCTGCCAGCGGATACGAAGGCAGTGATCGTGCTGGGGGCGGGTCGGGCCTTCTTCGGGCACGTGACCTACGAGGGCCCGGATCCTCTCGATACCCACACGGATCGCGTGCTCGAGGCCGGCGTCCAGGCGCTGCAGGACGAGGGCTGGACGGCACTCGCCCTTCCAGGCCACCGCCCCGTCGGGGCCGGTGGCGTCGATCTGGTGGCGCTCGGTCGCGCGGCAGGGCTCGGCTGGGAGAGCCGGCTGGGCCTCCTGCTGCATCCCGAGCGCGGCCCCTGGTGGAGCTTGCGCGGGGCGATCGCGACCTCGGCGCCGCTGGCTTCGGCGGCACCCTTGGCGGGCCCCGGCCCCTGCCACGGCTGCCCCGCCCCCTGCCAGACCGCCTGCCCTGCGGGGGCGCCGCGTTCGGAGGGCTTCGACGTTTCCGCGTGCGGGACCGTTCGCGCCCAGCCAGGGCCCTGCGATCGAAGCTGTGCCGCACGTAGAGCCTGTGTGGTGGGAACCGCCCATTCTTATAGCTCGACAGACGAACGCCGTTTGATGGAGAGATCACGGGAGGCGCTCCTCGAGGTGGCGGCCGCCCGGAACCCGACCCGGGCCGGTCCGGGATGACGCAGTGCGGCGACTTGCGTCGAGACCGAAAGCCATTATTTTCCGCGGGCGTCTCACGGGGAAGCTGCGCTCGACCGAACAGGCCCACGGTTCAGGGGCCCGCGCCTCCCACCCCCCACGGGTCGCATCCCTCTCTCGGGCATCCGCCGACGGATGTCTGCAGGGCGGGCTTCACCATTCGTTCCATTCGAAGGACGGCGCATCGCGCCGGCCCGCTGACGGCGGACCAGGTCATGATCAACGAGCTCCAGAAAATCCGGAACATCGGCATCAGCGCCCACATCGATTCGGGCAAGACCACGCTGACCGAGCGGATCCTCTTCTACACCAACCGGATCCACCGCATCGCCGAAGTGCGGGGCAAGGATGGCGTCGGTGCCACCATGGACCACATGGAGCTCGAGAAGGAGCGCGGCATCACGATCACCTCTGCCGCGACCTACACCGAGTGGAACAAGCATCACGTCAACATCATCGACACGCCCGGTCACGTGGATTTCACGATCGAGGTCGAGCGCTCGCTCCGCGTGCTCGATGGCGCGGTCCTGATCCTGTGCGGCGTCGCAGGCGTCCAGAGCCAGTCGATGACCGTCGACCGGCAGATGAAGCGCTACAAGGTCCCGCGGATCGCCTTCATCAACAAGCTCGATCGCTCGGGTGCGAACCCGCGCAAGGTCGTCGAAGGCCTTCGTGAGAAGCTGCGCCACAATGCCGTGTTGATGCAGCTGCCGATCGGACTCGAGAACGACTTCGCGGGCGTGGTCGACCTGGTCCGGATGAATGCGCTGCGCTTCGAGGGCGAGAACGGCGAGCATGTGGTCGTGGAGGAGATCCCGGCCGACATGCAGGGCGAGGCCGACGTTGCTCGCGAGCAGATGCTCGATGCGGTGTCGATGTTCTCGGACGAGCTCATGGAGGCGATCCTCGAGGACAAGGTCACCGAGGAGCTGATCTTCGAAGCGGTGCGCAATGGCGTGCTCTCCCTCGAGCTGACCCCCGTCTTCCTGGGCAGCGCCTACAAGAACAAAGGTGTCCAGCCGCTGCTCGATGCCGTGACCGCCTACCTGCCGAGCCCCCTCGACGTCGAGAACACCGGCGTAGACCTCTCGAACGACGAGGCCTCTGTGGTGATCGAGAGCGATCCCGGCAAGCCCCTGGTGGCGCTCGCGTTCAAGCTCGAGGACGGTCGCTACGGCCAGCTGACGTACATCCGGATCTACCAGGGCACGGTCACCAAGGGATCGAGCATCGTGAACGCCCGCACCAAGCGGCGGCACAAGATCGGTCGGCTGGTGCGCATGCACTCCAGCGAAATGGAGGAGATCGACGAGGCTCGTGCTGGTGACATCGTTGCGCTGTTCGGCATCGACTGCGCCTCGGGCGATACCTTCACGGATGGCTCCGTCGATCTCGCGATGAGCGCGATGCACGTACCGGATCCGGTGATCTCGCTGTCGATCAAGTGCACGGACCAGAAGGCCATGGCCAACATGGGCAAGGCCCTCGGCCGCTTCGTGCGGGAGGATCCGACCTTCCGGACCGAGGTGGACCAGGAGAGCGGTGAGACCGTGATCTCCGGGATGGGCGAGCTGCACCTCGAGGTCTACGTCGAGCGCATGAAGCGCGAGTACGAGGTGGCCGTCGAGACGGGCGCGCCCCAGGTCGCCTATCGCGAGACGATCTCGCAGCGCGCCGACTACAGCTACACGCACAAGAAGCAGACCGGCGGCTCGGGTCAGTACGCCAAGGTCGCCGGCTACGTCGAGCCCCTGACGGATGGGAACGACTTCGAGTTCGTGAACGAGGTGCGGGGCGGCTCGGTTCCTACCGAATACATTCCCTCGGTCGAGAAGGGCTTCCAGCAGATGCTGGAGAAGGGCCGCCTGATCGGCTTCCCGGTGCTCGGGATGAAGGTCGTGCTCAGCGACGGTCAGTCCCACTCGGTCGACTCGTCCGACATGGCCTTCCAGGCCGCCGGCCGGGGCGCCTTCCGAGAGGTCTACGGCAAGGCCAAGCCGATCATCCTCGAGCCCGTGATGAAGCTCGCAGTCGAGGGGCCCGGCGAGTTCCAGGGCGCGGTGATCAAGACGATCATGCAGCGCCGCGGCAACGTCATCGGCACGACCGAGGACGACGGCTTCTGTGCGATCGAGGCCGAGGTCCCGTTGCAGGAGATGTTCGGGTACGCCACGGATCTGCGCTCGGTGACGCAGGGCAAGGCCGAGTTCACGCTCGAGTTCTCCAAGTACTCACCGGTGCCTGCCGAGGTGAAGATCGCCCTCATGGAGAAGTACGCCGATCGGCGTCAGACCGGAGACGAGGAGTAACAACCCCCCATGGATTCGAAGTTCCTCAACGCGAGGAGCCCGATGCGGCTCCTGGAGAAGGGCCTCCACGGAGGTCTCGGCGACGGCAACCTGGGCCTCGTGCTGGCAGGCCACGGAGTGGGCAAGAGCTCGTTCCTGGTCGGCCTCGCCCTCGACGACCTG
>JAJDAR010000151.1 GCA_029261775.1 Deltaproteobacteria bacterium | reverse complement strand
CGTCACCGAGCAGGTTCGTCGCTGGGAGCGGGAGCGCGGTCGCGACGCTCCCGTCTGGCCCGCGCCGAGCATCGCCCTCTCGCGCCTGCCCGGCTCCGCAGCGGCCGAGCTGGGTCAGCGTGTGGCCGAGCGGCTGGGCTTCGGTTTCTTCGGCATCGAGATCGTGGATCTGATCGCCCGCGAATCCGGCGCGCGGCGGGAGCTGGTCGCCGGGCTCGACGAGCATGTGCGCGGCGCGATTGATCGCTACCTGATGGACACGTCGAAGGGCCGCACCTTCAACGAGGGTGCGTACCTCGAGCGGCTGGTGCGCGTGCTCGCCACCCTCGGAGAACGCGGGCAGGCGGTGATCCTGGGGCGCGGCAGCGTGTTCGTCCTCCGACCCGAGCGAACGCTCCGTGTGCTCGTCGTTGCGCCCCGGCCGCAGCGGCTCGAGCGGCTGGCCAAGCGTCACGACCTGCCGCTCGACCAGGCCAGCGAGGTGCTGGCGGAGGAGGAGCGCGAGCGGGTCGCCTTCAACCGGCACCACTTCCACGCGGATCCGGACGACGCGAGCGTCTACGACCTGGTCGTGAACACCGGGACCTTGACGGTCGAGCTGGCGGCGCAGCTCATCGAGCAGGCCGCGCGGGCCCGCTTTCCTTTCCTGGGCTCGAGCCGGGCTGACGCAGCTGGGGTCGAAGCCGGGCTGACGCAACGGCCTGTCCGCCGCGGAGCGATCCTCCAGGCTGGCAAAACCGACCCGCAGGTCTATAATTCGACTCGTCAGTCGGTATGAGGAGGGACGCGATGCTTCGGAACCGCTGGTATCCGATCCTCGAGGCCAGGCGGCTCGGACGCAGGCCCGTCGGGGTGAAGCGCCTGGGCCAACAGCTCGTCGTGTTCCGGGGTCGCGGCGGCCAGGTGGTCGTCCAGGGCGGCTTCTGCCCCCATCGGGGGGCCGGCCTCGCCGCCGGCCGCGTGATCGACGGTGAGCTGGTCTGCCCCTGGCACGGCTTCCGCTTCGCCGAAGACGGGCATTGCACGCTCATGCCGTGCGAAGGCGGGGAGACCCGTCCGCCGAAGGCCCTGAGCCTGCCGACGTTCCAGGCGCGAGAGGAACGCGGTCTGGTCTGGTTGTGGTGGGGGGAGCGGCAGACCGAGTTGCCTCCGATCCCGTTCTTCGACGAGGTCGGCCCCGAGCGCGGCGACTGGACCGAGAGCTCCTACGTCCTCCCCTACCACTACACGCGAATGGTCGAGACGAATCTCGACATCCATCACACGCCCTTCGTCCACGGCAGCGTCGTTCCGGTCGGAAGCCGGGTCGAGGGCTTCGACGCGAAGCTCGAGGGCGACCGCATCTCGACCGGCGGCAGCCTCGTCAAGGAGGGGAGATCCGGCGGCTCGTCCTTCCGGGCCGACCTGATCCTGCCCTGCCTGGGCCTGGTCCAGCTCGCCTCGAAGCTCCACATCCTGGTCAGTGCCACACCGGTCGACGAGGAGAGCAGCTGGCTGTGGTTCCGGTACTACCAGGGCTATACGCGGCTGCGCCCTCTCGGCAAGCTGCTCACCTGGCTGGCCGTCCACTCGGAGCTGCGCGTCGTCCAGAGACAGGACTGGCGGATCTTCGCCGCGATGGCGCCGGGCACGATCGACGACTTCCCCTACGCCTTCGTGCACGCCGACAAGGGGATCGCCCTCTACCGCAAGCGGCGGGCCGAGCTCTTGCACGAAACCTCCCGAGCCGCGGCGGGCTGATGGCGACCCACCAGGCACCGGAGGTCCGGCGGGCACAGATCCTGGGCGCTGCCCTGCGCTGCTTCGGCGAGAAGGGCTTCCACGGCTCGAAGATCGACGACATCTCCCACGCCTGCGGTCTCTCGAAGGGGGCGATCTACTGGCACTTCGAGAGCAAGGAGGAGATCTTCCTCGCCCTCTTCGACGGGTTCGACGAGGAGATCTTCCGTGCGTGGGAGGCGCTCGAGGGCCGCAGCGCCCTCGAGACCCTGCGGGCCGCTTGCGAGATCGCACTCTTCCGCCTGCTCGAGACGCGCGAGCTGCTCGAGACCTGGACCGAGTTCCTCTCCCATCCGAAGGTGCGCGGCCGTTTCGCCCGGATCTACGCGAGATCCCGCGCACGCATCGCCGAGACCGTGGCGCGCGGCATCGAGGCCGGCGAGCTGCGCCCCTGCGAGCCCGAGGCGATCGCTGCGATGCTGACGGCCCTGGTGGAGGGCCTGCTCCTCCAGGCGCTCGCCGATCCCGCCTACGACGCCCGCGCCGCATGGCCCTCCAGCTGGGCGGTGGTGTCGCGCGGGTTGGCGGCGGACTGAGCGCCGCGCCGCTTCCTCTCGCCAGCGACTCGCCTACCCTGCCGCGATGCACGTCACCCTCCACCACTATCCCGCCTCGCTCTTCTCCGAGAAGATCCGTGTCCTGCTCGGTCACCTCGGCCTCGCCTGGAGATCGGTCGAGATCCCCAGCATCATGCCGCGCCCCCTGCTGATGCCGCTCTCGGGTGGCTACCGGCGCACACCGGTGTTGCAGATCGGCGCGAACGTCTACTGCGACACGGCGGTGATCGCGCGGGGCCTGGTCCGGCATGCAAGGAACGAGAGCCTCTTCGCCCCCGGCTTTGCGGCCCATCGGGTGGCGGAGTGGGCGGACAGCCAGCTCTTTCGGGTCACGGTGGCGCTCAACTTCGCGCCCGAAGCGATCGGACCGATGATGAGCCAGCTCGAGCCCGCCGAGATCGAGGCCTTCGGCAAGGATCGAGCGGCCCTCGCCGCCGGAGGCTCGATGCAGACGATCTCGCCGACAGCGGCCGCGGCGTGCCTGGATCACTACCTCACCGAGCTGGAGCGCTCGCTGGGCGAGCCTTTCCTGTTCGGCGAGAAGCCCTCGATCGCCGACTTCTCGCTGTACCACTGTCTCTGGTTCCTCGAGAACAACCCGGTGAATGCGCCGCGCCTGGCGCCCTTCGCCGCGACTCGGGCGTGGATGGAGCGGATGGCCGCCTTCGGGCACGGGAGCGTCGAGGTGAGCGACGGCGAGGCCGCGCTCGCGGACGCCAAGCGGGAGAAGCCCGCCCTGCCGAAGCTCGAGGCGCAGCTCCCGCCGGGGCTGTCGCTCGGAGACCCGGCGAAGGTCACACCGATCGACTACGGGTGCGTCCCGGTCAGCGGAGCGCTCGTGGCCTGCTCGGCGGACGAGGTGATCGTCGAGCGCGAAGCACCGGAGGTCGGACGCGTCATGACCCACTTCCCGAGAGCCGGCTTCGAGGTGGCCGCCGCGGACGGATCCGCTCGCTAGCCGGCCGTGCCGGACGGATCCGCTCGCTAGCCGGCCGTGCCGGACGGATCCGCTCGCTAGCGCCCACCGCCCGCCGCACCGGCCGGAATCGTCAGGACGGGCGGGCGGACCTGGATCATCCGGCCGGTCGGCGCGGGCTCGGTCATGGGGCGCTCGA
>JAJDAR010000150.1 GCA_029261775.1 Deltaproteobacteria bacterium | reverse complement strand
GCGCCACCGAGGCCTCCGATGGCGGTCTTGGTTCCCGCCGTCGCGCCGCCGGGGGAGACGCAGCCGAGGGGGCCTCCGACCAGGGCGAGCGCGAGGATGAGGACCCCGGATGTGCGCGCGGCGCGCCGGGGAAGTCTTGCCCGTTCGTTCATGTCGATTTCCTCCGCGAGGAGCGCCCGACGGGCGCCCCGAGACTCGTGCTGACCAGGGAACAGCAAGCCCCGTGCCAGGCAGCAAGACACAGTAGCGGCACCGCGAGTTCCCTTCCCTCCGGCATCGGAGGCCAGGGGTCCGGAATCACGGTCCAGTCCCCGGGTCAGGGGGTCGAGCCATCCGGGGCCGGGACGGGCTCCATCGGCGCTTCGACCGCCGTGGGGGCCTGGACGGGCTGCGCCGGCGCCTCGACGGGCGTGGGGGCCGGCGCGGCCCCCGTCGGATCGGGCGGCGGGCGGTCCACCACGACCGGCGTCGCCGCGTTCCAGGCCTCGACCATCCGGTGGATGCGCAGCGCCAGCGTCTGGTGTTCCACGGCCGAGTTCTTCCTCAGGATGTTCGAGAGGACCGCGACCGCGTAGCGCAGGGGACGCTCGGAAGTCCCTCCTTCGACGATGGCGACGGAGTTCATGTAATTCTTGACGTTGCCGTGGTACTTCTTGCAAACGAAGTCGGGCTCCGGCTGGCAGCTGTAGAGCGAGCCGGACTTGAAGTAGACGGCGGCTCCGTCCAGCACGGGATGCGACGCGTAGCGGATGCGGCGATCCGTCTGATAGAGCAGGCGCTTCAAGGTCAGGCTCGACCAGGCATCGACCAGCGCCCCGCGCTCCATCTGGATCAGGTAGCGGGCCAGCTGATGCGACGTGGCAATGCTGCCGAAGCTCGGCACCAGCCGCTTGCCCTCCCGGGTGAAGAAGCTGCCCTGCTGCAAGGTGTCGAGCGGGAGCCCGGCGCGTTCGACGGGAGAGAGCATGGCGACGCGGAAGTCCTCGCGCAGCGCGGCCGTCGGGCCGGCGAGGTAGGCGGCCTGGTCCTCCGGCGACGGTGGATAGGCTTCGCCGAAGTGCCGGAAGAGCAGCAGGTGCTCCATCAGCATGCTCGCGGCGGCGTTGGAGCTGGCCGAGAGCATCCAATCGAGAAAGGTGTAGAGGTTGGCCTCGTCGCCCTCCTGGATCGGCCGCTTGCGCACCCGATCGTCCCCCGGTGCGTAGATCGGCACGAAGTGGTCGTCCACGCGGATGAACGGGTCGGCGCGGATCCGGGTGTCGCGCAGCAGCGCGTGGCGGGCCTCGGTATCGTCCGGAAAGCGGTCGGCCAGGGCCTGGAACCAGCCCAGGGCGACGAGGATCTTGCCCACGCTGCCCGGGCTCTGGCGGTGCGAGCCCTGGTGCTCGGCCACCCGCAGCTTCGTCGGATCGGAGAAGTCCACGACCGTCACCGCATAGCGGTTGGCCTCGGCCCCGAGCATCTGGCGCAGCCGGCGCGTCGCGTCCGCGTCGGCTGCGGGAAGATCGGAGCCCGTGAGCTCGGCGAGACGCAGCTGGATCTCGTCACTGGCGCGGAGCGCGCCGGGCACGAGGGTGCGCCGGGTCAGCAGCGCCTCCCGCGCCAAATCGTACGCCTCGAGCCGGGCGATGCCGGTCACCCCGAAGCCGTCGAGGGGGTACGCCAGTGCCGCACCCGCCACGACGCCCAGCAGGAGCGCGCTGGTCAGCGCGCCGGCAACGCGCCCTCCCCTCACGGCGACGGAGTTGCGGGATCGGCGTTCATGGGGACCCATGAGATCTCCTGTCTTTGCAGGGGTGCGTCCAAGGCCTGGAGAACGGCGCTGCGCTGGGCGCGCTTGCTCTCCACGAAGGGGCGGATCTGCAGGAGCGCCAGGCGGCCCCCGCGGAACGCGAACTCCACGTCGGCCGCCAGGGCGGGCTCGGGATCGCGGCGCAGGGCGGGAAAGCGGTCGACCCGCTCGGCCAGCGCCACGAGGGCGCGGGCTTCCTCACCGTCCAGGACCGCCTCCGCTGCACGGGTCGGCTCGCTGCGCAGACCGCCGGCCGGATCGAGGACCGCGCGGGACAGCGCCGTCGCGTGGCTCAGGAAGCGCACCCGGCCGCCGTCCCGGGGAATGCGGAGCTGCTCGGCCGCCTGGCCATCGACCGCGCCCCCGACCCCCTCGTTGATCGCGATCGAGAGCCAGCGTCGATCTCCCGTGTCGACGTCCGCGGTCACCATCACCCCGGACTTCTCCGAGGGGAAGGCCTGCTGGACGACCACGGCTGGGAACACGTACTCGGGCCGATCCATGAGCGACTGTCGCCAGCGGTAGGCCCGCTCGGTGAAGGGCGACACCCAGACGTCGCGCAACGCGCGCAGCACGGCCTGCTCGCCGACCACGTTCGGCACCGTGCGGTTCAGCCCGGCTCCGGTGAAGCCCGGCAGGTCCTCGACGTTGGTATCGCTCCGCACGAAGACGCCCTGCCGGCCGTCGGGTCCGAACTGGCTTCGCAACGCCTCCACGACCGACGCTTCGAGGCCTTCGGGCAGCGGGGCCTCGCTGATCCAGGCGCGCAAGCGGCTCAGGAAGCTCGCGACCCGCGCCTCCCGCAGCTCGGCCGGGGTCCCCGCGATGGCGCCATACTGCGCCTTCATCCACTCGAAGGCGGAGGGACCGCCCGGCTCGATCGGCTGCTCGAGCAGCGCACGGAACGCGCCGAACGGGATCACGAAGCCGGGCGGGACGGCATCGGGAAAGAAGTGCGCGAGCTCCCCCAGGTTGGCCCCCTTCGGGCCGCTGCGGCGCCCCGAGTCGTCGGCCCGAAGCGCCGAAAGCGAGATCGGGCGTCGGGCCTCGAGATCGAGCTTCGCGAGATCGGGGACGATGCGGACGTCATCGGCTGCCGCGGCCTGCGCGCCGAACCAGGCGTCGTACTCGGGCCCATCCCGTGCGATCCGCACGACCCCACCGGGGCTCACCGCCATCACGATCGGCTCCCCGAGGTGCTGGCGCAGGCTGGCGAGCCGGGAGGCCTCGACGACCACGTTGGGGATGCCGAGGTTCCGCGCCAGGAGCTGCACGTGCGACAAGGAACTCCCTTCGCTCTCGGTCAGGATCCCGGAGACGGGCGGCAGCTCCGAGGTCGTCTCGGGCAGCAGGTAGATGCCGTCCGCTCGCAGCAAGCTCCCGTGGCTGTCGCCGGCGTCGGGCTCGAGCAGGATCCCGCGCGCGAGCCCCGGATTGAGCGCGCGAAGCCCGGTCGCCGAGGCCTCGCCGAAGAGCTCGTGGACCACGCCCGCACGGGTGTTCGCGTCGCCCTGCAGCTCGTCGAGGAGCGCCGAGTAGCCGAGCAGCGGGCTCCCGCGAAGCCGGTCTGGCAGGTAGAGGTCCGCGTCGGGCTCGAGCCGGGCGATCCTCGCGATCGCGCCGCGCAAGGCGTACGCCACGCTGCGCCCGCACCACTCGGGGGCGCGGCCCAGATACGCGAGCTCCGTCCGGTAGAGAGAGAGCGGAACGCGCTCGGCGGCGAGGTGGCTACGGCTCCACTCCACACCGGACAGCTGCCGTCGGGAGAGCAGGCCCGTTCCGTAGAGGGCCCGGGCGAGCTCCACGAGCGCATCCAGCCTGTGCGCGCGGGACGCCACTTCCGGGGACGCAGCCGCCGTCTGCGCAGCCGCGAACACCTGTCGTTCCACGGCGAGACTCGCTCGCAGGGTCTCCAGCGCGGCGCCGGGCTCCTCCGGTCCCGGCAGGGTGCGGCGCAGGATCTCGAGCAGGGTCGCGCCCGCGACCAACCTCTCCGCCGGACCCGGGTCGGCCGAGAGCTGTGCGAGCGCCGCTTCGATCTCGGCCTCGGCGCCGAGCCGCGGCGCGAGCTTCCGAAGCCGGGCCACCGGCAGCGGATCGGAGAACAGCAGGTCCAGGGCCGCCGCCAGTCGCGACAAGCGCTCGCCAACACCGGCCGGCAGGTTCGGATGGCGGGCGAGGTGGCGGCGGACCCGCTCCCCGTCACCGGCATCGGGGGAGCCGTGGATCTTGGCTCGGAGCGGGGCGAAGCGCGGATCGAGGGCCTCGACCCGGGCGGCCTCGGCGCGCACCTCGGCGGCGGTGTCGGCATCCGCCCGGACCGGCAGGAGCCGCACCGACTCGCGCAGCAGCAGGTAGCGGCCCGGCTCGTGCCAGAGGGGATCGGCCAGCAGCGCCCGGACCAGGGCCAGGGCGCCGGCCTCTTCGTCCTCGGCCTGCAACGCGCCGCGGTACGATCCGGCCGCCCGGAGGATCCAACCCTCCTTCCACTGCACCAGGAAGCGCTCGACGAGGATCTGCCCGAGCCCTTCCAGATCGGCTGCCTCCCCGACGAAGGCCTTCGGGTCGAGATCAGCCAGCACGTTGGCGACCCGGAAGCCGGCCTCCCGCAGGCGTCGCGCGCGCTCTCCGAGCAGCCCGTGCTGGATGCCGCCGCCGCGTGCCTCGCAGGGATAGGGACGCGCGGGGTGGACGGTGCCGTCGGCGCAGAACCAGCGGATCCCGTCGAACGGCCCCTTGGGCGAGGCCTCGAGCTCGCGGACCCAGGAGCGCAGGACGCCGTCGTCCGGGAGCGGCACCGCCGAAGGGGCAGCCGGCTGGGCACCGGGCTCGGCGGCCGACGGGGCACCGGGCTGGGCGGCCGCCGAAGCGGCGGCGGCGAGGGCGAGAAATGCGATCCCGAGCGCAGCCGGGCTCGAACGGACGATCAAGGGCCCCCCGCAGCGAGCCCGAGACGACCCGGCCGTACTCCGTACTGTCGGTTTGCGTTGAACATCCGGCTCGGCGTCCAGCCCTCGATCTCGGAGAACCGTCTCATTCCGAGGGTCATCGCGCCGGTCGCGTCCAGCACCCAGGGATCCTCCGGGTCTTCGAACCACAAGGTGACCATGTGGTTCTCGCCGTCGCGGTCGCGGCGCGCGATCAACCGGAAGACACGAGCGGGGGCGAAGCCGAGCTCGAGCAGCAGCTGATGCGCAATCAGGTCCAGACCGTCGCAATCGTCGCCGTTGCGCTCGATCAGCTCGTCCACCGTGGGCCAGTGGTCGTGCTCCGGCTCGCGGGACGCGTCGAAGCGGAAATGGCGTCGGGCCTGCTCCTGGCTGAAAGCTGCGATGCGGCCGGCCAGCGCGCGCTTCTGCTCGGTCTCGAAGACCGCCATCTTCACCTTCAGCTTGCCGGTCCGCTCGGCGGGTGCGCCGCCGCGGGAATCCAGCGGGATCAGGTCGTCCGCCGTCGGGCGGGCCCGGGCTTGCCACTCCGCCACCTTGTCGGCCCAGACATCGCCCGCCTCCGTCGACTCGGCGAAGAAGTCGAAGCGCGGACGCGCCGCCGGAGACACGCAGCCCGCAGCGAGCGCGAGGACGCCCAGCAGGGCGCCGACGCGGGCCCTGCGTCGACGAACGGCCGAAAGGCGGCCGCGCCAGGTGTGCACCTTCTCGAGCTGCATCCCTAGTCCAGGGACTCCGGGTGCTGCATCCCTACTCGAGGGAGAGCAGGATGCCCTCCGGCCCCAAGGTCAGACGCCCGCCCTGCTGACGGTTGCGAAGCGTGAGGACGACGCCGCGGTCGTTCTGCAGTCGCAACCACGAGCCGCCGGCGCCCGCCGTCGCTCCCGCCTCGACGGCCAAGTAGGTGCCCTCGAGGTCCTCGGGCCGTTCGAGGCCGGTGACCTCACCGCTCATCGCTCCCGTCGAGGCGCCGAAGTCGAAGAGACCGAGCCCGCGCATCCGGACCGGGCGTTCGACACCCTCGACCCAGAGCCGGCCGTCGCCCCACTGCACGCCGAGACCCAGGCCGAGACCGCGGCTCTCGAGCTCGAGCCAGGCGGGGGGCGCTGCACCGACGGCGCGCTCTTCGATGACCACGACCTCTTCCCGCATCGGAGCGGGCTCGCGCGGCGGCACGACGATGTCGCCCGCCTCGCTGCCCTGGTCGGCAAAGCCGGGGGCGACGAAGAGGAATGAGCAGAAAAGAGTCCAGAGGACGAATCGTGCCATGGTGCAGGCTCCTGACCTGGTGGAAGAGTTCGCCGAAACCATAACGCCCACCGGTCGGGTGCGCTGGAGGGTGTGCCGGGGGTCGAGTAGGTTGGCGCTGCCCGATGAGCGCCTCCCCCGCCGACACGCAGCGCCACACCGCCACCGAGCGGGTGCTCCGGGTCTTCACGGACGTCCACCCCGGGGAGGGTCGGGTCGCCCTCCTGCTGCTGACGAACGTCCTGCTGCTGCTATGCGCCTACTACATGGTGAAGCCCCTGCGGGAGGGCTGGCTGGCCGTCTCGCTCGTCCAGGGGATCAGCAAGATGGAGCTCAAGGCGTACTCCGGCTTCGGCCAGAGCCTTGCCCTCGTGGGCCTGATGATGCTCTACGGCAAGCTGGCGACCCGTTGGCCGCGACGCGTGCTGATCACCCGCTCGACGTTGTTCTGCATGGCAACGATCTTGACCTTCTGGGCGCTCCAGCCGAACTTCTTCCTCGAGAACCTTCCGGGGGCCGGCTTCGCCTTCTACCTCTGGGTGGGGATGTTCGGCGTCTTCATCGTCGCGCAGTTCTGGGCCTTCGCAGCCGACCTGTTCGACGACGGCACCGGTCGGCGATTGATCCCGCTGGTCGCCCTCGGCGCCACGGGCGGCGCGGTGATCGGCTCCTGGCTGACCGAGCTCCTGGTCGCGAGCTGGATCCCCTCCGAGCACCTGCTGCTCGCAGCCCTCGTACCCCTGGCGGGCGCGCTGGCGCTGACCCACCGGGTGATCCACCTCCAACCGGTGGGCTCGCGCGCCGGCCCGAGCCAGGAGCCCGCCGCGCCGCCGGATTCCCCCGGCGCCATGGGCCTGGTGTTCCGAAGCGGCACGCTGCTCGGGATCGGCGGGGTCACGCTGCTGCTCTCCTGGGTCAACACGAACGGCGAGAACATCCTCTTCCGCGTGGTGCAGGAGGTGATCGAGGCCGACCTCGCGGCAGGGGCCCTCGCCCCGGAGGTCGTCCAGGAGCAGGTGCGCCAGCAAACCACGCTCTTCTACAGCGA
This sequence comes from Deltaproteobacteria bacterium, assembly GCA_029261775.1. Lineage (GTDB taxonomy): Bacteria > Myxococcota_A > UBA9160 > UBA9160 > UBA6930. The sequence goes on along the minus strand of JAJDAR010000150.1, from coordinate 18,039 downwards.
TTTCTTCTTCTGGGTGAACGCCGTCGCCCTGGTGCTGCAGGCCTTCTTCGCCTCGCGCCTGCTGCGGGTCGGGGGGTTCGCGACCCTCTTCCTCTTGGCGCCGGTCGTGGCCTTCCTATCCTACGGGACCATGGCGTTGATGGCGGTGCTGCCTGTGATCAAGGCTGCGAAGGTCGCGGAGAATGCGACCGACTACTCGCTCACGAACACGGCCCGTCACGTCTTCTGGCTCCCCTTTCCGCGCGACGTGACCTTCCGGGCCAAGCCCACGATCGACTCCCTGTTCGCCCGCCTCGGCGACGGGGCAGCCGCCTTGACGGTCCTGCTCGGCACCCACGTCCTCGCGCTCGAGCTCTCCGGCTACCTGGCCGTCAACCTGGCGTTGATCACGGGCTGGCTGGTCTGCGCGGTGTGGCTGGTGCGGCGGCGGCGCGCATTGATCGAGGCTGCGCCACAACACGCGGCCGACGGAGCTCCGGCGTGAGGGGACGCAGGTGGCGGCTCGCGGCGCTGGTGCTGCTCGTCTGGCCGGCCCTGCTGCCGTCGGGAACGCCGACGCGCGCGGAGACCCCGCTCACCCAGGCAGTCTCGCCGCGGCTGGTCGAGGGCACGCTGCCGCGGCCGGAGCGTGGCGGGCTCGGGCTTCCGGGTGCACCGCTCTGGGACCACACCGCTCCCGACCTGGAGGCGAGCCTTCGGCGGGCGATCCGCGAGCTCGGCTTCGCGCACCTGGTCAACGACGGTCGGCTGGCGATCGCCCTGGTGGACATCTCCGCCCCGCTTCGACCGAGGGTGGCGGCGCTCAATGGCGACCACCTGCTCTACGCGGCGAGCCTCCCCAAGATCGCCGTCCTGCTGGCCACCTACCAGCATGCCGAGGATCACGGCCGACCCCTCGACGTGAAGACGCGGCAGGACCTGCTGGCGATGATCCGCTCGTCCTCCAACCCGGCTGCGACTCGCCTGATGCACCGGGTCACCAAGCCGTTCATCGCAGAGGTCCTGCGCGCGCCGCGCTACGCGCTCTACGACCCGGCCCACGGCGGCGGGCTGTGGGCGGGCAAGGACTACGCCAAGCAGGGACTCTGGCGCCGCGACCCGATCGGCAGCCTCTCCCACGCAGCCACCGCCATGCAAGTGGCCCGCTTCTTCTACCTCCTCGACACCGACCAGCTGGTCACGCCGGCAGCGTCACGCGAGATGAAGCGCGTGCTCGGCGTGACGAACCTCGAGCACAAGTTCGTGCTCGGCCTGCGCGAGGTCCGCCCGCGAGCGCGGATCTACCGCAAGTCGGGCAGCTGGCGCAGCTTCCATGCCGATGGTGCCATCGTCGAGCGCCGGGACGGTGCGCGCTACATCGCGGTGGCCCTGGCGGAGCACCAGCGGGGCAGCCGCATGCTGCCGCGGATCATCGTTTCCCTCGATCGCCTGATCGCCACGCCCGACCAGCACGCCGCGGCGAACTGAGCCTGGCGCTCCCGCCTCAGTCGCCGCCGAGCCAACCCCGCCGTCGGAACCAGACGACCAGCCCTACCGCCAGCCCGGACATCACCAGCCAGACGGCCGGATAGCCCCAGCGCCAGTGGAGTTCGGGCATGTGCTCGAAGTTCATCCCGTAGACGCCGGCCAGGAAGGTCAGGGGGATGAAGATCGTGGCGACGATCGTCAGCGTCTTCATGACCTCGTTCATGCGATGGCTCGCGCTCGAGAGATGCAGGTCCATCAGCCCGGCCAACATGTCGCGATAGGTCGCCAGGGCATCGAGGGTCTGGAACGCGTGGTCGTGGGCATCGCGCAAGAACGGCTTGACCGCCTCGGTGAAGGGCAGGCCGTCGTCCCTCAAGAGCGAACCGATCGCGTCCCGCTGTCGCCACTGCACGCGGTGCAGCGTGAGCAGGGTGCGACGCGTCGAGTGGATGCGGGCGAGCGAGGCGCGGCTGGGACCCTCGACCACCTCTTCCTCCAGGGCATCGACGACTCCGCCCAGGGCCTCGACCACCGGGAAGTAGCCATCGATGACGGCATCGATCAGCGAGTAGAGCAGGTAGTCGGCGCCGAGCTGGCGGATGCGGGTGCCGTCTGCGCGGATGCGCTCGCGCACCGGATCGAAGACGTCTCCAGGCCGCTCCTGGAAGGAGACGACGAAGCCCTCCCCCAGCACCAGGCTGACCTGCTCGAGATCGATCGTGCCCCCCGCCGTGACCCGCGCCATCTGGGTCACGACCAGCAGCCGGCCGTCGTGCATCTCGACCTTGGGCCGCTGCGGCACGTGGACGACGTCGGCCATCGCAAGGGGGTGGATGCCCAGGACCTCGCCGACCGTCTCCAGGATCGGCTGATCGCCGAAGCCCTCGACGTCGATCCAGGCGTTTGCGCCGCCGGCCGCCGCAAACGCCGTGAGGTCGTGCGGATCGGCGACCTCGTGCTCGTCGAGGTTTGCGGGGCCGTAGGCGATCACCCGGATGCGCGGCGCCGGTGAGCCCTCGGGAACCAGCATTTCGCCGGGCGACGCGCCCGTCGCGGGACCGCGGCGGGTGAGCGCCGGCTGTCCCAGGAAGCGCAGAGCCTCCCTCGGCAGCTCGGCCGACGCCGTCACCAGGCGCCTGCCGAGCTCCACCAGGCCTTCCAACGGGTCGTGCTTTCGCGGCGGCGGTGACGTCACGGGGCTTCCTCCGGAATGAGCTCGATGGGGAGCGGCTCGATCGGCTCGCGTCTGCGTGAGCGGCGCGCGGCTCGTCTCACCCGAAGAAGCCCTGGGAGACGAGCACGATCCCGACGAGCACGAGGGTCAGGATGGAGAACACCAGCAGGCCCAGCCGGGCACTGCGCCGGGCCTGCTCCTCCTTCCACCAGTGTCGAGGGCGGATCCCGGACAAGGTGAGGGTGGCCATCGCTGCGAGATTGAGGGCGGCGACGTTGGCCAGCGCGAGCAGCAGGGCCCCGAACGCCTCCCTCCAGAGGCCGGCACCCGCCAGGAGCCCCGAAGCGACGGCTGGCGGAAGCAGAGCGACGGCCACCATCACACCGACGACGCCGGTCGGGGCTCCGGTCGTGTAGCCGAGGGTCCCGGCACAACCCGCCGCGAAGGCCAGCACCATGTCGCTCAGCTTCACCCGCGTGCGGCTCTCGATCTCGGAGACCTGCGGGTCGACGTCGATCAGCGGGCTCAACAGCACCGCGGTCAGCAGCGCAACGGCCAGACCGAGACTGCTCGAGAGGAAGGAGCGAACGATCAGGGGTCGGTCGCCGAGCGTGAGGCCGAGGGAAAGGGCCAGGTTCGGGCCGAGCAGGGGCGCCACGACCATCGCTCCGATCACCGCGGCGGTGTTGTCGTTCGTCAGGCCGATCGCCGCCACCGTCGTCGAGAGGACGATCAGCACGAGGTAGGTCCTCTTCGGGGCCGCCGCTCCGCTGATCGCTGCGTAGACCTCCTCGCGACTGACGGCCTCGGCGTCCGGGCGATCTCCGCGGCGCTCCACCGGCCCTCCCGCCGCCGGCCGCGGGAGCACGGCGTCGAGGGAGGTGACCAGCACCCGCAGGGAGTGTCCGGGCGAGATGGCCTCGTGCAGCTCGTCGAGAGCGGTTCCGGTCCGCTCGGCGCCGAGGATCGCCTTCACGACGCTGCCGTAGGCTCCGCCGGGCTGGGACCAGACCTCGGCACCGCCCACGTCGCGCAGCACCTGCTCGGTGATCGCCTCCGCGCTCTCCGGAACGTGGGCCTCGATCAGGCGGAGCGCCACGTCGCACCCCCGGTCCGGCTCCCGCATCGTCTGCGCATTCGCGCCCCCCGCTCAGAGCCCGACCCTACGCAGCGCGTCCCCCTTCGGCAACGCCGTCCGGAAACCGGCCGTTCGCTAGCGGTCGTCGTCCGACCCGAGCCAGCCGCGCCGGCGGAAGTAGATCAGCATGCCGATCGCGACGGAGAGCATGCTGGCGAGTGCGGCAGGGTATCCCCAGCGGCTTCGCAGCTCGGGCATGCTCTCGAAGTTCATGCCGTAGATGCCGGCGATGAAGGTGAGTGGGATGAAGATGCTGGCCATCAGGGTGAGCACCTTCATGACGTCGTTCGTGCGCTGGCTGACGTTCGACAGGTAGATGTCGACCAGGCCCTGGGTCATGTCCCGAGACGAGTCCACGGCCTCCATGATCTGGATGGCATGGTCCTCGGTGTTCTTCAGGTAGGGGCGGACGGCTTCGGTGATGAAGGGCGAGTCCTCGAGCAGCACGCTGCGCAGGGCTTCGCGCTGGGGCCAGCCGACCCGCCGGATCACCACCAGCTGGCGCCGGATCTGGTGGAGCCGGCCGAGGGCGGTGGAGCCGGGCCTCCCGCTCACCTCGTCCTCGAGCTCCTCGAGCGACTCCGCGAGCTGCTCGACGATCGGGAAGTAGTGATCGACCAGCGTGTCGAGCAGCGCGTAGACGAGGTAGTCGGGCCCGAGCTGACGGATCGGGCGGCCGACGCCGAGGCGGATCCGATCGCGGACCGAATCGAAGAAGCCGAAGTACCGGTCCTGGAAGGTCACCACGAAGTTGCGGCCGAGGATCAGGCAGACCTGCGGCACCTCGACCTTCCCGTCCGCGATCTGGGGAGCCCGGGCGATGATCAGCTGGTAGGCCTCGAAGATCACGTTCTTGGCCCGCTGGGGGACGTTGGTCGCGTCCTCCAGGGTGAGCGGATGGAGACCCAGGATCTCGCCGATCCGCCTCAGCTTGGCCTCGTCGCCAAAGCCCTGGACGTCGACCCAGGTCTTCGCGTTCGACTCGATGAACGGGATCAGATCGTCCGGGTCCTCGATGTCCGACTCCCGACATGCGTCGGCGCTGTAGTCGAACACATGGATCCTGGGCGGCGGGGCATCCTCCGGAATGGCGAGGGTGCCGACCCGCGCGCCGACCGGGGGCAGCCGCTTCCGAAAGGTCATCCGCTTCTCCTGGCTGAACGCCCGCCGGCCGGGCGACTCCCGAGAAGACTAGGGGCGCCGGGCGGCCCTTCACAGCGGCGCGCCGACCCGGGGCGCCGCGGGCTCCGGTAGCAGCTCGAACCGGACGGTGGGGAAATGCGCTGCCACGGCGCCACAGTGGTACAACTCTGCGTGTTGGCCTGTCCGGCCGGCGCACGACGCGTTCCCGCCGGCGCCGGAGCACCATGCCCGCATCGACCGAACGCATCGAGCTCGATCTTCGAGATCCCGAAGGCCGGGAGATCGCGGACGGCCGGGCCCAAGGGAGGCTGCTCCGTGCGGAGCCGTGAAGGCCGCTTGCTCTTCACCTGCGAGCATGGCGGTCACCGGGTTCCGCGCGCCTACGCGGAGCTCTTCCGCGGGCGTGAGCGACTGCTCGCATCCCACCGAGGCTGGGACCGGGGAGCCCTGGACCTCGCGCGTGCGCTGGCCCGCCGGATGGACGCGCCCCTGATTCCCGCGACCACGACCCGGCTGCTCGTGGATCTGAACCGCTCGGCCCACAACCGGAGCGTCTTCTCCGAGCTGACCCGGGGGCTCCCGCCAGCCGAACGCCAGGCCTTGCTGCGGCGGCACCACGCACCCCACTGGCGACGGGTGCGCGACGCCATCCGGGCCGCAACCGGGGCCACCGTCCACGTGGGCGTGCACAGCTTCGTGCCGCGTCTGCGCGGTGCGACGCGGCGCTTCACGGTCGGGATCCTGTATGACCCCCGGCGCGATCGGGAGCGGCGCCTGGCGATCGCCTGGCAACGCGAGCTGCGGCGCCACCTTCCGCGGGTCGAGGTGCGCCGGAACGCGCCGTATCGCGGTGACGCGGACGGTCTGACCACGGCCCTGCGACGGGAGCTTTCCCCCTCCCGGTACCTGGGCCTCGAGCTCGAGCTGCGACAGGACCGGATCCCGGCCGGCAGGGGTGGCCAACGGCTCGCCGAGCGGCTCGAGCAGTCGCTTCGTGCGGCCCTGGCGGTGGGCCCGTCCGGGGCCTGACATCGCGGGCCCCGCCCCGCTCGGACCGGGTCTCGAGCACCCGATCCCGCCCGCCAGCACCCGACCCGGCGATCAGGGGAGCCGTTGCAGCCAGGGGAGGTACCCTGTTGCGGCACGGCAGTTGCTTTCACCAGGGGGGGGAGATCGGGGAAGGGCTGGCTCCAGCCGCACTCCGCCTCGTCGAAGCCAGCCCCGCTACTGCCCTCTCCATGGAAACGACCCGCATGCTCGAGAACATCCGACAGGTCCGTCCGACAGGCTCGCCCTTTGGAAGACGGGGTACTTGCGTGCGAAGGGAGGTGTCTTGACCGAGCCCCATGCGGCCCTGGATCTGTTCGGTGTTGCGTGGCGCCTGGGGGCGACGCTCTTCTTCGTGGTCCTGAACGGCTTCTTCGTGGCCGCCGAGTTCGCGCTGGTCAAGGTGCGGGCGTCGCGGATCGCGCAGCTCGCGAAGGAAGGCAAGCGTGCCGCGCCCACGGTCCAGCACATCCTGGGCCACCTCGATCGCTATCTGTCGGCTTGCCAGCTCGGGATCACCCTCGCGAGTCTGATCCTCGGGGCGCTCGGTGAGCCCGCAGTCTCGGTGCTGCTGATCGCGGGGGCCGAGGCCGTGGGCCTGCCGGTCGCGGCGGACTCGGGCTGGGTGCCGATCGTCTCGATCGGGCTCGCCTTCGCGGTGATCACCGTCCTTCACATGACCGTCGGCGAGCAGGCTCCCAAGATGTGGGCCCTGCGGCGGGCGGAGGGGATGGCGCTCGCGACCGGCCCGACACTGCGGGCCTTCACCTTCATCTTCCGGCCCTTCATCTCGCTGATCAACTGGATCTCGAACTGGATGCTGCGGCAGATCGGCCTCGAGGCGGACTTCGGCCACGAGACCCATCACAGCGCGGAGGAGATCCGCAGCATCCTCACGCTCTCGGCAGGGTCGGGCCACATCTCCGAGCACGAGTTCGAGCTGACCGAGAACGTCTTTCGCATGATCGAGCTCGAGGTCCGCCACATCGTGGTGCCGCGGGTCGAAATCGAGTTCCTGACGCTCGAGCACACCCTCGAGGACAACCTGCGGCGGATCGGCACGAGCGGCCACACCCGGCTCGCGCTGTGCGAGCTGGGCCTCGACACGATCATCGGCATCGTGCATGTGAAGGACGTGCTGGACTACTCGCTCCGCGGGGAGACGCCGGACCTCCAGGCCCTCGCCCGGGAGCCCCTCTTCGTCTCGGACACCATGTCCCTCTCGAACTTCCTGCGCGAGCTCCAGACCAGTCGGCAGCACTGCGCCGTCGTGCTCGACGAGCACGGCACCGCCATCGGGCTCGCCTTCCGGGAAGACGCCCTGGAGGAGATCGTCGGTCCGCTGGGCGACGAGTTCGACGAGGACGAGCCGGGCTTCGTCGAGAATCCCGACGGCACCTTCGAGATGCGCGGTCGCATGCCCCTGCCCGAGATCGAGGATCGCCTCAGCCTGGAGCTCGAGCCCGGCGAGCGCGAGGAAGAGGACTCGATCGGGGGCCACATCACGGCAAGGCTGGGCCGGCTTCCCCGAAAGGGCGATCGCGTGCCCGTCGGGCGCTTCGTCGCCACCGTGATCGACGCCTCTCGCCGAAGGGTGCAGCGCCTGCGGCTCGCCCCGGCCGAGCCCGAGCCCGAGCCCGAACCCGAGCCCGAAGAAGATGGGGCCGCCCCCGCAGGCTCGTGACCCCATCACACCGCCTCCCCCACCCTCGTCCCCTGGAGCCCCACCCTTGAAGATCGCCATCCTCTCCCGCGGCCCTCGCCTCTACAGCACCCGCCGGCTCAAGGAAGCCGCCGAGATGCGAGGTCACGAGGCCAAGGTCCTGAATCCCTTGTCCTGCACCATCGAGGTCGAGACCGGCGCCCCGCGGCTCTACTACAAGAACAAGAAGCTGACCGAGTACGACGCCGTGATTCCGCGCATCGGCGCGTCGATCACGTTCTTCGGAACCGCGGTGATCCGGCAGTTCGAGCAGATGGGGGTCTTCTGCGTCAACCCCTCCCACGCGATCTCCGTCTCGCGGGACAAGCTGCGTGCACTCCAGGTGCTGAGCCGACACCGGGTGGACATCCCGACCACCCTCTTCGTGCGGCACACCCAGGAGCTCATCCCGGGCATCGAGCGGATGGGCGGCCCGCCGGTCGTGGTCAAGCTGCTCGAGGGCACGCAGGGCATCGGCGTGATCCTGGCGGACTCGACGAAGGTGGCGGAGGCCATCATCGAGACGCTCTCCGGCCCGGCCAAGATGAGCGTGCTGCTCCAGCGCTTCGTCAAGGAGAGCAAGGGCCGCGACATCCGAGCCTTCGTGGTCGGTTCGCGTGTCGTGGCCGCCATGCGCCGGGTGGCGGACGGCGACGAGTTCCGGAGCAACATCCACCGGGGCGGCAACGCCGAGGTGGTGGAACTCGACGAAACCTATCGGCGCGCGGCCGTCCACGCGGCCCAGATCATGGGCCTCCGCGTCGCTGGCGTCGACATGCTCGAGGGCAAGAACGGTCCCGTGCTCATGGAGGTGAACTCCTCTCCGGGCCTCGAGGGGATCGAGGCCTCGACCGGCGTCGACGTCGCCGGTGAGATCATCTCCCTGATCGAGGAGGAGGTGCTCTTCCCGGAGATCGATCTGCGTCAGCGCCTCACCCTCGAAAGCGGTTACGGCGTGATGGAAGTCCCCGTCAGCGAGGCTTCGGAGCTGTGCCACAAGACGGTCCGAAGCAGCGGCCTCCGCGATCGGGACGTGATCGTCCTGACCATCCAGAGGGGCAGCATCAGCATCCCGAACCCGCGCAACGATCGCGAGATCCTGCCGGGCGACGTCCTGCTCTGCTTCGGCAAGACGCTCACGCTGCGCGGCCTCGCCCCGCCGAAGCGCAAGACGAAGACCAAGGCGCGCAAGGCCGCGCCCCCGGAGGCCTCCGGCGAATGAAGCAGCGGTTGGGGCCGGTCCTGATCGGCTGGACCGAGAACGTGGATCTGCCCGAGTGGAACGTGAAGCGCCTGCGCGCCAAGGTCGACACCGGAGCCAGGTCCAGCGCCCTGCACGTCGAGAACATCGTCGAGCTGCCTCGGGACCGCGTCAGCTTCGACGTTGTCCTCCACCGGGAGAAACGGGACCGGCGGATCCACGTCAAGGCGCGCATCTGCCGTCGCTCTCGGGTGCGCTCGAGCAACGGACTCACGGAGATCCGCTACTTCGTCAGCACCATCCTCCGCCTCGGCCCGGTCGACCGCGAGATCGAGATCAGCCTGGTCGACCGGGGCAAGATGATCCACCGCATGCTGCTGGGCCGCTCGGCGCTGAGCCCCTTCGTGATCGACGCCGACCGGCGCATGATCCAGAGCCCCAGGAAGAAGAAGACGACGACGAAGAAGGGCACGAAGAGCCGATCGAAGAAGCCCCTCCTCCACCCGGGCGAGAGGAGTCGGCGTGGCGCTTGAACCGATCGAGATCGCCGGCGAGAGCGTCTCGCCGGGCGAGCGCCGGCGCATCCAGGTCCCGCTCGGCAAACGCGTCAGCGGCAACGAGATCTTCCTGCCCGTCGAGGTCGTCTACGGCCGCAAGCCCGGCCCCCGGCTCTTCGTCTGCGCGGCCATCCACGGAGACGAGATCGCCGGGGTCGAGATCATCCGGCGGGTCCTCGCCCAGAAGGGCCTGCGCCGTCTGCGCGGCGCCCTGATCGCCGTGCCGATCGTCAACGTCTACGGCTTCGTGGGCCTGACCCGCTACCTCCCCGATCGGCGGGACCTGAACCGCTCATTCCCCGGCTCGCCGAGCGGCTCGCTGGCCTCGCGGCTGGCGCACGTCTTCCTCTCGGAGATCGTGGACAAGGCGACCCATGGCATCGACCTGCACACGGCGGCGGTGCATCGGTCGAATCTTCCGCAGGTGCGCGCCTGCCTCGACGATCCGGAGACCGAGCGCCTGGCCAGGGCCTTTGGCGTGCCGGTCGTGATCAACGCCAACCTGCGCGACGGCTCGCTCCGACAGGCGGTGCTCGAGCGCAAGATCCCGATGCTCCTGTACGAAGCCGGCGAGGCACTGCGCTTCGACGAAGCCTCGATCCAGGCCGGCGCGCGCGGAGTGCAGCGCGTGATGCGCGCACTCGACATGCTGCCGCCGACGAAGTCGAAGATCGAGGGCCGGCCCTTCATCGCGCGATCGAGCCACTGGATCCGGGCTACGGGCACCGGGATCCTGCGCGCACGCGTGGCACTCGGGGCCGCGGTCAAGGAAGGAGAACGGCTGGGCATCATCGCCGATCCGCTGGGCGCCGAGGACGTGCCGGTCCTGGCGAAAGCGGACGGGGTGGTGATCGGCAGGACCGAGCTTCCGCTCGTCAACGAGGGCGACGCCCTGTTCCACGTCGCGGACTTCAAGGCCCCGCTGCGGGTGGCGAGCTCGGTGGAATCCTTCCACGACCAGCTCGACGACTCGCCCCTCGACGAGATCTGAAGACCCGGCTTCCTAGCGGAAGTCTTCCTTGCGCAAGCCGTACTTCTTCATCTTCTGGTACAGCGAGCGCGGGTCCATGCCCGCACGGGTCGCGGTCTCGCCGATCCGGCCCTCGGCGTCCTGCAGGAGCCCGCGCAGGTAGCGGAGCTCCGCCTCCTCGAGCACCCGCTTGCGGATCTGCGCCCATGAGTGCTCCAGCCAGTCGGGATCGATCGCCTTCTGGGCCGCACGTACGAGATCGCCGCTGGCCTCGGGCGCGAGCGTCTGGATGTCGACCGCCAGGTCCTCGACCTGGATCTCGGGTCCACTGGACATGATGATCGCCCGTTCGATCGCGTTCGCGAGCTCGCGCACGTTGCCGGGCCACGGGTACGCCAGGATCGCGGACGTTGCCGCGGCCGAGAGTCGCCTCGAGTCGGAGGCCATCTGCGCCCGGAAGTGCTCGACGTAGCTCTGGGCGATCTCGGGGATGTCCTCCTTGCGCTCGCGCAGCGGAGGCAGAGTCAGCGTCACGACGTTGAGTCGGTAGAAGAGGTCCTCGCGAAAACGGCCCCCCTTCACCTCTTCGGGCAGATCGCGGTTGGTCGCAGCAATCAGCCGGAAGTCCACCTCGACCAGCTTCTCCGCGCCGACGGGCCGGACCCGCCGATCCTCGAGCACCTGCAGCAGCCGGACCTGCAGGTGAGGGGCCATCTCCGCAATCTCGTCGAGGAAGAGCGTGCCGCGGTGGGCCAGCTCGAAGTAGCCACGCCGCGCGCGATCGGCTCCGGTGAACGCACCTCGCTCGTGGCCGAAGAGCTCGGCTTCGAGCAGCGTCTCGGTGAGGGCGCCGCAGTTCATGGCCACGAAGGGGCCCCGAGACCGCGGCCCTTCGTTGTGGAGCGAGCGCGCGAGCAGCCCCTTGCCGACGCCGGTCTCTCCCAGCAGGAGCACCGTGGTGTCTCGCTGGGCGATGCGCCGCGCCGATCGGAGCACGGACTGCATGGCGGGGCTGCGCGTCGCGTAGTCGCTGAGACTCGTCTCCTCGTCCGGGAGCGGCTGGATGCGGGCCTGGCTCTCCTGGAGTCGGCGGGCGGCCAGCGCCGAGAGCGCCTCCCGGAAGTGCGTTTCCGGCAGCTCCCGGAAGAGCACGCCATAGGCCCCGGCCGCAAGGAGCTCGGCGCGACGCAGGGCGTCGTTGTCCTCGACCAGGACGGTCACCTCTGGAGCCTCCGGAAGCTCGGCGAGCTCTGCGATCAGGGCCGGCTTCGCATCCGGCGCAGCCGCGGCGTCCAGGACGATCAGATCGAACGGCTCGACCGCCAGGCGCTGGCGCAGCTCGTCCAGCGAGGCCACCGAGCGGACGAGAGCCCCGACTCCCTCGAGCGTGCTCGTGACCCGTCGCGCGGCTTCGCCGGGTTCGACGACGATGAGGGTCCTCAGGAACATGGTTCGATCTCCGGGCCACCTGGAGCGTCGGCCAGCGGAGCTGTGACCTCCGATCGGACAGTGTATGGGTCGCGGCCCGATCGGGCACCCGTGCCGGGGGTGCGCAGCGGGCGTCCTGGGCGATCCTGCTTGGCATGGCACTTGAATCTCCTCTCTGCGTGGACGGATCCGGACGATCGCCGAGCGAGGGCGCCAGCCCGCTCGAAGGCCCGACCGATGCTTGATTGGCTGCCCATCCCCGGCTGGCTCGACCTGGTCGACATCCTCGTCGTCGCGGGCTTCGCGTGGCTCGGGATCCGCACTTTCCGCCGGACCCGCGCCCGCGCGGGCCTCGTCGGTCTGGTTCTCCTGGGCCTGATCTATTTCCTGGCGCGGGCTCTCGAGCTGCGGCTCACGGCCGCCATCCTCCAGGCCTTCTTCGCCGTCGCCGTGCTGGTCCTGGTCGTCGTGTTCCAGGATGACCTGCGCAGGATCTTCGAGCAGCTGGGAAGCTGGTGGCGAGGCAAGGCCGAGGTGCCGGCCGAGACGGAGACCCTCGACCTGCTCGCACGCACGGTGGCCCGCCTCGCGGCCACCCGCACCGGCGCACTCTTCGTGCTGCCCGGAAAGGAGCCGCTGGACCGCCACCTCGAGGGCGGCGTGAGCTTGAGCGGCCGCATCAGCGAGCCCCTCCTGCTCTCCCTGTTCGACTCGAGCTCGCCGGGCCACGACGGGGCGGTCCTGGTCGGGGGAGGGACCGTCACCCGGTTCGCAGTCCACCTTCCGCTCTCGGCCAACCACGAGGCACTCGGGGCCGGCGGCACGCGTCATGCTGCCGCGCTGGGCCTCGCCGAGCGCTGCGACGCGATCTGCATCGTGGTCTCGGAGGAGCGGGGCACGGTCTCGGTCGCACGCGACGGCGCGCTTCGCGCTCTGCGGCGGCCCGAGGATCTGGTCTCCGAGCTGCGCTCCGTGTTCGCGAGCAAGGAGGACGCGCGTCCCTGGTGGCGGGGTCGGGCCGGGCTCGACGCCGCCGTCGCGGTACTCGGGGCCATGGTCCTCTGGACGGTGTTGGTGCCGGGCTCCGACGTCGAGGAGACGACGGTCACCGCGCGCGTCGAGGTCACGAACCTGCCGAAGGACCTCGAGCTGGAGTTGGTCGAGCCCGCTGCTGTCGAGGTGACCTTGCGCGGTCTGCGGCGCGACCTGGTGTTCGCGCGCAACGACGAGGTGACGGTGAGGGTCGACGCCTACCTGGCTCGCCTGGGTCGCCGGACCTTCACGCTGGCCGATCAGGATGTTCGCAGGCCCGACTCGCTGTCGGTCGCCTCCGTGGAGCCCGAGAGCGTGCGCCTGTCGGTGCGCCCGGCGCCGGCGGCGGCGACCCCCGAGGCGCCCTGAGGCCGGGGCACGATCGCAGCCGGGTCGCCCCGGCTGCGTCGAGAGGTGCGTGACATGACGAAACGCAGAGCGAGACGGGATCCGGCCCCGACGGGCCCGCCGTCGAAGTCACCGCGTGGCGATCCGCGCGGCCCCGCCCCCCGACCCCCGGAGGAGCCCACCGGGACCCCGGCTCCCCTCGAGCCGGAACGGCCGGCGCCGCGCCCCCGTCCTCGCCCCGCGCCCCTCGTCGATCCGCTTCCCCGTCCGCGTCGCTAGAGACGCTCCGGGGAAGCCACCACCGTCCAGAACAGAGGAGCCTACCGTTGGAGATCGCACGAATCGGGGAAGCCATCCACGTGATCGAGAGGCGCCTCTTCCCGGACGACGTCCGCCGCCACTTCGTGGGCGAGGTCGAGGCCTCGTCGGATCGGGCCCTGCGCGTCCGGGGGTACCTCTTCGTCTACGACACCGGCGCCAGCGAGTTCCGGCGCAAGCCCGAGCAGCGCACACGGATCATCCCGCTCGACAATCGCGTGATCCTCAACCTGCTGCCCGCGGGTACCGTCGTCGACGACATCCGCTACGGCCACGATGCCGAGGGAAACCTGACGCTCGTGGACGGGGCGCACTTCGAGCTCGACGTGAGCGAGTTCAGCACGAAGGAATGATCGCGTGCTGCAGCGATCCCACCCGGGCTAGGCTCGGGGCGTGGAACCGCCGCGGCAGTCGTTCGGATCGGCAAGGGGGGCGCGCAGGAGCCGTAGGCGCCGGTGGGCCGTCGTGCTGCTCGTCTCCGGGTTGGTCCTGGCTCCGCTGCTCGCGTTCGCGCAGGGACCGCGCCTGGGCGGGGGTAGTGGAGGCGGAGACGAGCGCCCGATCGACGAGAACGAGGCGCTCGCGAGCGCCACTGCTTCCTTCCGTGCGGCTGCGAAGGAGCGGCTCGAGGAGCTGCTCGCCGACCAGGAGGAGCCCCCGAAGGCCGATCGCGCTGCCCTCCAGCGGCGCGTGGATGCGGCCGTCGAGGAGTTCGAGCGCGAGGCCCGCGCGGAGCTGACCCGCCTGCGCGGCGACGGCGCGCTGACCTTCGACGAAGTGACGAACGAGCTCGAAGGAGAGCGCAGCGAGAACCTGAACGAACTCGACAACCTGCTGCGCGCCGACATGGCAGGAGTCTCACCACCCCCGAGCTTCCGCTCCGATCGCTCGGCCTCCGAGAATCTCGGAGAGCTCGCGCACTACACGGTCTGGGTCCGCAACGCGCCCTCGCGCTGGCTGATCTTCGTCGCCTGCATCGTCCTCGGGGTGCTCGCAGCCGGTCTGGTCTCGTGGCTGCTCGGGGCCCTCTCGCGGCGCCGCTTCCCCCGCACGGCAGGGGCCCTGGCGGCTGTGGAGGGGCCGCTCTACGGAGCGGCCTCCCTGGCCGGCGTCGCCGTCGGACTGCGCTGGATCTGGCTGCCGGCCGGCGTGCGCGACGCGGCCGAGGGCCTCGTCGGCCTAGGCTTTGCCATCGCCAGCCTCTGGCTGGTCTGGATCCTCTGCGGCGTCGTGGCCCAGGCTGTCGGCTGGGTCGCCCGCAAGACCCGGGCGAGCCTCGACGACCATCAGATCGACCTCGTGCGCAAGGCCCTGCGCCTCGGCGCGCTGTCGATCTTCGCCCTGGTGGCTGCCGATCTCGTCTTCGACACCGACATCCGCACCGTGCTCGCCGGCCTCGGCATCCTCACCCTCGGGGTGTCGCTCGCCGCCCAGGACACGCTCAAGAACCTGATGGGGTCGCTCACGGTCTATGGCGACAAGCCCTTCGTGCAGGGCGACCTGGTCCGCTACCGCAACGTGCTCGGCACCGTCGAGGACATCGGCTTCCGCTCGACCCGCCTGCGGCGCCTGACCGGTGAGCTGGTGACGATTCCGAATGCGGACGTCGTGAGGGAGCCGATCGAGAACCTGAGCATGCGGCCCTGGTGGCGGACGCGGTTCCGGATCGATCTCACCTACGACACGCCGACCGACCGGGTCGAAGAAGCGCTGCAGCAAGTCCGCGAGCTGCTCTCCGAGCGCGAGCATCAGCCGGAGGATCGTCCCTGCGAAGTCCTGCTCGAAGAGCTCGGCTCCCACAGCCTCCGCGTCCTGGTCGAGTTCGCGCACGAGTCGGGGGACTACTGGGAAGGCCTCCGCGAAGCGGGCGAGGTCAAGCTCGCCATCCACCGCATCTTCACGGAGCAGGGCTTCGAGTTCGCCTTCCCGACGGAGACCGTCGACCTGCGCACCGAGCGACCCGGCCGACTGGACGACGACGGCTCGGAGGCGTCCGCGGACGAGTCCGGCTGACGAGGGCGCGGCGAAGCCGCCTTTGTTCGTTTTACAATGCCTGTCCTTCCTGTAGCGCGCGGTGGGGCCGTCCTGGCCCGCTCCCGCGCCCACGGGCCGGGACGCGTCTGGCATGGCCGTTGCACTACCCCACTGCAGCTCCCATCGATTCACGGAGCTCAAGGAGGATCTTCCATGCTTGGCTGGGCACTCACGTTCTTCATCGTCGCCTTGATCGCGGGCGTCCTGGGCTTCGGCGGCATCGCCGGCGCCGCGACCGGAGTTGCGAAGCTGCTGTTCTTCGTGTTCCTCGTGCTGCTGGTCGTGTCCCTGGTCTCGAACGCGATCCGCGGGCGCAGTCCGACCCTCTGACCCGCACGTTCCCCGATGCGTCGACCCCTCGACGCACCCCCAAGGCGCGGGGAGGACCGCAGGTCCTTCCCGCGCTGCTGCGTCCGCTCCTCCAGCCCGCCCGGAGCTAGAGACGACGCTGGCCCGCGGAGATCTCCTGGAACCCGGCGGCGTCGAGGGGTAGGTAGCCACCCTCGTCGAGGTCAAGAACGTAGAGCGGGTCGGAGATCCTGGCGGGATCGAAGCCCTGCTTCGCCAGCTCGACCTTGCGGTGCTTGAACGTGCCTGTCGTCTCCATCTCCGGCTGCAGACGCAGGAAGCGCGGACGCGCGTAGCTCGGCAGCTCACCCTCCACGTGGTCATGGAGCGATCCCGGATCGAAGGAGCCGTCGGTCACCAGCGCTGCCATCCCCGCTCTGCCCTCCTGGCCGGGGATCTCCACGCCGTAGACGTTGGCCTCGACCACCCCCTTGGCCCGCGACAGGACCTCGGCGACCTCGCTCGTCGAGACGTTCTCGCCCTTCCAGCGGAAGGTGTCGCCGATCCGGTCGACGAAGTAGAAGTAGTCGTCCTCGTCGAAGCGCAGCAGATCGCCGGTCCGGAAGAACGCGTCCCCGGGCTCGAACACATCGCGCAGCACCTTCGCATCGCTGGCGCCGCGGTCGGTGTAGCCCTCGAAGCGTGCGAGGGTCGAGATCCGGCCGAGGGCCTCCCCGGGCTCGCCGGGACCGCAGGCGATGCAGAAGCCGTTCTCGTCCCGCTCGTGGGTCTCGCGCTCCACGTCGTAGCGGATCAGCCGCAGGCCCGTGAGCTGGCGCAGCAGGCGCGGCATGCGGCCGACCGAGCCGACCTTCCCCTCGTAGTTCATGAGGGCCACGTTGCCCTCGGTGGCACCGTAGAACTCCACGATCTTCGGAATGGCGAAGCGCTCCTGGAAGGGCTCCCAGATCTCGGGCCGCAGGCCGTTGCCGATGCAGGCGCGGATCCGATGCGCCCGATCGGACGCACCCTCGGGCGTGGCGAGCAGGTAGCGGCAGAGCTCACCGATGTACTGGAAGACGGTCACCTCGTGGCGCGCGCAGTCGTCGAAGAACCGCGTGGCCGAGAAGCTGGGCGCGATCACGGCCGAGCCCCCCGACAGCAGCGCCCCTCCGAGCGCCATCACCCCGCCGGCGGAGTGGTACAGGGGCAGGGCCACGTAGCTGCGATCCTCGGGCGTGAGGTCGAGGGCGACGATCCCACCCTGCGTCATGGCGATCCCGCGCAGGTGGCTGACGCGCGCCGCCTTCGGAAGCCCCGTGGTCCCGCTCGTGTAGATGTAGAGAAGGTCGTCGCCGGCGCGCAGCCCGGTCCGCACGCGGCGATCGGGCCGCGCGGAGGACAACCCGGAGAGTCGCTCGTCGAGGTCCCTTGTCCCCTGCGTCGGCCCGCCCTGCGCGAAGACCTCGGGCGGATCTTCGAGGCCGCTCGCGGCGTCCTGCCAGGTCTCGGCGAGCTCGGCGTGCACCACGATCGCCCGGGCACCGGAGATGGCCGCGCAGTGGGCCAGCGCCCGGCCGCGCAGGTGATGGTTCAGGAGGGCCCCCACGGCGCCGATCTTCGCGAGCCCGAGCCAGGCCGCCGGCAGCTCGGGACGGTTGCCGAGCAGCAGCGCGACCGTATCTCCCCGGCCCAGACCCTGCCGTTGCGCCCAGCGCGCGAAGCGGTTCGCCATCCCGTCGAGCTCCGCGTAGCGGATCTCGCGCTCGCCCTGGATCAGCGCCACGCGCTCGGGCTGCTGATCGACCCGCTCCTCGAACAGATCCGCAAAGGTGCGCGGCGAGTCGGGCCGGATTGCGCCGACCGCGCGCAGCGCCCGGGCGGCCGTCGCTGCCAGCCGGAGATCTCGGGTCACCCGCTCGAACAGGCGCATGGAACTCCTCCTGGCCCCGTCCCGACGCGGCGGGGTCCGCCAAACGTCCCACCGAACGGATGTCAGTGCAAGAATCGTTCGGAAGGAGGAGTTGGGACCTCGCGTCCGACGCGATCGCTGGTCGGGGTGGGGGGATTCGAACCCCCGACGCGGAACCCCCAAAGTTCCGGCTCTGGCCGCTGAGCTACACCCCGAGCCCGAGAGGGTAACCCCGGACGAGGGCCGTCGCCGCGGGCCGGCCGCTAGGCCAGCTGGATCA
>JAJDAR010000149.1 GCA_029261775.1 Deltaproteobacteria bacterium | reverse complement strand
GGATTGTTCCGGCAGGCGTCGAGCACCACGATGTTCATGGGATTGCCGGCCGCCTGCATCTCGCCGAGCGCCATGCCGAGGGGGAAGCTCTTGTACTTCACGTCGCGCTCGGCGCGGATCTTCGCATCCACCGGGATCAGGTAGTTCTCGCCCGCCACCTGCATGCCATGGCCGGCGTAGTAGAGCAGGCCGACGCCGCCGGTCTCCGTCAGGCGGCGGCCGAAGGCGCGGATCGCGTCGTCCATCGCCTCGAGACCGACGTTCGTTTCGAGCATGACCTCGAAGCCGACCTTCTCGAGCGTCCTCGCGATGTCCCGCGCGTCGTTGACCGGGTTCTCGAGTCTCCCCTCGGGGTACTTGGCGTTGCCGATCACCAGGGCCAGCCGGTGGCCGGAGCCCAGGCTGGGCGACGCCACGAGCTTGACCCCTCGCGGCTCGGCTCTCGGGGCGACGCAGCCCACGGCCAGCCACACCAGCAGGGGGACGAGGGCAGCGGCGAGCGGCGCAGGGTGACTCATGGCAGGGGTCCCAGGGGAGTGAACGAGCCTATCACCGGCCCCATCGGGGCACCAAGAGATCGGATCCAATGGGGGAGAAAGACATCGCCTCGATAGGGGACCCCTCGCCGGGAGGCCCCAGGATACACTCGCCCCCCCGGAGCGATCTCCGCGGAGGGTCGAGTGCGCAGGCTTGGGTGGATTGCGGCCTTGGTGGGCTGTCTGACGATCGTTCCTGCCGTGGACGGCGGGGCTTCCATGCTGCGGCTGGCGGACGCGACCCGCGCCGGCACCCTGACCTGCTACCCGGTGGACGGCCGGCCTGGCGAGTGGCGCTATCTGCCCTCGGTGGTCCGTCTGGTCGAGGACGAGAGCGGTCGCCCGAAGTTCTCGTTCGTGCGATACGCCGCGCCGTCGCTCGCGGGCGACGCGGGGGCCTCCACCATCCAGGAGGCCGCCGGCGGCGGGATCCTCCACTTCCTGGTCACCCTCGACACCCCGGCCCGGGCCATCGCCGTGGCGGAGAAGGCCCTGCAAGAGCGCTTCGAGGGCGAGGAGCCGGAGACCGAGGTGCGTCTGGTCGGGCCCGTGCCCTTCCAGGCCGGGCGCTACGTGCTCGTCTCCTCCGTGCTCCGCCAGGGCGAGACCGCCGAGACGCCCACGCTGCTGGCCAGCGGGAGGGCGCCGGTGCTCGAGGGCAACCAGCTGGCGCTCTCCTTCGATCTCTCCCCGCGCCAGTCGACCCTGCTCATGGAGAGCCTCCGCAGCGCCACGCCGGACGTCTCGCTCCAGTTCGAGCTCAGCTTCGAAGGGCTGACCGATGCCTACGAGGCGAAGATGACGGTGGACTGGTCGGCGGTCCGCAAGCAGGCCGCGGGCAGCGCGGGGGCCTCGCTCTACTTCGTGCACGCGGACGTCGAGGCGCAGGTGGACAAGCTGCAGCAGGACGGCGCGATCAAGCTCGAGACCTCGGGTCAGGATGCGGACTCCGAGACACTGATCCAGGCGGCCTACGATCGCGCGGTCGAGCTGCTCTTCAATCCCATCCCCCCCGAGGAGCTTCCCGAGGAGGACAAGACGGACGTCGCGGGAGACCTGCTCGGCTCGCTGTCCAAGGTCGCGGACGCCAAGGACGGCGCGGTCTCGAGCCGCAAGCTGCTCGGCATCGGCGCGTCCATGAACTACCAGTACAAGGAGATCGAGCGCGGCGGGACGACCGTCCTCGACCTGAACCACCGCTCCGTGGTGCCCCGACACCACCTGATCGTCTTCAATGCAGGGGATCTCTACGCCCGGCTCGGCGAGGACCCCGACCACTTCCGCACCGTCAATCTCGAGGATCCCACCTTCCGCAAGCGCGTGGTCGAGGTGAACGTCGACGCCTCGCTGCGGCCCGAGTTCGGGAGCTTCGTCAACAACGTCGTCGTCACCCTGCGCAAGCGCCACGAGAGCGGCGCCGAGACCCTGCGCGAGGTGATCGTCGACGGTCCCGACGCCCCGTCGGAGGGCCCGGAGGCGCTGCGCATGGCCTACGGCTGGGACGATCAGGATCTGACGGGCTGGCTGCGCTTTGAGGTCCGCGAGCAGTGGAGCTTCCAGGGCGGTGGCCGCTACGAGACCGGCTGGAAGACGATCGAAGCGCCCATGATCAACGTCATGTCCCCCTTCGAGCGCCGGGAGATCCAGGTCCTCGCCGATCGCGCCGTCCTGAAGGAGCAGGGGATCCGCTCGGTGGTGGTCCGGGTGACGACGCCCTTCTTCGGGCAGACCAAGTCCCAGCAGGTGGTGATCCGGCCGGATCGGGACGAGGCCGAGCCCGTGGTTCCGGTGATCCTGCCTCGCGGCGAATTCCACTACGATTGGACGGTGACGTGGATGCGCGCCGACGGATCCCGGCTGGTTTCCCGAGGGCGCGACGACACGGGACTGATCTTTGCCGACGTGCTGCCGGAGCCCGAGGCCACCGAAGGCGCAGCGGCTGATGAACCGACCCCAGAGCGAGGAACCTGAGATGACGTTTCGACCCACTTCGATCCTGATCGCGTTCGCAGCGGTCCTGCTGCTCGGCGCGCTCCCTGCCGCCGCCCAGGACAAGGACAAGGACAAGGAGGGCGCCAAGAAAGACGGGGTCTCCCAGAAGATCCTGCTCGACAAGCCGGTGCGCGCCGGAGACCTGGTGCTCTACCCGGGTCTGAAGCAGGACAAGAACAGCTACTACTACGTCGTCAACAAGATCCGGCTCGGAACCCACGAGACCGGGGCACCGCAGTTCTCCTTCCTGCGCTGGGTGGACAACGAGACCGGTGACGAGACCGGCCCCGGTGGCGGCGGCATCGTCCACGCCCTGGTCGAGCTCAGCGTGACGAAGGATCAGCTCCGGGAGGCCAACACCGCGATCCGCAAGGTCAATCCCGAGGGGATCGTCGCTGGACCGGTGGTCTTCTCGGCGGGCAAGTTTGCGCTGGTGTCTTCGGCGGCGCCGGAGGACGGCTCGAACGAGTTCACCCGTCAGCTCGTGGGCGTCGGCAAGGCTCCGCTCCTCGATGGCAGCAAGGCCGCGGTGTCGATCCTGCTGACGAAGCAGGGCGCCAAGGTGCTCTGGGAGAGCTTCAAGACGCCGACCCCGGACGTGAGCTTCTCCTTCGAGATGCAGGTGGACGGGTTCTTCTCGCCCTACGAGGCCACGCTCACGGCCGATCTCGAGCAGGTCCAGAACCACATGAGCGCCGGTGTGAAGGGCAAGTACTCCTACATCGGCGCCGAGGTCGAGGCGTCCTTCGACGACCTCCGGAAGGACGGCGCGATCAAGCTCGACGTGGTCGGGGACGACTCCAAGATGGACGGTTTGATCGACCAGGCCTACGCGAAGATCGCGGCACTGATGTTCGACGAGGTGCCGCTCGACAAGGGCTTCCAGGAGAAGGCGGCCGAGAAGCCGAAGGGCGGCGGGGTCCTGGGTGACCTGGCCAAGAGCGCCGAAGACGCCGCCGAGGCGAGCTCGGGCATCGGCGTCATGGTGAACTTCAAGCTCAAGCGGAAGCAGCTCAAGGGAACCTATCGCCTCGACTTCAACAAGTTCAGTACGGCCAAGATCGTGCTGCGCTTCGACGAGAACATCGGCGACCTCCGTCAGTACTGGGGAGACTCCAATCACTTCCGTCAGGTGAATCTGGAAGACCCGCTCTTCGTCGAGCGCGAGATCGTCGCCAAGCTCAACGGAGTCGACGTAGAGGACTTCGACGACCTGATCAACTTCGTGTCCGTGCAGCTGCGCAAGGTCCACCAGAATGGGGACATCACCGATCGCGAGCTCAAGATCGACCGCACGACCTTCACGGAGACGGGCAACCGCTTCCCGATGGAATACGGCTGGAAGGGCGACGCGGATCGGACCCAGTGGCTGCAGTACCAGTACAAGATCCACTGGGGCCTGCAGGGTGGCCGCGAGGTGATCACCGACTGGGAGGAGTCCGACAACGGCATGATCGACCTGACGCCACCGCTGCAGAAGGTGACCGTGAGCATGGACGGCAGCCAGGACGAGCTCGAGTCGGCCGACGTACGCGCGGCCATCGTGACGCTCTACTACAACCCCAGCGGCACCAAGGAGGTGCAGCGTCGCGAGACCTTCCGCATCGACAAGGGCGAGTGTGCCCGCGACGTGACCATCCTGCTGCCGCGGGACATCGAAGCCTACGAGTACGACATCAAGTGGCAGACGAAGGACGGCAAAGTCCTGAACTCCGAGCGGCAGCCCGGCTTCGGAAATCTGGTCTACATCGATCCCCCCACCGTCTGATCCGACGGACGACACCGGCTGCGAGGAGTCCAGCGCATGAGTTTCGTGATCCGATCGAGTTCGATCCCCTTGGCAGCTGCCTGCGTCCTGATGATGGCCGCGCCCGTCTTTGCGCAGATGCAGACCGAGGAGTGCGGTGAGGAGAAGGTCGAGGTGATGAACACGTCGACTGGAGAGGACGAGTGCGCGCCGCAGCCCGACGTGACCTGCGATCAAGACTCGGAGCTCGTCTACGACGGGAGCTGGGCCTGTGTCGCGGTCGCGAGCGAGACCCAGGAGCCCGCCGAGGGCGAAGCCAAGCGACAGAAGGGCGTGTGGTCGAAGACGGGCGACAAGAAGGGAGGCGACTGGGTCCACTTCAACGTCGTCTGTCGCCAGCATTGGCACTGCAACCCGACTCAGGACATGCTGAGCGCCAGCCCGGTCCACACGACCCCGAACAAGTGGACCACCGGGGTGTGTACGGCCACGCGGTTCGACCCGAGGTGCGGCTCCTGTCTTGCGAACGTACCCGACGAGCCCTGCGAGGTGTGGCTCGGTAAGGACGGCTGACGGCTGCCGACTAGGGGGCCGGTGAGAGTTCCGAACGGCCCCGGATCGGCAGGCCTTCTTCGCGCGCCAGGTCGAGCAGCAGATCGGGTCGGTCCGTGATGATGCCGTCGACACCGAGCCCGATCAGCCGTCGCATCGTCGGGACGTCGTTCACCGTCCACGGGATCACCGCGAAGCCCGCGGCCTGGTAGTCGGCGACCGGCCGCCCGAGGTAGCCCCGCCCGGGGACGAGCCCCCGCCAGTGGGGCGAGAAGTCGTCGACGAAGGGGCGAGCCGCGCGCAGCAGGCCGAGGGCGTCGCCGTGCTCGGCCTGCGACAATCCCGCCTGCCAGTCGGGGGAGATCGTATCCTCGGCGAGCAGCGCAGCCGTGCGCAGCTGCGGCGCCCGCTCGCGGGCCACCGCGAGGGCACTCCAATCGAAGGACTGCAGGGTCGTGCGGGCGAGCATGCCGTGGCGCTCGAGCTCGTCGATCACCGCATGGACGAAGGGCGCGACCGCTGGCGTCTCCGTGCTGCCGGGGACCAGCTTGACCTCGACGTTGAAGCGCACCGCCTCGTCTCCGCGCTGACGCACGAGGTCGAAGACCTCGCCCAGGGTCGGCATGGGGGTACCCGGGAGGTTGCGGCGCGGGGGCTCGGGAAAGCGGCCCGGGTCCGGGTTCAGGCGTCCGCAGTCGTGGCCCCGCAGCTGTTGCAGGGTCAGCTCGCGCACGAGGGGGCCCGGCTCGGCGAGCGGCTGCCCGTCCGGCCCGAGGCAGATCCTGCCGGACAGCCTTGGATCGTGGGTCACGACGAGGGCGCCGTCCCGGCTCATGCCGAGATCGAGCTCGAGGGTCGACACGCCGAGGTCGAGTGCGAGGGCGAAGCCCGGCAGGGTGTTCTCGGGCAACAGGCCGCGGGCGCCTCGATGTCCCTGCACGTCGACGGGCGCCTGCCGCACGAGATCGAAGGTCGCGCTGGCGCAGCCGAGCGGGCCGAGCACGAGCAGGAGCGCGAGGACCCGGCGACGCATCCGGTCTAGCCCATCTCCGCCTGGCGCAGACCGACCAGCGGCGGGCGCCGCAGTGCGGGGCCGGCGTGGGCGAACCCGAGCGCGGTCGAGATGGCGACCGTCACGACCCAGAGCGCCGCGAGGTCGAGGACGGGCACGTGGAAGGCGTGCTCGAACAGGAAGGTGACGAGCGCCCAGGCCGCAAGCGTGGCGAGGCCGAGACCGACGCTCGCGGCCATGGCCCCGAGCACGAAGGACTCGGTGGTCAGGATGCGGCGGACCGTGCGCGCCCGACCGCCGAGGGTGCGAAGGAGCAGGGCCTCGCGCACGCGCTGGAAGCGCGAGGTGCTGGCGGCCGCGATCAGCACCACGAGCCCGGTGGCGAGGGTGAGCGCGGCCATGAAGCGCACCGCCAGGCTCACCTGCTGCACGATGGCGTCGACGGCGCGCAGCAGGAAGCTCGCGTCGAGAACCGACACGTTCGGAAACTCGCCGACCAGGTCGCGCTGCAGCTCCGCGCGCGCCGTCTCGTCCGCCAGATGGCCCAGCAACACCACACTTTGCGGTGCGTCCTCGAGCACGCCCGTCGGAAAGACGACGAAGAAGTTCGTGCTGAAGCGTCCCCAGTCGATCTCGCGCAGGTTCGTGACGACGCTCTCGATCGGCACGCCCTGGATGTTCCACGTGACGGAGTCCCCGAGCCCGAGTCCCAGCCGCTCGCTGAGCTCGCGATCCAGGGAGACGGGCACCGGGCCGTCGCCCGAGTGCGGGCCGTTCCACCAGCTTCCGGCGACGACCTCCTCCGTGTCGCGCAGCGCGTCGCGGTAGGTCAGCCGGTACTCGCGCCGCAGGGCCCAGCGCGCGTCCCGCTCCTCTTCGGTCAGGGCCTCGGTCTCGCCGCTCTCGGCGCGCACGGCCTCTGCGTTCTCGCCGCGCACACCGGTGATGCGGGCGGGCACCATCGGGGCCTTGTCGTCGATGCGCGTCCCCGCGCTCTCCATCATCGCGAGCACGGCGTCGCGCTGGTCGGCCTGCACGTCGAAGACCACCACGTTCGGGCGATCGGGCCGCATGTCCGCGCCGAGCTCCCCGAGCAGGTTGGTCTGCAGCAGCTGCACGCTCGCCACCAGGAACAGCCCGAAGCCCACGGTCAGCACGGCGGGCAGCGTCTGGTTCCGCGGGCGGAAGAGGTTGGCCACGCCCTGCCGGAACCAATACGGCGCTCGGCGTGGCACGTGGTGGCGCAGCGATCGGGTCAGCAGGTGCGCGGTTCCGACCAGCACGCCGACCGCTGCCGCAAGCCCGGCCGCGAAGAACAAGCCGACCTTCAGGCTGGGGGCCTGCCAGAGCGCCGCACCGACCAGCGCCGCGACGAGCCCGATCGCGATCACCACCGGCGGCGCGTGGGGCGGCGCCGGTTCCACATCACGCCGCAAGGCCCGAAGCGGCGTCACCCGTCGCAGCTCGAGCAGCGGCCAGGCCGCGAACAGCACCGAGACGCCGACGCCGAGCACGAAGCCGACCACGGCCACGCTGGGATCCGGGCGGAACGACAGCTGCACGGGCAGGAAGCCCGCGAGCAGATCCGGCAGGATCGCCTGCACACCCCAGCCGAGCGCCACCCCCAAGGTCGCGCCCGCCATCCCGAGCAGGCCGGCCTGGGCCAGGTAGACCGCGGTCACCTCGCGCGAGGTGGCGCCGAGGGCCCGGAGCACGGCGGCGGTGTCGAGCTTCTCGCGCACGAACACCCGGATCCCCGCGGCCACGCCGACGCCGCCGAGCAGCAGGGCCGTCAGTCCCACCAGGCCGAGGTACCGGGTCAGGGTGGCGAAGCTCTCCGAGAGATCCTCCTGGTAGCCGGTGACGGTGCGCGCCGTGGTGCGCTCGGCTTCGAGGAGCGGCCGGCTGTTTTCGGCCCAGGCATCGAGATCGCCCGGAGCCTTCAGGTAGGCGAGGTACTCGACCATCGAGCCCTGCTGCACGAGCCCGGTGGCCTCGAGGTAGCGCGCCGGGATGAAGACCCGGGGCGCCACGGACGCGCGCAGCCCGAAGCTGCCCGGCGCCTTCAGCGCGGCGGCGCGGATGGTGAAGGCCTGCTGGCCGACCTTCAGCACCTCGCCGACCTCCACGTCGAGCTGGATCAGGACGGCCGGATCGACGATCGCGTGCGCTCCAGCGCCGAGCGCCTCCCACTGCGAGCCGGGCTCCGTCACGATCTCCCCATAGAAAGGGAAGCCGGGCTCGACCGCCTGGACGTGGACGAGCCGCGAGCGGCCCGAGCGCTGGGCCAGGGCCATCGAGCCGAAGCTGGTGACGGTGGCTCGGGAGGCCGCGTCGCCCCCGGTGAGCTTCGCGATCGCCGCCTCGATCGGCTCGCTGAAGGGCGTGCGGGCGCGGAGCCGCAGGTCGGCGCCCATCAGGCTCCGGGCGCGCTGGCTGACGGCGTCGCCGATCGCGGCGCGCAGGCCCGAGAGCGCGACCAGCGCGGCGATGCCGAGCGCCATGCACGCGCCGTAGAGCGCCAGGTGTCGGCCCGAGCGCCGCAGCTCGCGGACCGCCATCGCGGGGACGAAGCGCCGGCTCAACGCGGGCCCCCGGGGTACCGGTCACCCGAGCTCATCGGGCCGCCCTCAAGGCGCATCGGTCTGGATGCGACCCGCATCGATGCGCACCACCCGGCCGGCGCGCTCGGCCAGCGCCATGTCGTGGGTGACGATCACCAGGGTCGTGCCGGCCTCGCGATTGAGCTCGAAGAGCAGGTCGGCCACGCGCTCGCCGGTCTCCCGGTCGAGGTTCCCCGTGGGCTCATCGGCGAACAGGATGCGGGGCTCGGCGGCAAAGGCGCGGGCCAGGCCGACGCGCTGCTGCTCGCCGCCGGAGAGCTGCGTGGGAAAATGATCCATGCGGTCGCCGAGTCCAACCCTCGCGAGCAGCAGCTCCGCGCGGCGCATCGCCTCCGCCGCGTCGGGGGCGCGATCTTCGGGCAGCAGCTCGAGGGGGACGCAGACGTTCTCCTCGGCCGTCAGCGTCGGGATCAGCTGGAAGTTCTGGAAGACGAAGCCCACGTTGGCGGCGCGAAAGCTCGCGCGCTCGTCCTCGCTGAGGCTGCCGAGCTCGACGCCGGCCAGCTCGACCGAGCCCTCGGTCGGCTGATCCAGCCCGGCCAGCAGGCCGAGCAGCGTGGTCTTGCCGCTGCCCGACGGGCCCAGGATCACGACGATCTCTCCCGCGTCGAGCTTGAGATCGACCCCCTCGAGGACGGACAGGGAGCCGGATCCGTCGGCCCGCGGGTAGCGCTGGCAGAGATTCCTGGCGACGATCATGGGGATGACGACTCGCGGGCGGGCGGAACGCCTACCTTACTGTCTCCTCCTGCTGCTTGCGACGCTCGCCGCCCTGCTGGCTTGTGGCGGAGGCGGAGAAGCCCCTCCGCCGCCCCGGGACGCATCCCGCGAGCCCGGCCTCCAGCCCGCCGACGAGCGCAAGGTCGTCCTCTTCCTCGGCACGAGCCTGACGGCCGGCTACGGGCTCGCCGCCGAGGAGGCCTATCCCGCCCTCATCCAGGAGCGCATCGATCGGGCAGGCCTTCCCTACCAGGTCGTGAACGCGGGCGTCAGCGGCGACACCTCGGCCGGTGGCCTGCGCCGCCTCGACTGGCTGCTGCGCCAGCCCATCGAGGTGCTGGTCCTGGAGCTGGGCGCGAACGACATGCTGCGCGGTCAGGGCATCGAGGCCATGCGGCAGAACCTGCAGACCATCGTCGACCGGCTGCGAGAGGCGCGTCCCCAGGCCAAGCTGCTCGTGGCGGGCATGCGCGCAGCCCCGAACCTGGGCGCGGACTACGTCGCCGCCTTCGAGACCAGCTTCCGCGACCTGGCCGAGCGCAACGGAGGGGTCCTGCTTCCCTTCCTCCTGGAAGGCGTTGCCGCGGATCCAGCCCTCAACCAGGCGGACGGGATCCACCCCACGGCCGAAGGCCAACGGATCGTGGCCGAAGGGGTCTGGGCAGCGCTCCGACCGCTCTTGGAGTGAGTCCAGCAGGGACCGGCGACTTCGCCCCCAAGGGGAATCGGGATGTTTCCCCCCCGCTGCGTCGCGGCCACAGGTCTTTTCGTTTGACGAATGGTCGAATCCGGGCCAGCGTCCTGACCGACCGGTTCGTTCGGGGTGTTTTCGAGCAGGAAGCGAATGGCCCGATCTGAGCGGCGTCCCAGCCTGCAGCACCACTCCGCGGAGGATCGTTCGACGTGTCGCATCGCGCCCAGTTCCCTTTCGCAGGGATCGCCCTGCTTGCGCTGTCCCTCGCCCTCGTTGGCTGCGTCGTCGACCAGGCCACGATGGACGCGAGTCTGAAGGCTCTCGAGACCGCCGCGGACACCTACACGAAGCTCGACGAGAACAAGACGGAGAAGGAGATCGCGAAGGAGGAGCGGAAGGCGGAAGAGGCTGAAGTCCGGCTGGCCCGCGAGGAGGCGAAGGCCGAGCGCGAAGCGGAAGAGCGCAGGATCCGCGAGGAGGAGCGACGAGAGGAGCGCGAGGAGCTCCGGGCCGAGCGCGAACGCCGACGGCGGGAAGCGCAAGAGCAAGCCGAGCGACAGGAGCCCTTGGACGACCCGCAGGACGACGTGGAGTTCATCGATACGGCGGACTACACGGCGTACAACGAGCTCTTCGACTTCTACGACTCGCTGAGCGACGAAGAGGCGCTCTTGATGCTGTTCTCGTCGGAGGACGCCGTCGGTGTGGGTGGCGCCGACCTCCTGGACACGGGCAGGAAGGGCACGGTCGAGTTCACGCTGGCCGTTGGCTGGGAGGGGACGCTCGGGGCGGCGCCGGAGCTCGTCGCGCATGCCGACTCCGACTTCCTCCGGTACGCCATCTACATGTACCCCGACGCGGGAGGCCTCGCGATGATCGGGGGGAGCGGTGAGCTCGAGACCCTCGACTTCCCGTTCACGGCCAAGGAGTTCTACCACGTCGCCTTCGCGACGCAGGGGTCGAGCACGGCCGTCTTCATCGACGGAGACAAGAAGGGAGTCCTGCCGACCGGCTACGCAGACCGGAACGGTCTGCCGCTCTCGGTCGGGTCCGGGTTCGTCGGCGTGTTCGGCGAGGTCCGGATCTGGAACCGGGCCCTGGAGGAGGGCGAGATCCGTTCGCTCTCAGAGACGACGCTGGCACGCGTCCAGGCGCCGCCCGCGCCGGTCCCGGACCCGGTCGACCTGGCGCGCGTGGCGCCCGCTTCGGCTCTTCCGAACCTGGCGGTCTATTCGGTCACGACCCGGGGGGCGGCGGAGTTCTTCGCCGCGACGGCCCTGGGCGATGTCGATGATCCCGGGCACACAGCAGAGGATCCCGGTTCCCAGGTGGCCGGCGGCCTCGACCGGACCCCGCTCGCGCGCATCGAAGAAGAGCTCGGCGCGGCCGGTTCCGCTCGGAAGGCCCGTTTCTTCGAGGGTCCCGACGACGAGGGCGTGTGCGACTCGGTCTTCAACTTCGAGGCGACGGTTGGCGCCGACGTGCGACCTCCGGGCACGATCGAGTTCCGGGTGGCGGCCGGCTGGCGAGGCGATCTCGGACACGAGGGAGAGATCCTGGCGTATGGCGACGCCGATCGGGACCGGTGGCGCTATCGCATCTCCCTGGGCCCGGACGCCCGATCGCTGCGTCTGCAGAGCGGCGCGGACCAGGGCGAGGTCGACTTCGCGTTCGACGACGGCCAGTTCCACCACGTCGCCATCGTGACCGAAGCCGCCGATCGCTCGACGGTGTACATCGATGGCACGTCGCGGGGAACGATCGCCGCCGGCTATGCCTCGAGCCCCTTCGATGAGCACCTCCAGATTGGGGAGTGCTTCGTCGGTGCCATCGGCGAGATCCGCTTCTGGGCCAAGGAGCTGAGCCACTCCGAGATCCAAGGCTACGCCAGCAGGAGCGCTCCGACGCCGAGGCGTGCGGCGACCCTCGTGGCACGCTCCGATTCCGTGTTCAACACCGAGCGCGTCGACCTCGACACGGGCGTGCTCGAGCCCGGCCTGTGCATGGGCTTCGAGAACTGCCCGCGGTCGTCGGGCTCGAGCGGGTCAGGCGGCGGTTCCGCGGCGGCGCGACTCGGCCGGGGCCCCACGGAAGATCTCTCGGTGCCGAACTTCCTGGCCGACTTCCAGCTCGGTGACATCCGGTTCGCCATCGAAGGGGTGTGGGTCGCGAAGAGCGCCAACGTCTGGGACGAGTTCGAGAGCCCTCCGGAGGACAATGAGTCGGTCCGGCGCAACTCGGGACTCCCTGCGAACGCCGAGCTTCCGCCCCACGGAAAGTACAACCCCTGGTGCTACGCGTACCGCTGCGCCGCACCCAATCCGAGCGCATTCGACGTCGTGCACGGCGGCGGCGATGTGCAGAAGGGCGCCAGCGTCATGTACGTCTTCGTCCCGGGGCGGGGAGACCAGCTCGTGCTCCGCGGGAGCGACGGGACCTCCTTCACCCTCGATCCCGTGGGAGACACGGGGCTGGAGTTCAGGATCGACAAGAACACGTCCCAACCGCACGTCGGGCGGCTCAAGGCCGTGAACCTGAGCGAGCCCAAGAACCTGACGATCAAGTTCCGCGACGCCCAGATCATCAACGACCAGATCGATCGCGAGTTCGAGTGGCAGGGAGAGTGGGGTGAGGCCTCGGGAGCGTTGGAGCAGTGCCTGAGTACGGCGCGAAACCTCGAGGACGAGCTCCGATGCAACCGAACGAACCGGAACGCTCGCACCTGGCTCCCGAAGACCTTCCAGCGCGTCAGGCTCCGCTCGCGGGACTACGAGGACAAGTACGCCAACAAGGATCCGTTCCAGGACCAGAAGTTCCCGCGCAGCCTGGGGCCGATGTACCGCGGCTATGACATCACGCGCATGAATCCCTTCTCCCTGAAGGTCTGTCCCAAGGACGACGTCGATTGCGCCACCGACAAGCAGGGGCGGTCGGGTGTGCACGGCGGGCGAGAGGTGTTCCGGACGTTGAGGCCCCAGTCGCGGCTCTACTACCACCCGAAGAACGCCACCCAGTACATCCTGCCCGAAGATCTCTCGATGAGCGTCCTGAACGACGGCTTCGGATCGCTGAGCTCGCAGCTCGCAACCAGCCAGGAGGAGTATGAACGGACGACCGCCCTGAGCGTGGGAGCCTCGTTCGCGACCTACCAGAAGACGGATACGTCGAAGACGCTGGAGACCAGCAACTCGAGCTTCATCGTCGCCGACGCGATCGTCCGGAAGTTCGCGCTCGTGCGACGACCCGCCTGGTCGATGCTCAGCGACGAGTTCCGGAGAGACGTCAACAAGCTCATGGAGCGCGGATCGACCTACAAGGTCGAGAACCTGATCGAGGACTACGGGACCCACTATCCCTATGCCATCACCTTCGGGGGGCGCGGCCGCATGGAGGCCGAGGTGTCCATGGAGCAGATGGCGACCCACCAGACCAGTACCCAAGGTTTCTCAGGTAGCGTCTCCGCAACCCGCTCCGTCCAGGCGCCCGGCCGCGGCCCCGACGGCAGCGGCGGTCCCACGACGGGGACCGACGTTTCGCTGGGTCTCAACGTCACCAACTCGAGACATCGGTCGCTCGTGGAGGGGCTCTCCGAGGAGTCGAGGGAGTTCTGGTACATCGGCGGCGAGGGAGGCTTCAGCGAGCAGAGCTTCACGGTCGGTGACAACTATGTCCCGATCTTCATCGACCTGAGGCCGATCTCCGAGCTCGTCGGTCCGCCCTGGTTCGTGGGACGTCGGCCCTCGCAATCCGATCTGAGCCTAGCGATCGGCCAATACCTGCGGGCACGCGAGCTGGAGCTCCGAGCCCGCCGCAACATTGCGCGCTCCTACAAGGCGGAGATCGAGAAGGTCGAGTGCTTCATCTCGGTGACAGGCGTTTCGGACGACTGCCACCTCTACGGAGAGATGGACATCACGGCCGACAAGATCGTGGGAAGCGTGTTGACATCGGGGACGGCCCATTGGAAGCGGACCAAGGAGGGCGGCTCGCGGATCGTCATTGGCCCCCAGCAGAAGGTCGACCCGAACCTCTCGATCATCGTGACCGCCGATCCCGACGCCCTGAACAATGCTTGGGTCTCCTTCCGCCTCAAGTTTCGCGAGTGGAGGCTTGTCGGGTCCAGCCAGAAGTGCCCCGTCAAGGACCTGCGCATCCCCCTTCGCGACGTGCCGGACGCAGGCTGGTCGCAGGTCTTCGAGTTCGGCTACGGCGTCGCGGGGTCGCAGCTGGAGAGGGACTGCCCGAACCCCCCGGTTCGAGAGGCCTTCTCGACGAAGTACCATCTCAAGATCACGCCGCTCAGGTGATCCCAACCTCGGAGAGACTTCATGCGATCTTGGACACGACCTGAGTCATGGGCCTTGATACTCGCTCTGGTGCTCCTGCATGGGGCGGAGGCCGAAGCCACACGGCCGGCGGACCAGTTCCAGCGCCTGCCCGCCGCACCGCAGCAGGCCCGTGAGGTCAGCAGTACGGAGAGCGCACAGCTTCTGGCGAACCAGCTCGCGACACGACTGGGCCTCCGCCAGCGCGGCGAGGATGCACGCGTCTGGGCAAACCGTCTCGAGACCGGCCGTGCCACCCGGTTCGGGCCGCAGGGCTCCGACCCGGGCTTTGCTGCGCGGCAGCGAGGATTGGTAGGCACGCAGCAGCGGCCGATCGAGAATCCTGGGGCGGTCCAGCGGCGCGGAGAGAGAACTCCGCCAACGCTCCAGAAGCAGCTCCAGGACGTCCGGACCATCAAGACGCAGACGAGCACGGCGCTCCAGCAGGCCAAGACCAGCCGGGACGCGAAGAAGACCAAGGTGCTCAAGGCGCGGATGAAGCAGCTCAACAAGAGAGAGAAGAACCTCACGAAACAGATCAAGAGGCGCCGTCGCTAGCTCCGACGGAAGCCGACCCGGAAGGAGACGTCGAGATGGTCTTCGCATTGCAACGAGTCGCAGGCGCATGCGCCTTCATGGTCCTCGTCGCGGGCACCGCCGCGAGCGCGCAGGATGGGTTCCGCACGGTCTCCGAGTACGTCCGGAGCCAGCAGAAGCTCGAGCAGGCCGTCCAGAAGAACCAGGCAGCCCAGGCCAAGCTGGCCGCCCGGCGGAGCGAGCGCTTCGGTGTGCAGGCGCGCGAGGCGGAGCGGCGGACGACCCAGCTGCGGGACCAGCAGGCTCGTCGGGAGACCCAGACGAGGATGCTCGACGGCTTCCAGAACGACCGTTGGAGCAAGAAGGTCACGGATCTGACCCGGAAGCACTCGGACTCCGGAAAGCCCGGCAACCCGAATCTCGGCTTCCGGGGACTCGAGACCACCAGGACCACCGGGGTCACGACGACTGACAGGATCACGAAGAAGCCCCAGCACGAGATCGAGCACCTCCGCAAGAACGAGAGGAAGGTCGCCAAGGACGCGGCAAAGTTCCGGAAGGCCAGCGACCAGGCCTGGAAGAAGGAGGTCCAGACGCGGTCCTCGGAGCAGAGGACACTTCAGAAGAACCTCGACAAGGACTTCAGCAAGGCACAGCAGGGGCCTCGAAAGGAGTTCCGCAAGGAGGCGCAGAAGCTCGACAAGAAGGTGGCCAAGGCCGAGAAGAAGGCGAGCAAGGCCGATGCGGCTCTCCGGAAGAGGAGCGCGACGCACACCAGCAAGCTGCAGCGCACCCCGGTGCTCCGGAACCGCCGCCGGTGAGGCCTGCGCTGCTCGTCGCGTTTGCGGTGCTCTCCGTCGCACTCGGCTGCATCGTCGTTCCGACCCCGGAATCGCCCCGGGCTGCCGATCGAGCCGAGTTGCCCCGGGCTGCCGAATCGCTTGGGGCCGCCGACCGGGACGAGCCGAGTCGGGCGGCCCGCAGGCGTGAAGCCAGGCGCGCTTCGTCGCCTGCCCGGGCGCCCTCGAAGATCCCGGTCGGAGAGCAGATTCCCTTCGCCTTCGAGGGGCAAGAGGGTCTGACCTTCCGACCGAGCCCCGCGTTCGACCTGACGAGCGGGACCATCGAGTTCTGGGTCGAGGCGGGGTGGGAAGACGAGCTCGGGTACGAGCCCGCGATCCTGGCGGTTGGCGATGGCCGCGAGACGCGTTTCAGTGTCCATCTCACCTACGGCGCGGATGGGGTCGGGCTCTTCAACGGGAGCGCAGGCGACTTCGTGTCCCATGACTTCGCACCCTTCGAGCCGTATCACGTCGCGCTCGTGATCCACGGCGAGCGCACCCGGGTCTACGTCGACGGAGATCCGATCGCCGATCTCGCGGTCGGGCTCGGCCGCTCGCGCGGCCTCCCGCTCCAGATCGGCGCGTCGGGTCCCGGAGGGTCGGGCGGTGCAGTCGAGGCCTTCGTGGGCCGGATCGGCACGGTACGTCTGTGGAACCGACCGTTCCCCGAAGCCGAGGTCGGCCAGCTGGCAGCGCTGGAGCAAGGCCTGCCGGGTGACTACCGGTACCTCTCCCACCTCGTGGGCTTCTCCGACCTCCGTACGGATGCGATCGACTTTCTCGCCAATGCTCAGCCGGCCCTGGTGGAGGGCGTCGACCTGGCGGCGGTCTTCCCAGAGCTCCCGTAGGAGATGCTGCCGTGAACCGCTCTGCCTCCGCTTGCTCGACCAGACCGGTCGTGCTCCTGCTTGCCGGACTCCTCGTCGCGGCCGTGTCCTGTGCCTCTGGCGGCAGCAACCGCGGCAGCGGAGAAGAGCGCACCGGCGGTGGCTCCAGGCTGCTCGCGAAGGCGGCGAGGGTGGCCGTGGCGGTTGCGGTGGACGACGAGGAGGTGGGGATTGGAACCCTGACCTCTGCGATGCGGTCGGGCGGAGACGAGGACGCGTCCCTGGCCTCCGTCCTCACTCGGGCCGCCGTCGACGTTGCCACGGATGGTGGCGCCGATGACGGAGGGAACGCCGAGATCTACAGGGACCTCGTCGTGCAGGCAGCCGGTGCAGGCGGCGCCTCCGAGGACGAGATCGGCTCGAAGGCGATCGAGCGGATCGCGAACCGCGCCGGCGGGGACTCCGGTGAGGCAGCCCTCGAGCTCCTCGGCCACGAACAGGACTCGGCGTACGGGGACGGCCGCCACGCGTACCGCCAGGATGCTGGTGAGGGTGACTCAGGGGGACTCGCGCGGTTCGCTCGTGCCGGAGAAGGCAACCCCTCCGACGACGTGGCAGACATCGACGAACTCCCGGTCTACCGGGAGGACACCGACAGGGAAGACACTGAGGCCGATGGCCTCGACAGCAGCGTGTCGGCCCCGGTCGGGTCCCCGTTCCGCAAGAAGGGCAGCAAGCTCTCCAGGACCGATTCCACGGCTTCGGTCCGGGCTATCGACGACCTCGCAGACCCCGATCCGCCTTTCGGTGCCTCGTCGCGGCTGGACGACGTCCCGGACGACGCCCGTTTCGAGGCGCAGACCCACTCGGACCCAAGGGACGCGTCGGATGCTGAGAGCCATCTCCTGGGATCCGCGGGTGCGTCCGATCAGGAGCGCCGGCCTCAGGTGGCAGCCGTGGCGACCGCAGTGCCCGAAGCGACTCGAGATCTGGGCACCGACTACAAGCGGATCGTGAACCGCAGCCAGCAGGTTCTGCACATCGAGACTGGAACCCTCGAGGCCGGTGTGGCCCTTCCGGAGTGGAAGAGCGCCGATTGGATCATCGAGCCCGTCTCCGACGGAATCCACGTGCGCATCCGCAACCGCTGGCGACCCGACGTGTACCTCCATGCCGAGCGAGGTGTGCTCGAGGCGAGCCCCATCCAGACGGCGTGGCGGAGTGCGCAGTGGGTGCTCGAGCCGCTCGCCGGCACACCCTTCCAGCTGATCCGCAACGGCTGGCAGCGAGAGCTCTACATCCACGCCGAGGGGGGCCAGGTGGCCGCCGGCCCCGTGGATCGGGCCGTGGCTTCCGCGCAGTGGACGCTCGAGTCCGCACGGCTGCCGATCGACGTCGCGGCCCCGGGCGACGTCGACTCCGGTGAGGCCGTGCAGCGCCCCGCGTCGGAGCCCCTGGTCTGCGAGTCGGGAGCGGACTGCACGATGATCTCGCGGTGCCCCGAGCGGGCGGTGCACGTCTCGGATCCGGCCGTCGAGGTGTGGCTGAGCTTCGCTGCGAGAGCCCGCTTCGCCCAGTGCCGCGACTCCTACCCGGACATGGTTCCGGCTTGCCAGCAAGGTCTCTGCGTCGCGGTCCCCCTCCCATGACGAGTCCAACGTCGCCTCCCGACCAGCCGACCGCCCACGACTACGAGGGCGCCTTTGATCTCCTCGCCCGCATGGCCGAGGATTTCGCGGCGAACCTCGACCTCCAGGAGACGGTGCGGCGGGCGCTGACCTCGATCGTCGCGCTCGTTCACGCCCAGGCGGGCTCCTTCTGGCTGCTGACCGAGGACCAGCGCGAGCTGCTCTGTCTGGCGAGTGTCGGGCCGAATCCGATCACCGGGCTGCGTCTGCCCGCGGGCGAGGGCATCGTCGGCAAGACCGTCGCCCGTTGCGCCTGTCAGCGTGTGCTCGACACGACGGAGGATCCGGACTTCTCCTCGATCGCCGACGAGACCTCCGGGATGCTCACCCGCTCGCTGATCTGCTCGCCCCTGCGCTTCGGAGAGCGTGCACTCGGTGCGGTCGAGCTGATCAACAAGCAGGGGGAGTCGGCGTGCTTCGACGAGGCGGATGCGACGCTGCTCAAGGTGCTCGCGAGCTCGGCCGGGCTGGCGATCGCCAACAGTCGTCTCGCGGCGGCGCAGCGCGCCCACGAGCGCACCACCCGCGAGATCGAGCTGGTCGGCGAGATCCAGCGCAACCTCCTTCCCGCGCGGCAGCCCGCGCCCTTCCCGGCGGTCGGCCTGAACCTGCCGGCGCGGGTGGTCTCGGGGGACTTCTTCGACATCCTGCCGCTCTCCCAGGGCCGGATCGGCTTCTGCCTCGGCGACGTTTCGGGAAAGGGCATCAACGCCGCGCTGCTCATGGCGAAGACGGCCAGCCTGTACCGATGCGTGGCACGGGATCACGAGGCGCCGGGCGCGGTGCTCGAACGCCTGAACGAGGAGCTCTGCGAGACCGCGACCCGCGGGATGTTCGTGACGATGGTCGCGGGTGTCTACGACCCGCGGGACGGAACGGTCGAGCTGGCGAGCGCCGGCCACGAGCCCGCGATCGTCCGGTACGAAGACGGAAGGGTGGATCGCATCGAGGCCGGGGCGCCACCGCTCGGCATCCTGCCGGGCCAGGCCTTCCCCGCGGAGGAGGTCGCGCTCGAGGGTGGCTCGATCTATCTGTGCTCCGACGGGCTGACCGAGGCATGCTCCGGGGGTCGGGAAATCGGCAGCGAGGGCTTCGAAGAGCTCGTCGTGCGCTATGCCGACAAGCCCCTGCACGAGCGCGTGGACGCGATCGCCGCGGAGGCCGGCTCCTTCGAGCTGCGCGACGACCTGACCCTCCTCGCCCTGAGTGATGCGGAGCGACCCCGCGCCGTCTTCGAGCAGCGCATCACGGCCCGTCCCGAGCAGCTGAAGCCGCTGCGCGATGCGCTCTGCCAGGCCCTCCAGGAGCACGGGCTCGCCATGGGGTTGGCCAAGGACGTGGTCCTGGCCGTGGACGAGGCGTGCCAGAACGTGATCCGGCACGCCTACGGCGAGGATCGGGAGGGCGACATCCTGCTGCGCGTCGAGCGCCGCGGCGACCGGCTCGTGCTCGACGTCATCGACTACGCGCCCCCGACCGATCCGGCCCAGGTCGTGCCGCGCGATCTGGCCGACCTTCGCCCGGGCGGACTGGGGACGCACTTCATCGCCGAGGTCATGGACTCGGCCGAATTCCTCGAGGCGCCCGCAGGCTGTGGCAACCTGCTGCGGCTCGAGAAGCGGCTGCCCTGATGCGGCTCGCAAGGGAGAAGTAGGGTGGAGCATTCGCTGCGCGAGCAAGGCACGGGCTGGGTGGTGGAGCTGCGGGGCGACGTAGACCTCAGCAGCTCGCCGCGGGCCAGGGAGATCCTGCTCGACGCCGTGGGTCGACCCGGTGCCGTGGTCGTCGACCTCTCGGGGGTCGCCTACATGGACAGCTCCGGCGTCGCGAGCCTCGTCGAGGCGCTGCAGCAATCGCGCCGCAACGATCAGGGCTTCTCGCTCGCCGCGGTGCAGGATCGCGCGCTCCGGGTGCTCAAGCTGGCTCGCCTCGACCAGGTGTTCGTGATCCACGAGCGCGTGGAGGACGGGCTCTAGATGGCGGGCGCGGGCAGTTCGGTCGGAAAGGCCCTCGAGGGGGTCGGTCGCTCGGTCGCGGGCTCGGTCGCCTCGCTTGGGTTCGGGGCGAGCCTGGTGCTCGACTCCGTCACTTGGCTGCTGCTCGGCCGGCGCCGGGGCCAGCGTGTGCGCAGCGGGCCGGTCTTTGCGGAGATGATGGAGATCGGCATCCACGCCATCCCCATCGTCACCATGCTCACGGCCACGATCGGCGTGATGCTCGCGATCCAGGGGATCTATCAGCTGCGACAGTTCGGTGCGGAGGGGCAGGTGGTGCTGGGCGTGGCGTTCGGCATGACGCGCGAGTTCGCACCCC
The DNA here is from genome assembly GCA_029261775.1 of Deltaproteobacteria bacterium. Classification (GTDB taxonomy): domain Bacteria; phylum Myxococcota_A; class UBA9160; order UBA9160; family UBA6930. The sequence goes on along the minus strand of JAJDAR010000149.1, from coordinate 5,434 downwards.
TGATCACCGGCATCCTCGTGGCCGGCCGTTCCGGCTCGGCGCTGGCTGCCCGTCTCGGCACCATGACCATCCGCCAGGAGGTGGATGCCTTGCAGACGATGGGCATCAATCCCGTGCGTTTCCTGGTGGTACCGAGCCTTCTGGCCATGCTCGTCATGCTGCCCGCCCTCGTGATCTGGGCGGATCTCGTCTCGCTCCTGGCGGCCGGCCTGTATGTCTCCGCCGATCTCGGCATGACGCTCACAGCCTACTTCAACGAGGTGCTCGCGGTGCTCTCGGCCGGCGACGTGCTCCACGGTCTCGCCAAGAGCGCGATCTTCGCGGTGCTCATCGCGGTCGTCGCGATCGTCGACGGGTCGAACGTCGAGGGAGGTGCCGAGGGCGTGGGCCGGGTCGCAACGAACGCCGTGGTCCACGGCATCACCGCCATCGTCCTGACCGATCTGGTGTTCACGTTTGCGACGACGAGGGGCTGAGCATGGTCCAGAGCGAAGCGGCGCCGCCCGTCATCGAGGTCCGCGACCTGGTCACCCACTACGGCCCGCGCGAGATCCTGCACGGCATCGACCTCGACATCCGCGCCGGCGAGATCATGGTGATCATGGGCGGCAGCGGCTCGGGCAAGAGCACGTTGCTCCGCCACCTGCTCGGCTTGAAGCGAGCGACCTCGGGCTCGGTCCGGCTGCTGGGCCAGGAGCTCACCAGCATGTCCGAGCTCCAGCTCTACGAGATCTCGAAGCGGATCGGGGTCGCGTTCCAGGGGGGTGCCCTGTTCAGCTCGATGACCGTCGGCGAGAACGTCATGCTCCCCCTTCGCGAGCACACGGCGCTCGACGAGGACACGATGCGCATCATGATGCGCCTCAAGCTCGAGATCGTGAGCCTGGCCGGCTTCGAGGACCTGGCTCCCTCCGAGCTCTCGGGCGGCATGATCAAGCGCGCGGCCTTCGCACGGGCCGTGGTGATGGACCCGGACGTGCTGTTCTGCGACGAGCCCTCGGCCGGTCTCGATCCGGTGGTGTCGCGCGCCCTCGACGAGCTGATCCTGAGCCTGCGCGATGCGCTCGAGATGACGATCGTCGTGGTCACCCACGAGCTCGACAGCGCCTTCCGCATCGCGGACCGCATCACCGTTCTCGACCAGGGCCGCATCCTGACCGTTGGCACCGTCGACGAGGTGCGCAACAGCGACAACGAGCGCATCCAGAACCTGCTGAACCGGCGTTTCGAGGAGCCCGAGCTCGATCCGGAGGCCTACCTGGCCCGGCTCGTCGGAGGGGAGCCCCGCCTTGCGTGATGAGCGACGCAGCTACGTCCTGGTCGGGGCCTTCGTGATCGCGATGGCGGTCGCCCTCGCGATCTGGCTGGTCTTGCTGGTCGGGAGCCAGGGTGCGACCGATCGCTACTCGATCGTCTATCGCAGCGTCATGGGGCTGCAGACCGGAGGCCAGATCCTCTACGAGGGATTCCCCGTGGGATTCATCGAGTCGATCGAGCCCTTCGAAGACGGGGGGCTGCCGCGCTATCGGGTCCAGGTGAGCGTCCGGGAGGGCTGGCCCATTCCCGTCGACAGTGTCGCCACCGTGACGGCGCCCAACCTGCTCTCAGGGGTGGTGATCGACATCCGCAACGGCACCTCTCCCGAGCGGCTCGAGCCGGGGTCCGAGATCCCTGGTCGGGAGTCCGTCGACGTGGTCGACGCGGTGAACGAGGTGGCGGCCGAGGCCGTAGACCTGCTCGAGGCCTCCCTGAAGCCACTGCTGCAGAGCCTCTCGACCGCAACGCCGGCGGTGCTCGAGAACGTGGGGGGGATCACGGAGGAGCTGAACCGGGCCGTCGGCCAGCTGAACACCCTCCTCGGGCCGGGCAACGTGGGCCGGATCGAGCGGATCCTCTCCAACGTCGAGGGAGCGACCGGCGACTTCGACGGCCTGATCGGCGAGCTGGACGCAGTGCGAAAGGACGTGGCTGAGCTGGCGGCCCGCGCCAACGCGCTGCTGGCCGAGGACGCGGGCGATCTCAGCACGGCCGTCGCCGATCTGAACCACTCCCTCGATGCCGTGGCCCGGCACATCGACGGGATCGCCGCCAACCTGGAGGCGACCTCGCGCAACCTGAACGAGTTCAGCCAGTCGGTGCGCGACAACCCGGGGGTGCTGCTCCGCGGTCGGGACGCAGGGGACGCGCCGTGACGCCGGCGGGCCGCCTTGCGCTGCTGCTCGCGCCCCTGCTGCTCATGGCCTGCCTGGGCGAGACCCCGCGGGACCAGTTCTATCGCCTGCAGACGGGATCCCCGGCTCGGCTGGACGCCCCGATCCTGGAGGGCGTCGTCGAGGTCCAGCCGCTCCGCGCCGATCCCCTGCTCCGTGCCCGTCCGCTGCTTCGGAGCGGCGGACCGGGCAGCGTGAAGATCACCCCCCATCGCTACCATCTTTGGGCGGATTCTCCGGTGCTGGCGGTGCAGCGCGCTCTGATCGCAGATCTCCGCGCAAGAGGGCTGGCGGAACGGATCGTCACTCCAGAGGCGCGTGTCCGTGACGCCTGGAGCGTGTCCGGCCGCATCCACCGCTTCGAGTACCAAGTCGGGAGTGGGTCCGCTCGCGCCGTGGTCGAGCTGGAGCTGGGCCTCGCTGCAACCGCTCCTTCAGCCGCATCCTGGTCGCAGGTCTATCGCGTCGAACGGGATGTCCCTGGACTGACAATCGCCGCCATTGCGCGTGCCCTCGGGGAGGGCACCGGCTTGGTCTTCGAGCGCTTCGCGGCGGACATCGCGGCACGCCACGCAGAAGACTGAGCGCCGTCGCGGACACGCGCGCTTCCGATTCCCCTGGGTACCCCGCGTCTCACTGAACCCTGGGGGACCGTGCTGATCGCGCGAGCCGAATGCGAGACCGGCGCCGCCTTCGGCTCGATGAGGAAGCGGTTGGATCTGCGTGCAGTCGTCGCGAGCGGTGAAAGCGTCGGCGAGCGCGTCCGCGGTGCGTTGCGGTCGATGGAATTGTGACCTTCGTTACCACACGGCGCGTCGCGCGTTCTGCGTATCGTTCAGTTTCGAACGACTGGTGGAATCGGCCCGTTTTCCGACGCTGAGTGCGCATTTGCTTTGACCCTGCGCGCGCGCCGAACTTATGATGCCTCGTCGTCGACAAACGACGTTTCCTCCGACGACCTGGACCTCCATGCCCGATCCGTTTCCCCCCGACGGAGCGCCGAGCTTCCGGATCGATCTCGAGCGCATCATCGATCGCAGTGCTCGCCGCGTGCCGGCCACCGATCTGTCCGGCCAGTTCGTGCGGGTGATCGATCCGAAGCAGATCGACAGCGCCATCGCGCGAGCCGTCGAAGAGGCGCTGCGAGCGCAGGAGCAGAAGCTCGGGCAGTCGGCGCGCCGCGAGGTGGGCCTCGAGGCCAGCCGCCGCTTCGTCACCCTGATGGGGGAGCACCAGCAGGCCGTCGAGGAACGTCGCGAGGCGATCCGCGCCAGGCGCGAGCTCGAAGGAGAGCTCGCCACCCTGCGCGAGCAGCTCGCCACCGAGCGTGTGCGCCTGCGCAGCGAGCGCCTCGCCGCGGAGCGGGCCCGGCTCGGGCCGCAGGGCGGCACGAGCGCACCCAGGGCGCCGCTCACGCTCTCGGACGACGGGCTCCGGGAGCTCGAGGCCCACCTGCGACGCGTCACCCGGGTGTTCATGGTCGACCAGCGCCGCCGTCGAGCGGGCGAGCCCCCCGGGATCGCCCGCAATCGGCTCGTCGAGCTGGAGCGCGCGCTCGGCCGTGTGCTGCATCGCGTGATCGTCAAGGAGCGCCTCCAGGCGCCGACCGCCGTCGGCGAGGTGTCCCTCCGCGAGCTGGAGCAGCTGGAGCGGAAGATCGCCGGCCTCGAAGACCGGCTCGGCGACCGCGAACGCGAGCTCAAGACCCTGCGCGAAACGCCGGCCCGTGGCCGCCGTGTGCCGCCGGAGGCCCCGGCGGTCGGCGAAGCCAGCCCGGAGAAGCGGGCGGTGCTCGCGGTGATCTTCAACGAGAACCTGAAGCTTCGCGCCGATCTCAGCGCCGCGAGCTGACTCCCCCCAGGAGGAAGACCCTTGACCGACCCCACGCCCGAGCCGGCCCGCGCGCCTGCGAAGGTCCTGACCCTCGGCATCGACTTCGGAACCTCTCGCACCTCGGTGGCCGCGAGCAACGGCGTGCGAGACACGGTGCTCTCCTACGTCGGCTACCCGCGGGATCACGTCGCGCGCAAGATGCTCGGCCGCGATCTGCTGCTCGGAGAGGAGGCGCTCGAGCACCAGCTGGCCCTCGATCTCTACCGGCCGTTGGCCGGCGGCCAGATCAAGCACTCGGAAGAGGGCGAGCCGATGGATCCGAAGGTCTACGAGGCCAACGCCCGCGCGGCCCAGGACCTTCTGCGTCACGCGATCGGGCTGTCGGGCGCGGAGCCCGGCGAGGTGATCCGTGCGGTGATCGGCACTCCGGCGCAGGCCAGCATCAAGAACAAGCGCGCGCTGCTCGATGCCTGCACGGGCCACCTCGACGCGGTGATGCTGTGCTCGGAGCCCTTCGCCGTGGCCTACGGGATGGACCGGCTCGACGACGTGCTCGTCATCGACATCGGGGCCGGCACGACCGACCTGTGCCGCATGCACGGCACCATGCCCGACGAGGCCGACCAGCTGACGATCCCCTTCGCGGGCGACTGGATCGACCGGCAGCTGTCGGAGCTGTTCCGTCGCAAGTGCGCGGGGGCCGACTTCACCCTGAACATGGTGAAGCGCGCCAAGGAGAAGTACGCGTTCGTCACCGAGCCTCAAGCCCGGGCGATCGTCGAGTTCCCGGTGCAGGGCAAGCCCACGCGCTTCGACGTGACCGACGAGATCCGCGAGGGCTGCCGGCGCATCGTGCCCCACATCGTGAAGGGCATCCAGCAGCTGATCGCGTCCTTCCATCCCGAGTTCCAGGCGCGGCTGCGAGGCAACGTGCTGCTGGCCGGCGGAGGTGGCCAGATCATCGGGCTCGACATCGCGATCGAGAGCTACATGCAGGAGCACCTCGGCGGTGGCAGCGTGACCCGGAGCGAAGAGCCGATGTACGGCGGCGCCCACGGGGCGCTGAAGATCGCCCACGACATGCCGCCCGAATACTGGGAGCAGCTCAGCGCCGACTAGCGCCCTGGGGGGTGCTAGGGCGGGAGCCGGCTGTGGCCGGCTGCCGCGGCGGGGCCGGTGAAGGACCCGCGCTGCGTGTCGGCCCGACCCCCGGCGACCCCATGCGGGCGCCGAGTCGGGGCTTCACCCCGCGCCGTCCCCCGGCCCCGCCTTGCCCCGCCCCGGCGCAACAGGACAACGGGGACGGACAACGGACAACGGACAACGGGGACGGACAACGGACAACGGACAACGGGGACGTTCGATTCAATGGGGCCTTGCTGGACCCCGCG
>JAJDAR010000148.1 GCA_029261775.1 Deltaproteobacteria bacterium | reverse complement strand
GCGCCTGCCGATCAGCGATGCGGCTGCCTCATCCAAGAGCACCAGGGACCGCCCTGCCCTTCGCAGCACCCGCGCCACCGGCAGCGACGAATCCGAGCGCTCGATCGACGCCTGCATCGCGCCAGCCTTCGACTCGCCCATCGCCATGACCACCACGCGCTCGCCTCCGGCGAGCACCGGCAACGTGAGCGTGAGGCGGCGGGCGGGAGGCTTGGGCGCATCCACCACAGGGACGACCAACCGCCGATCGTCCGACAACACCGAGTGCCCGGGAAACAGCGACGCCACGTGTCCGTCGGGCCCGACTCCGAGCAGCACGAAATCCAGTCGAGCCGGTCGCCCAAGAACCTGCGTCAACTCCCTGCCGTAGGCGACCGCCGCCGAGGCCAGATCGGGACTGTCGGCCGACATGCGGTGGATGGAGGGCATGGGGACGCCCGCCGGCTCGAACCACTCCGTACGCGCAACGCCGTAGTTCGATTCAGGGTCCGATGGCGGCACCGCACGCTCGTCGACCCAGAAGAAGTGAACCTGATCCCAGTCGAGCGGCAGGGCGGCCAAAGCGGAGAAGCCATGGACGGCGACCGACCCGCCCGGAAGCGCCACTGCAAAAAACCCGCGCCTGGTGGTGGCTCGCTCGGCCTCGGTGTGGAAGTCATCAGCGAGTCTGGCGACCAGCGCATCAGGCGTCCCGACGTGGACCTCCGACCGCAACCTACGGCTTCTTGGTCGGCCCAGGCTCTTTGACCTGGGTCATCAAGTCGTCGTTCCACTCGCCTTCGACCTGGATATGCGCGGCCGCTCCGAGGAGAAACGCCTCGATGAGGTTGTGGTTGAGGTAGGCGTAGAGGCCTGGTTGCTTGAACTCGTAGAGCATCGCCACGGCGGTGCCACCAGGAACGAACCACGTCTCGAGATTCTGAGCCGGCGGGTCGGCGAAGGAGCCGTCGCGCCACACTAGATCGCCGTGGCCACCGATGAGGTGTGGCCGTGAGTCACGATTCGCCTGGGAATGGATGAAGAGAACCTTCTCGCCAACCTTCGCCTTGAGTGCACCACCTCCAGTCAGGGCACCCACCTTCCCATTGAAGACGACGTGTGTGGGGGTGAGCGTTCGCATGACTTCGGTCATATCACCGAAGCCCGCGGCGGGGCTTGGGTAGCTCTTGAACTTGCCCGCTTCGTCCTGCGGGATGTAGAAATCCTGCTCTCCGATGTAGTAGGCGCGGTCGTAGGCAACCGAGCGACCCAGTGCGTCTTTGAGGCCTTCTCGCGGGAGCACCATGATGGCTCCGTTCATCCCGGAAACGACATGGAGCGGGACCATCAGGCCACCTGGAGCGCAGTGGTAGACGAACACGCCCGGCTTCACAGCCCTGAAGCGGAACACGACCTCCTGGCCAGGCGCGACGTTCGTCAGCGTGCCACCGCCCATGGCACCGGTAGCGGCGTGAAGGTCGATGTTGTGCGGCAGCGTGCTCGTTGGCGGATTGACAAGGGTGAGCTCGACGTAGTCTCCCTCGTGCACGACGATGATCGGGCCGGGGACGCTTCCGTTGAAGGTCATCGCCCAGACGGGCGCGCCGGGAGCAACATCAACCTGTTTTTCTTCGATCTCGAGGCGGACCTGGACAACCTTGGGCGAGGCGCTGGCCTTTTGGGTATGCGCAGGGAGAAGCGGGGGCGAGACCAGCGTCTGAGTGACTCTCTCGAGAGAGTCGACGCCAGCCCCATGGGCGCTGCCCGCTACCGCGAGCAGGCCAGTCACGAGTGCGAGAACGGTGCGCTGCATGACGTGGTTCCTTTCAGTGCGACCGGGGAAGCAAAACAGCTTCCGCTGCATCCTCAAGAGCGTGGTCCTCCCGGTTCAGGCGACGCACGGAACCCTTCGCGCTCACCCGCAGTCGCCAGGCGATGCCTGCGGAGGGGACCAGCCCCCGATGGCTGCACCCAGGAGATCTGCCTCGGCGGGACCCCAGGTGCCCTGCGCGTACGGGATCACGGGCGACGGCTCGCTCAGCAAGGGATCTACGATTCCCCACGCCGTCTCGACCTCGTCCTGGCGCGCGAACAACAGGGGGTCGCCGGCCATGGCGTCACTCAGCAGGCGGTCGTAGGGCTCGATCACGCCGTGGCGGTCTCGGCAGGCGAAGAGCTCGACGGATTCGCCCGCTCCCGCCGGTGCATCGCCGCCGGCGAGGACCTGCGCCCCGAGTGCGATCTCGACCTCTGGACCGAGCCGGAATCGGAAGTGGTTCGCAGCGTGGTGCGGGAACTCCACGCCGGAGAACACGCGCTGCGGCGGTGGGCGCAGCTTCACCAGCACCTCCGTGGCGTTCACCGGCAGACACTTCCCAGCACGGATCAGAAACGGTACGCCCGCCCAACGCCAGGTTTCGATCTGGAGTGGAAGCGCCGCGAAGGTCTCGACATCGGAGTCGGGGGCTACGCCCGGCTCCTCCCGGTAGCCCCGGAACTGACCGCGCACCACGTCCTGGCGGCCCGGCGGCCGGATGGCCTTCAGGAGCTTGGCCTTCTCGTCGCGCAGCGCATCGGGACTCGAGCCGATGGGCGGCTCCATGGCCAACAGGGCCAGCACCTGCAGCAGATGGTTCTGCATGACGTCGCGGATTGCGCCCGCTTCCTCGTAAAAGCCGCCCCGGCCCTCCACGCCGAAGCGCTCGGCCATGGTGATCTGGACGCTCTCCACCAGGTTGCGATTCCAGAGAGGTTCGAGAAACGAGTTCGCGAACCGGAAGTGCATGAGGTTGTTGACGGCCGTCTTCCCCAGGTAGTGGTCGATCCGGAAGATGGAGGCCTCGTCGAAGCCCTCGCACAGGATCTGGTTGAGCCTTTTGGCAGAGGCGAGATCGCGCCCGAAGGGCTTCTCGACGACGGCCCGACCGCCGGAGAAGCCGGCCTTCGCAAGACCTCGTATCACCACGGCGAATGCGCTGGGAGGGATGGCGAGATAGAAGGTCGGGCGTCTAGCCTCTCCCAGCTCCGCGCGGATGGCGTCGAACGTCGCGGACTCGTTGTAGTCGCCGCCCGCGTAGCGAAGTCGCCCGGCCAGCGTCGCGAAGGCGTCGGCGTCGACACCTCCCCCGTGCTTCTCGAGGCTCTCGCGGGCGCGGGCGTGAATGCGGTCTACGTGCCCAGGCTCCCGACCGACCGCAACCACGGGAACCCCGAGCCCCCCCCGCTTGGCCATGGCCTGGAGCGCAGGGAAGATCTTCTTGAAGGCGAGGTCACCCGTCGCGCCGAAGAGCACCAGCGCGTCGGACGCGCCCTCCGTCTCCGTCATTCCGTCTTCCTCGAAACGCCCGACTCGCCGCCGATCGCGCCTCCGGGCTTTTCCTCATGGCCACCGAACTCGAGGCGCATGGCGGAGAGGATCTTGTTCGCGAACTCGTCCTCGCCGCGAGATGCGAAGCGCTGATAGAGCGACGCCGTGAGCACGGGGGCGGGGACGCCTTCGTCTACCGCCGCCTGGATCGTCCAGCGCCCCTCGCCCGAGTCCGAGACGCGTCCGCCGAACTTCGAAAGCTCCGGATCGCGCAGCAAAGCACGCGCGGTGAGGTCCAGCAGCCACGAGCCCACCACGCTTCCGCGCCGCCAGAGCTCGGTGATGGCCGACAGGTCGAGATCGTACTGATAGCGCTCGGGGTGCTCGAGCGGCGTCGTCTCGGCGTCGGATGTACTCTGCCGCTTCCCGACGTTCGCGTGCTGCAGGATGTTCAGGCCCTCCGCATAGGCCGCCATGATCCCGTACTCGATTCCGTTGTGGACCATCTTGACGAAGTGCCCTGCCCCGTGCGGCCCACAGTGCAGGTAGCCGTTCTCGGCGGCCACCCCCGGCCCCTCGCGCCCCGGGGTGCGCGGTGCAGCCTCCATGCCCGGCGCCAGCGTCGCGAAGAGAGGCTCCAGGTGCTGCACGATCGGCGGCTCACCGCCGATCATCAGGCAGTAGCCGCGCTCGAGCCCCGCCACGCCGCCGCTGGTCCCGACGTCCACGTAGTGGATTCCGCGCGCCCCGAGTCGTTCGGCCCGGCGCAGGTCGTCGTGGAAGCGCGAGTTGCCGCCGTCGATCAGGATGTCGCCCCTTTCGAGGAGCGGCTCGAGCGCATCGATCGTCTCCTCGACGAACGCGACGGGCACCATCATCCAGATCGCGCGCGGCCCCGTGAGCTTGGCGACGAACTCCTCGTGCGAGTCGGCCCCCGTGGCACCCTCTCCTTCGAGGCGAGCAACCGCCCCAGGATCCACGTCGTAGCCCACGAGAGCGTGGCCACCGCGCATCAGGCGCCTCGCCATGTTGGCGCCCATCCGACCCAGTCCGATCATTCCGAGCTGCACGCGTCGGTCTCCTTCCCGGGCGTCAGGCCGCCCGCATGGTCTCGGCCCGTTGCCCGGGCACCGCGGCGTCGGGCCGCAGCGTGTAGCAGGCCGTCATCAGCTGCGGGATGTCGGCCCACATGGAGGGGTCGGCAGGCTGACCCGCTCGGGGATCTGTCTGCATTGTGCTCTTCTTCGAACCCTTCCTCTCGATCCTCCCGACCACGCCAGTCAGTGGCTGCTGAGCATGCTACTTGCCGACCTTGCCAAGCGGGATCTGCGGGGCCGGCTCGGTGATCAGCATCGGCAGCTCGTCGCCGCGGAGCGTCTCCTTCTCGAGCAGGCGCTCCGCGCCCTCGACCAATGCGTCGCGGTGGCCGGTCAGCGTTTCGACGGCACGCTCGAAGGCCTGGGTCACGAGGTCGCGCACGGCGCAGTCCACCTCCCGAGCCGTCTGCTCGGAGAAGTCTCGCCGCGTGGCGGGGTATTCGCCGGGATTCTGGAGGAAGGTGGACCGCTCGCTCTCGAGGGAGACCATGCCCAGCTTCTCGTCCATCCCGTACCGCGTGACCATGCTGCGGGCGATGTTGGTGGCCCGGGCCAGATCGTCGGCCGCGCCGGTGGAGATCTCTTCGAAGACGATGGACTCCGCGGCGCGACCGCCCAGGAGCACCGTCATCTTGTCCCTCAGCTCGCCGCTCGACATCAGGAAGCGGTCTTCGGTGGGACGCTGGATCGTGTAGCCGAGCGCTCCGATTCCGCGCGGAATGATCGAGACCTTGTGCACCGGATCGCTGCCGGGAGTGGCACGGGCCACCAGGGCGTGGCCCATCTCGTGGTATGCCGTGACCTTGCGCTCGTGCTCGTTGAGCAGGCGGTTCTTCTTCTCGAGGCCGGCCACGATGCGTTCGATCGCGAGGTTGAAGTCGTCCATGCTGACATGGGTGGCTTCGTTGCGTGTGGCCAGGATGGCCGCCTCGTTG
>JAJDAR010000147.1 GCA_029261775.1 Deltaproteobacteria bacterium | reverse complement strand
CGTCGAAGTCATCTTCACCCTCTCCGGCGGCCACATCATGCCGATCTACGACGGCTGCGTGGACGAGGGCATCAAGGTCGTCGACGTGCGCCACGAGCAGGCCGCAGTCCATGCCGCCGACTCGTGGGCGCGCTGCAACCCGGGCAAGATCGGTGTGGCGGCCATCACGGCCGGCCCGGGTGTGACCGACGGCGTGACCGGCATCGCCAACGCCTGGCGCGCCAACTCGCCGATCCTGATCTTCGGTGGCCAGGGTCCCTTCGAGAACCTGCGCCGCGGCTCGCTCCAGGAGATGGATCACCTCGGCGTGGTCCGGCCCATCACCAAGTACTGCGACGCGATCTACCAGACCCACCGCATCCCCGAGTACATCGAGCTGGCGATCCGCCACGCTGTGTCCGGCATCCCGGGCCCGGCCTACCTCGAGATCCCCATGGACGTCTTCATGGGCCAGGCCGAGTGGGAGCAGGCGCCCGTCCCCAAGATCCGCACCGCCGCGCCGCGTATCTCGCCCGACCGGGTCGAGGTGCGCGAGGCGATCGAGATCCTCAAGGGCTCCGAGCGGCCGATGCTCATGGCCGGCACCAGCGTGAAGTGGTCGAACGCCTATGAGGAGATGAATCGCTTCATCGGCGAGACCCACATCCCGACCTACACCAACGGCATGGGCCGCGGCAGCGTTCCGCCGGACTCCCCCGAGTTCCTGAACCGCTCACGACGCGACGCACTGAAGCAGATCGACTGCATCGTGCTCGCCGGCACCCTGCTCGACTTCCGCATGCGCTTCGGTCAGAGCATTCCCGCCGACGCCAAGATCATCCAGCTCGAGATGGACAACACGCTGATCGGCCAGAACCGGCAGACCGACGTGCCCCTGGTGGGGAACCTGGCCTGCTCCTTCGAGATGCTGCTCGAGGAGATGAAGAACGCCGGCATCCACCTCGACTTCAGCGGTTGGCGCGATCAGCTGCGCGAGATCGAGAACGAGGCCGAGGCCAAGGTGCAGGCGGCCCTCGACAGCGACGAGGTACCGATCGACCCCCAGCGCATGTGCCGCGAGGTGCGCGACTGGCTCGACACCCTGAACGATCCGATCGTGATCGGAGACGGCGGCGACATCGTCGCGACGGCGGCGAAGATCATCCCGGTCAAGAGCCCGGGCGCCTGGATGGATCCGGGGCCGCTCGGCACCCTGGGTGTGGGCATGCCCTTCGCGTTGGCCGCCCAGCTCGCACATCCCGACCGGCCGGTGGTGATCGTCTACGGGGACGGCTCGTTCGGCTTCAACGGCTTCGAGTACGACACGGCCGTGCGCTTCGGCTTGCCGATCATCGGCATCGTCGGCAACGACGCGGCCTGGGGACAGATGATGCGACCCCAGGGTGCGATCTACGGCTGGGATCGGCTCGAGGGCGTGCTGCTCAATCGGACCCGCTACGACAAGGTCGTCGAGGCCCTCGGCGGCCACGGCGAGCACGTGACGGAGCCCGGAGAGATCCGCGGAGCTCTCGAGCGCTGCGTCGCTTCGGGCAAGCCCGCCCTCGTGAATGTCGAGATCCGCCAGGATCGGGAATACAAGGGCGGCATCTACGTCTAGCGGCAGCGCCCGCGACCGTCGGGGCCGCGTGCCCTGACGGTCGGGCTTTGCCCGTGGGTCCGGCGGAGGACGCGGCGATCGAAACCCGGGAGCTCCCGACCGAAGAGCTCGGGCTCGACGGAGCGGTGCTCGCACGCTTCGCGGAGCGTGTCGGGCCGCTGGCGATCCTCGACCTCGAAACGACCGGCCTGATGGACGACGAGGACGCCGAGATCCTCGAGTTCGGGGTCGTGCTGATCGATGCCGGCGCCAGCCGGGTCGAGACGCTCACCACCCTGGTGCGCCCCCGCGGCCCGGTGCCCCGGGCGGTCAAGCGGTTGACCGGCCTGGCGGACGAGGACGTGAAGGAGGCACCGCTGCTTCGCGAGGTCGCGCCCCGCTTCGTGCAGGCGCTGCAGGATCGCACGATCGTCGCCCACAACGCGGAGTTCGAGCGCGCCTTCCTGACGAAGCATCTCGACTCGAGCTTCGCCGATGCGCAGTACCTGGACACGCTCGACCTGCTGGCCCTCACGCATCCCGACGCGCCCGACCTCCGCCTCGAATCCTTCACGCGCATGCTGATGGGCACCGAGGAGAGACACCGGGCACTGGACGATGCCCTGGACACCGCAAGGGTGATGTCCCGGGCCGGGCGTGGCGCGCTCCAGGGGGAGCGACGCTACACGACGGCCCGCCGCGCCCTCGAGACCCACGCTCCCGAGTCCGCCTGGCTGGCGCTGCTCGAGAAGCCGGTCGCGCTCGAGACCGGCCCCGAAGAGCCGGCCCACGGCTTCGTGGTGGTCGGCGAGTCGACCGAAGCGCCGGTGCCCTTCGAGGAGGAGGCGATCGCGCAGGTGCTCGCCGACGAAGAGCGCGGACGTCGGCATTTTCCCGGCTACCGGGTCCGCCCCGAGCAGATCGAGCTCGCACGGGGCTTCGCGCGCAACTTCGCGAACGACGAGGTGCTGCTGATCGAAGGCGGCACCGGGGTGGGCAAGTCCCTGGCCTATCTCGCGGCGGCGATTCCGTTCGCGGTGACCCGGCGCGAGACCGGCGATGGCGACCCGATCGTCGTGTCGACGCGGACCAAGCTGCTGCAGGACCAACTGCTCGACCGCGACATCGCGGCGGCCGCGCGCTTCCTCGGCCACCCCGACCTGCTCGCGCTCTCGATCAAGGGCCGGGCGAACTACGCCTGCGCCCGCCGGCTGCAGGTCGCCCTCGCCGAGGGCCTGGAGCAGAGCATCTTCCCCGAGGATCGGCTGGCCTACGCGGTGCTCGAGGCCTGCGCACGCACCCGCAGACACGGCGAGATCGGTGCGGTCCCTGCGGCGCTGCTGCGGCGCTACGGCCCGTTGCGAGACCTGCTGCGGCGCTCCGTCGCTGCGCGCTCGGAGCAATGCACACGCGAGCAGTGCGCCAAGGAACGCGACTGCCCCTTCGGCCGCCGTCGCGCGGCGCTCTCGAAGGCGGACCTCGTGATCGCAAACCACGACCTGATGCTGCGCTGGCCGCCCGACTACCCGGCCTTCCGCCACGTCATCGCCGACGAGGCCCACGAGCTCTCCGACGTCGCCGACGAGGCGTACGCCCTCGAGGTGCGCCCCGAAGCCCTGCTCGATCGCATCGACGAGATCTTCGGGCGCCCGCCGGGTGGACCTCGCCGCCGCACGAGCGACGCGCTGCTGCCGCGCAAGGACCGGCTCCTGCTCGAGGTCGATGCCAAGGCCTGGCGCAAGGAGCTCGATCAGGAGTTCCGGTCGCTCGGGCGCGCCGTCTCCGAACGGGCGAGCGAGTTCGGGGAGGTGCAGATCCCCGAGAGCCCCGGTGCGGACTTCGAGACCGTGCGTCGCATCGCGGCCCTGGCGGCAGACCGTCTGGACGCGATCGCCGACCGCATCCCGACCGACGACGAGGAGCCCGAGCCCGCCCTCGAGCGTGCCGTCGAGGAGCTGCGCCAGGCGGCGCACGGGCTGCGCCTCGCCTTCGATGAATCGGAGCCCGATGCCGTGTCCGCCTTCGAAGGGGTCTTCCATCCCTTCGATCGCTGGCGGCTCGTGGTCCGACAGGTCTCGCCCGCCGAGCCGTTCCACGTCGGATTCATGGGGGAGCTTCGCTCCTTCGCGGGCGTGTCGGCCAGCCTCTTCGTCGAAGGCTCGGCCTTCGCCTCGCTCGGCGAGCTCGAGCTCGAGGAGCGGGCGGGGGAGAGACTGCAGCGCGTCTCGGTGCCCAGCCCCTTCCCCTACGACCAGCACATGCGGGTGGTCGCGATGCGGGGCGGCCAGGATCTCGTCACCGAGACGGCGATCGTGCTCGAGATCCTCGCCAAGGAGCTCGGAGGCCGTTGTCTCGGCCTGTTCACCAGCCTGCGCCGCATGAACGAGGTGGGAGACGAGCTCGCCGCGCGGCTCCGCCCCGAGGGCATCGACGTGATCACCCCGCGACGCGGCTCCGATGATCCGAGCGCACTCGTCGATCGCTTCGTCCACGGAGCGGCCGTGCTCCTGGGCGCGCGGCGCTTCTGGCAGGGTGTCGACATTCCCGGCGACGCGCTCCAGGCGGTCGTGATCGAGAAGCTGCCTTTCGAGGTGCCGACGGAGCTGCGCCAACGGCGCGACCGGCGGCTCCAGAAGAAGGGCATCTCGCCGTTCCAAGCCGCCTCGTTGGGCAAGATGCTGCTCAACCTCAAGCAGATGTCGGGGCGCCTGATCCGCACCGAAGAGGATCGCGGCATCGTGGTGATCGTCGAAGGGCGCTCCGAGAAGGGCTACTTCCGCCGGTTGAACGAGGCGCTGCCGCCGGGCTGCAACGTGCGCGTGGTGCAGTCGGTGGAGCTCCCGGGCGTCCTGCACGAAGTCGGGCTGCCCAGGCCGGAAGCCCCCCGCCGAGGCTGATCTCCGCGTCGGGCCACCGTCGGTGGAGGCCTGGAAGACGCACGAGACGGTGGGGTCGCCCTCCCCGTGGCGGGCTACCATCGGGGAATGGGCGATCTCGACGGGCGGACGGCGATCGTGACGGGCGCCGGTACCGGGATCGGCCGCGCCATCGCGCTGCGGCTCGCCGAGCTCGGCGCCCGGGTGGCGCTGCTCGGCCGGACCGCGCGCACCCTCGAGGCGGTCGCGGCGGAGGCCAAGGGCGAGACCCTGGTGGAGACCGTCGACGTGACCGACCGGGGCGCGGTCGAAGCCAGCTTCGATCGGGTCGTGAGCCGGCTCGGCCCCTTGCACGCCGTGGTGGCGAACGCCGGAATCGGCGGGCCCGACGAGCTGGACGGGGAGGACCGCTGGGACGCGATCGTGCGGACGAATCTCGACGGCACCTGGTTCTGCTTTCGCGCCTTCGAGGCCCGTCTCGCCGAGGGGCCGGACCCCAGGCACGCGATCGCGATCTCCTCGTGCGTCGCGCGGTTCGGGGTGCCCGGCATCGCAGCCTACAGCGCTGCGAAGGCGGGACAGCTCGGGCTGGTGCGCTCGCTGGCCGCGGGATGGGCACCGCGGGTGCTCGTCAACGCGATCTGTCCGGGCTGGGTCGAGACGGGGATGGCGGTCGACCGGATGACGGAGATCGGCGGCGCCGCGGGTCGCACCTACACCGAAATGCGTGAGCAGCTGCTCGCCGACGTCCCCCTGCAGCGGATCAGCCAGCCCGAGGAGATCGCGGGCCTGGTCGAGTTCCTGCTCTCCCCCGCCGCCGTCGGATTCACGGGGCAGGCCTTCGACCCCAACAACGGAGCGTGGATGGGCTGAGCC
The DNA here is from genome assembly GCA_029261775.1 of Deltaproteobacteria bacterium. Classification (GTDB taxonomy): domain Bacteria; phylum Myxococcota_A; class UBA9160; order UBA9160; family UBA6930. Next base: position 3,033 of record JAJDAR010000147.1, on the reverse strand, counting down.
TGCCCGCGCGGCGGGCAGGCTGCGCCAGGGCCGTGCAATCGATGCCCGATCGGGCGCGCCCCGCGGGGAATCCGTTCATGCCCACATCACCAAATAGTTCCTAGGATCGCGGAGTTGAATTCGCTTCCGCATCGGGCGGGAGCGCGGCACGGCGCTTGCTGCTCCCAGACCGGACCCGGCGCCCCGTGGGTCCGGTTGACACCGTGTGACTCTCAGTCATCTTCGGGCCGCCTCGCCCGACTGGGCGCATGACCCAGAGTCACACGACCAGGCCAAGGCGCCAGCAGGAGATCGGGTTGAGCGAGACAGGTGCATTCGGGAAGGACGACTGGGCAGTGATCCTCGGCGGATCCAGCGGCTTCGGCCTGGCGACCGCCCACAAGCTCGCAGCCCATGGAATGAGCGTCTTCGTGGTCCATCGGGATCGGCGGGGCTCGATGTCGCGCATCAAGCCCGAGTTCGAGAAGCTCCGGGGCCACGGCGGCCAGGTCGTGACACGAAACGCCGATGCCCTGTCCGACGAGAAGCGCGGCGAATTGCTCGGCGAGCTGACCGAGGCACTCGGCGGCTCGGGCCGGGTCAAGACCCTGCTCCACTCCATCGCCTTCGGAAACCTGAAGCTGATGGTGGCGGAGCGGCCCCGCCAGAAGACGGCCGCTTCGGCCCTGGCCAGGAAGCTCGGCCTCGACGAAGCCCAGCTGCGGGCGGCGGCCGACGCACTCTTTCTCGAGGGCGAGGACGGACTGGCCGAGCTCGCCTCGCCGCCGACCTATTCGGACCGCTGGTACCTCGCAGCCGACGACTTCGCCCGCACGATCCACAGCATGGGGACGAGCCTGATCGACTGGGTGCAGGCCATCCACGAGCGTTCCCTGTTCGCCGAGGACGCCCGGGTCTTCGGGCTGACCAGCGAGGGCAACGCCGTCGCCTGGAAGGGCTACGCCGCCGTGGCCGCGGCCAAGGTGGCCCTCGAGTCGGTGGCGCGCTCGATCGCGGTGGAGTTCGCACCCTACGGAGTGCGCTGCAACGTGCTGCAGCCGGGTGTGACCCACACTCCCGCGCAGGCCGCGATTCCGGGCGACGCCCACATGCGGGCCCACGCGCGCATGCGCAATCCCTTCGGGCGCCTGACCACGCCGCCCGACGTCGCCAACGTCCTGTACCTGCTCTGTCAGCCCGAAGCGGCCTGGATCAACGGGGAGGTGATCCGGATCGACGGAGGCGAGCACATCTCCGGAGGCACCGAGTGAGCCTCCACGTCCACGGCTTCGGACACTTCCATCCCGAGAACGAGCTCGACAACGCATTCCTCGAGTCGCTCGACATCGGCACCAACGACGAGTGGATCGTCGAGCGGGTCGGCATCCGCTCGCGACGCACCGTGCTGTCGCTCGACTACATCCGGGAGACGAAGAACTGCGACCCCCGGGCAGCGATCGAGGCGGCCGACCTGACCAACTACGAGCTCGGCACACGCGCCGCCGAGCTGGCGATCCGGCGGGCGGGAATCGACGCCTCCCAGATCGGGATGGTGATCTCCGGCAGCTCGGCCCCGGACGTCGTGTGTCCTGCCGAGGCGGCCTTCGTGGCCAAGGGCCTGGGCATCGAGGTGCCTGTCTTCGACGTCAACTCGGCCTGCACGAGCTTCCTGGCCCAGCTCCACACGGTCGCGTGCCATCGCCCCGAGACCCTGCCCGACTACGTCCTGGTGGTCGCGAGCGAGTCGCTCACCAAGGTCGTCGACTTCTCGGATCGGGCGGCCGCTGTGCTGTTCGGCGACGGAGCCGCCGCGGCCGTGCTGTCGCCGCGCGTGCCCGGGCCCGCCCAGCTCCTGGCCACAACGTTGGAGTCGAACCCGGGTGCGGCGGAGAAGGTGCTGATCCCGCGGATGGGCTACTTCGAGCAGGACGGTCGCGCCGTCCAGATGTTCGCCATCAGGAAGACCCGCGACGGCTTCGAGAAGCTGCGCGAGGCCTTCGGCTCCGAGGACCGCGACCTCCATCTGGTCGGACACCAGGCCAATCTGCGCGTGCTGGAGCAGGTTGCCACGCGCTGTCGGATCGCCCCCGATCGGCACCACACCAACGTCGAGCTGCGAGGCAACACCGGCTCGGCGAGCTGTCCCTCGGTCGTCTCGATGTGCTGGGAGAAGTTCGGGCCGCGAGACGACGTCGCCCTCGTCGCCGTCGGAGGCGGATTGAGCTGGGGGCGTGCCTTGTTGCGCTTTGGAGGCGACTCGTGAGCGACGAGAAGAAGGTCGCGCTGGTCACCGGCGCCGGCACGGGCATCGGTGCTGCCTGCGCCCGAGCCCTCGCCGAAGAGGGCTTCCGGATCGCCGTCCACTATCGCAGCAGCGAGAGCAAGGCCCGCGAGGTGGCCGACAAGCTGCCCGATGCCTTCACCGTGCACGCGGATCTCGCGGTTGCGGAAGAGGTGGACGGACTGATCGCGGAGCTCAAGGAGCGGGCCGGTCGTGTGGACGTGCTCGTCAACAACGCCGGCTACAACCGCAACGCCCCGATGCCGGCGATGAAGCTCGACGACTACGATGCGGTCGCCGCCGTCGCGCGGGGCACCTGGTACCTGACCAAGCTGGTGCTCCGGCGTTTCATGCTCCGCCAGAAGTCCGGTCGTATCATCAACATCTCGAGCGTGGTGGGGCACACGGGCAACCGCGGCCAGTCGGCCTACACGATGGTGAAGGCGGGGCTCGACGCGATGACCAAGTCCCTCGCCCAGGAGCTTGCGGGCCGACCCATCCTCGTCAATTCGGTGGCGCCGGGCTTCATCGAGACCGAGATGACGGAGGACCTTCCCGACGAGATCCGAGAGGGCATCGTCGCCAGGATCCCGCAGGGCCGCATGGGCGCCCCCGAGGAGGTGGCGGATGCCGTGGCCTGGCTCGCCACTCGCGCCAGCTACGTCAACGGCTGCGTGCTGCACGTCAACGGAGGGATGTACGGTGGGTAGAGCCCTCGATCGAGCCGAACTGATGACGCGGATCCCCCAGCAGGAGCCCTTCCGCTTCGTCGA
>JAJDAR010000146.1 GCA_029261775.1 Deltaproteobacteria bacterium | reverse complement strand
CGAGAAACGGCTGGCGGTGCAGACCGAGGACCATCCGCTCGAGTACGGGGATTTCGAGGGGGTGATTCCGGAGGGCAATTACGGCGCCGGCCCGATGATCGTGTGGGACAGCGGCGTCTATCGATCGGTCGACGGCAACTCGCCGGCCGAGGGCCTGAGCGTGGGAAAGCTCGATCTGAGGCTCTCGGGCCACAAGCTGCGCGGCCGCTTCGCCCTGGTGCGGACCGCGCGCGGCGAGGGGCGCGAGTGGTTGTTCTTCAAGATGGGCGCGCCTCCGACCGAGGACGGCGAGCTGATCGATCGCGAGCCGGCTTCGGTGTTCTCGGGTCTCTCGGTGGTCGAGCTGAAGGAGGGCGCACGCCGCGATCGCGCGGTCCGTCAGGCCGCGCGGAAGGCCGGCGCCGTTGCGCCTGCCCCGGACGCGGCCACGCTGCGCCCGATGCTCGCCAGCACCCGCAAGGAAGCCTTTTCCGATCCGGCGTGGATCTTCGAGCCGAAGCACGATGGGGTGCGCGTGATCGCCGAAAAGAGCGGGGAGCGGGTCCGTCTGTTCGCCCGGACCGGCGGCGAACGCACGCACGTCTATCCCGAGATCGCGACGGCCCTGCGCCACCTTCCGATCGGGCACGCGATCCTCGACGGAGAGATCGTCGCCCTGGACGATCGCGGACGCAGCTCCTTCGAGCGCATCCAGCGGCGTTTCACGCAGACCGACCCGGCGGCAATCGATCGCCATCTCCGCGAGGTGCCGGTCGTCGCCTTCGCATTCGACCTGCTGGCTGCGGCGGAGCTCGACCTCCGCGGGCTGCCGCTGCTGCGCCGCAAGGCCCTGCTCGCCACGCTCGTTCCGCGGCTCGGAACCATCCGCTATGCGGACCACGTCGAAGCGGAGGGCCTGCCCCTGTTCGAGGCCGCGTGCGAGCACGAGCTCGAGGGCATCGTGGCCAAGCGGTCGGACTCCCTCTACGAAACCGGCCGGCGCTCCGCGCGTTGGGCCAAGATCAAGGTTCCACGTTCGGCGCGGCTCGCGATCGTCGGCATCGCGCCAGGCAAGGGATCCCGCCGCTCGCTCGGCTCGGTGATGCTCGCGGGCCGCCGGGGCGACCGCCTCGTCTACGCCGGCAACGCCGGCTCGGGGCTGAGCGAGGACGACGTCGAGGCGATCCTCGCGTCCGCGGAGCGGACGGAGCGCCCGGCCCCGGTCATGGAGGGCGGACCGGAGCGGTGGCCCGAGGGAGCGCGCTTTCTCGAGCCCGAGCTCTTCTGCAGCGTCGGGTATACCGAGGTCACGTCGGGGGGCACGCTCCGGCACCCGGTCTTCCTCGGCCTGCGCGATGACGTGAGCCTCGACGACTGCATCGCGCCCGGCGGGGTTCGGACCGTCGAGGCGGAAGAGCCCGCGCCCGTTGCGCCGTCCTCCGAAGAGGGAGAGCTGCGCCTCACGCGCCTCGACAAGGTGTTCTGGCCGGCGGAGGGCTACACCAAGGGGGACCTGCTCGGCTACTACGAGGAGGTCTGGCCCTTTCTCGAGCCCTATCTGCGGGACCGCCCGGTCGTGCTGACGCGCTACCCCGACGGCATCGAAGGAAAGTTCTTCTACCAGAAGAACGCGCCCGACTTCACTCCGGACTGGGTGCAGCGCACGGCCATCGACGGGACGGACTACTTCCTCTGCAATGACCTTCGTACCCTGCTCTACGTGATCAACTCAGGCGCGATTCCGCTGCACGTGTGGAGCTCGCGGATCCACGACCTGGACCACCCCGACTGGCTGATCCTCGACCTCGATCCGAAGGGGGCGCCCTTCGAGGACGTCGTCGAGATCGCGCGCCACATCCATCGGCTCCTCCAGGAGCTGGGAGCGCCGGATCCCGTCAAGACCTCGGGCCAGGACGGACTGCACGTCCTGCTGCCCCTCGGCGGTCAGCTCGACTACCACGAGACCCGCACCCTGGCCGAGGCGCTGGCGCGAACCGTGGCGGCCGAGTTGCCCGGGATCGCGACCACGACCCGTCCCGTGGCCCGCCGCGGGGGCAAGGTCTACATCGACTTCCTGCAGAACGTCCGGGGGCAGCTGATCGCCGCGCCGCTCTCCGTCCGTCCGCGTCCCGGCGCACCGGTCTCGATGCCGCTCAGGTGGACCCAGGTGACGAAGAGGCTGGATCCGGGGCGCTGGAACCTGCGCACGGCGCCGCGCCGCCTCCGCGAGAAGGGCGACCCGTTCCGGGGCGTGCTCTCGGAGCGGGTGGACGTACCCTCGCTCCTGGCCGCGCTCGGAGAGCGGCTCTCGGCCGCGGTGTCCCGCGATCCGGACGGATGACCGAAGAGAGGAATGCCGAGCAGGGCTACTCTCGGGGGCCCGGCAGGAGGCGAGCCATGCAGGTTCGAGCAGGCACCAGCGGCTTCTCCTACAAGGAGTGGAAGGGCCCCTTCTACCCGGAGAAGCTCCCGGCCAAGGACATGCTCGGCTTCTACGCCGGACGCCTTCCGGCCGTCGAGATCAACAACACCTTCTACCGGATGCCGAAGGAGAGCGTCGTGGCGGGCTGGGCCGAGCAGGTCCCGCCCGACTTCCGCTTCGTGATCAAGGCATCGCGCCGCATCACCCACTTCAAGCGGCTCAAGGAGGCCGGCGACGAGACCGGCTACCTGCTGCAGGTACTGGCCCCGCTCGGCGAGCGTCTCGGTGCCGTGCTCTTCCAGCTGCCCCCGAACCTGCCCGTGGACCGGGACCGGCTGGAGCGCTTCCTGGACCTGCTGCCCGCCGAGCTGCCCAGCGCCTTCGAGTTCCGGCATCCCTCGTGGAGGAAGGAGGAGGTGCTGGAGGCCCTGCGCGCACGCCACTGCGCGTGGGTGATGGCGGACACGGCCGAGGACGACGCCGCCTCGGCAGAGGCCCCCGACGGATGGATCCAGACGGGAGACCTGGTCTATCTGCGCTTGCGTCGGTCCGACTACGACGAGGCCGCGCTGCTCGACTGGGCGGAACGCCTCCTCGGCTGCGGCGCGGAGCGCGCGCTCGTGTTCTTCAAGCACGAGGACGAGGGCGCCGGCCCTCGCATGGCGGCAGGCTTCCTGGAGCAGGTGGAAGCGGCGTCTGCCCGACGCAGGCCGCGAGCCGCGAGCGCAACGACCGAGAAGGCGAGCCGGAAGACGGGGTCGTGAAGCGTGTGGACCCGGTGCGAGGCCGGGTCTCGAGGCTCGCCGACCAGGCGTGCCGCCGCGTGAGGCGCCTTAGGCGTGCTGCCGCGTGAGGCGCCTTAGGCGTGCTGCCGCGTGAGGCGCCTTAGGCGTGCTGCCGCGTGGCGCGCCGGACCCAGAGCGCACCCAGTGCGAACACCAGTGCAGCGCTGGGCTCCGTAATCGCCGGCGACACCTTTAAGCCCTGGTCGATGCCGGCGCCGCTCGAAGGAGGCGTGCCGGTGGGCGCGAAGTTCTGGCCCCAGAGGGCGATCGTGTTCCCGGCGTAGCTGTTGGCCGGGCCCGAGTGGATCGTGTTCACGAAATCGAAGGTGCCGAAGCCACCAA
>JAJDAR010000145.1 GCA_029261775.1 Deltaproteobacteria bacterium | reverse complement strand
TTTTGGCCCCCGCCCCGCCACCACCCCCCCCCTCCCGCGGGGGCCCCTCTACAAACATAAAACCCCCCGCCCCCGCTGCCTCCGTCCCCTCTGCCTCTGCCGCTGCCGTTTCCGGGCGGCGGGGCGGGCCACCCGGCTAGTAGCCGAGGAAGCCGAGGAAGTCCTCGAGGCGGGTCACGCGCAGGTACGGATTGGAGCGCTTCTGGTCGCCGATCGTCGACGAGGGATCGGCGGAGTAGAGATGTCCGGGGAAGAGCAGCGTCTCGTCGGGAAGCTTGCCCAGCTGCCCGTGGAGGCTGTCGTAGAGGGCCGTCGGGTCGCCGCCTGGCAGGTCGACGCGTCCGCAGCTTCCGAGGAAGAGGGTGTCGCCCGAAACCAGGCTTCCGGCGTGGCTCGGCGTCTCGACCAGGAAGCACTGCGACCCGGGCGTATGGCCGGGCGTGTGCAACAGCTTGATCTTCACGGATCCGATCTCGACGACGTCCCCACCCTCGTGGACGACGAGGTCACTCGCCGCCACGCCCGTCACCTTGCGCAGTCCCTCGGCCTCGTGGCGGTTCACGTGGATGGGCACCGGCTGGCGCGCCATCAGCTGAGGCAGGCCTTCGATCTCCATGCCGAAGATCGATCCGCCCACGTGGTCCTGGTGGTAGTGGGTGACCAGTGCGCCCGTGACCGTCATCCCGTCGGCCTCGGCCTGATCGAGCAGGCCGTTCACGTTCCAGGCGGGATCGACGATCACGCACTCCCGGGTCTCGCGGCTGCCGACCAGGTACACGAGGTTCGCCATCTCGCCGACGGGAACCTGACGGAAGTAGAGATCATTCGCTTCGCTCATGGCTGGGGACTCGCCTCGTCTTCGTCGGGCAGCAGGATCCGGAGCACGTCGCCCTCGAGCTCGGTGGGGTAGACCGCCACCTCCTCGCCGTCGTCCATGCCCTCGCCGCTGCGCACGTGGTACGCGTAGCCGTGGATCGGACACAGCACGCAGTCGCCGTCGACCATGCCCTCGCCGAGGCTGCCGTTGGCGTGGGGACAGGTGTCGTCGATCGCGAAGTAGCCGTCGCGGTTCCGCCCGATCGCCAGATGGCGGCCCGCGATCTTGAAGGTGCGCACCTCGCCGGGACGGAGCTTCGAAGCGGGCTCGAGCGTGTGCCAGCCCACGGGATCAGGCCGCGTCGCCGAGCGTCTTCTGGATCCAGGCCTCCAGGGTGGCGAGGACCTCGGCCTGGACCTCGTCGGCCGTGCGACCGGATTTCTTGGCCACCTTGAGGGTGTGATCGGCTTCGTCCACCACGTGCAGCTGCACGGGCGCGCCGACCCGGCCCAGCGCCTGCCGCAGGGCAGCCAGGTCGCAGTGACGGTCCTTGCTGCCCTGGACGAAGAGCATCGGATTGATCAGCCGGTAGAGGCGCTCGGCGCGCACTTCCTCGGGGCTGTCCTGCTTGTGCAAGGGGAACCCCAGGAAGAAGAGCCCCTCGACGCGGAGTCGGCTCGTCGCGGCGTGAGCGACGACCGTGGCTCCGGCGTTCTTGCCCCCGATGAAGATGTGCGCCGGCGCGGCGGTCGGGTCCCGGCTCAGCATGGCGACGGCGGCCTGGAGGGTGCGCTGGAGGATCCGCATGTCGTCCGGCTTTCGCTTGCCGGCCTGCATGTAGGGAAAGGGGAAGCGCAGGGTCAGGTACTTCCGCTCGGTCAACGCCTGCTGCAGCGTGGTGATGAGCGGGTCCTCCGCGGCGCTGGCCTGCGCGAAGACGACGCTGATCCGGGATCCCGTGGGCCACCACTCGGGTACCCCGAGCACGCCCGTCACCGACTCGAGACCGTGGATCGGCTCGGCCAGGGGGATCTGGATCTCCTCGTACTGGGCCTCGGACTCGGCCACTCGTCGTCCTCTCCAACCCGCCCCTCGTGGGCCCGAGCAGGTCACGGTTCATCGCGGGGACCATCCCCACGGGGCCCATCTCCAGGGGGCAAGTCGCATCGCGGGAGCGGGCAGACCGGCTCCCGGGGGTGGCTGCGGCCGCATTTCCGCGGACCGGCAGCATACCCCTTCGCGGCAGCGGGGGTAGTGGGGGAGACGGCCTGCCGATACCTTCGGCAGCCCAAACCCCCGGGAAATCGATGGAAAAAGTCCTCATCACCGGCATTGCCGGCGGCTCGGCCCGCCTGCTGACCCGACGCCTGCTGGGCGACTGGGAGATCTGTGGCGTCGACCACGAACGCTTCGACGGGGCGCCCGAGGGGGTCCGGGTCTACGCCCTCGACCTCCGCAAGAAGAAGTTCGAGGACGTGATCCGCACGGAGGAGCCGGATGCCGTGGTGCACCTGGGCTTCATTCGCCACTTCAAGGGCGATCCCCGCAGGCGCCACGACGTGAACGTCCGGGGCACCAAGCAGCTGCTCGACCACTGCGTCACCTACGGTGTCCGCAAGGTGATCGTGGTCTCGAGCAGCTACGTCTACGGCGCCTTCCCGGAGAACCCGTACTACCTCGACGAAGACCAGCCGCTCTCCGCCAGCCGAAGCTACCCGCAGATCCGAGACCTGGTCGAGGTCGACACGATCTCGACCGGTTTCCTGTGGAGACACCCCGCCGTGTGCACCACGGTGCTGCGGCCGGTCAGTGTGCTCGGCTCCCACGTGCGTTCGACGATGGCCGACTACCTGCGCCTCGACCGGGTGCCGACGGTGCTGGGCTTCGATCCGATGATGCAGTTCCTGCACGAGCAGGATCTCGTGGAGGCCATTGCTGCCGTGTTGGAGAAGGACGTGCCCGGCGTGTTCAACGTCGTCGGACCGGGGCAGGTGCCGCTGCACACCGCGATCCGCGAGACCGGCGGCTCCCCCTGGCCCTTTCCCGAGCCGCTGTTCCGCCCGGGCATGCGACTGCTTTTCGGCGCCGGCTTCGTCCCCTGGCCGCCCGGAGCGATCGACTATCTCAAGTACCCGGTCACGCTCGCGGGCAAGGCCTTCGCTGCGCGGTCCGGCTTCCGCCCGCTCTTCGGCCTCGAAGAGACCTTCGCGGCATTGCACGGTTAGGAGCCCAGGTGGCAGAGCGCGGAGGCGTCTGGGGAGCGTTGGAGGACATGGTCGGGGCGGCCGTTCCGGCCGGCGTGCGCTCGATCTCCCGCGAGATCGAGGAGCGGCTCTCGAAGATTCCGACCCGCCTCAACGAGTACGGCTACGACGCCTTCGGCCTGCATCCCGAGAGCGCCGCCCGCCAGCTGCTGCCCGCGGCCCTCGCCTTCCGCCGCTACTTCCGCGCGGAGACCTTCGGCATCGAGAAGGTGCCGCGTGGCCGCGCGTTGCTGATCGCCAACCACGCGGGCCAGCTGCCGTTCGACGGAATGATGCTGAGTGTCGCCATGCTGCTCGAGGCCGAGCCCCCGCGCATGCTGCGCGCCATGGGCGAGTACTGGATCCCGCAGCTTCCGTTCGTCAGCTGGGCCGCCGAGCGCGGCGGCAACCTGGTCGGGACCCCGGAGAACTGCGTCGCGCTGCTCGAGGCCGAGGAGTGC
>JAJDAR010000144.1 GCA_029261775.1 Deltaproteobacteria bacterium | reverse complement strand
CGCGCAACGGCCTGGATGCGCATCGCCGAGTTCCAGCAGAAGCTCGACCCGAAGAACGTCTTCGGCTCGGTCGTCTTCGGCAAGCAGACCCGCGAGCAGCTCGGCAAGCGCGTGGACGACCTGCAGGCCGAGCTGCCCCGCTGGGACAGCTACGTCGCCGACGGCCCCTTCCTGTGCGGCGATCCGTTCACGATCGCGGACATCGCCGTCTTCCCGTTGCTGATGCACTTCGAGGCACTCGGCTACGACTACGCCAGGCAGACCCCGGCGCTGGCAAGCTACATGGACGCCTGCAAGGCCCGCCCGTCGGTCGTGACCTCGGGCTGGTTGAAGGCCTTCGAGAAGTTCACCGCCGCGCTGGCACCAGCGCAGGTGCTCGCGGGCTAGAGCCTCTCGCAGGCCTCCGCTGATCGGCACCCGAAGGCTCGCAGATCGCGCCGGACCCTCAACGTCGGAGCAGCGTCCTCAGGACCGCCAGCGGTCGCGAGCTGAACCAGCGGGTCGCGGTCGACAGGTCGCCGAGAACGGGAGCCGCCAACGCGGTCGTTTCCAGCAGACCGCGTGATCCGTCCACGAAAAAGACGATCCCGTTCGCAGGCTCGCCTTGCGGCGCGCGGAAGGCGGCAAAGGCCCGGAACGCACCATTGTCGCCCCACTGAAAGAAGACCTGGTCCTCACCGCGGTCCAGGACTCCCCAGCCGAGCGACCAGCCGATGCGATGCGGGCCGTGGGGACCGCGCAGCAGGCTCGGCTGCACCGCGACGTGAACACGTCGCGCTTCGGCAAGGCTTGCCGGGCTCAACCCGCCGCCCGCTGCCACGTGGCCGAGAAAGCGACCGTAGTCCGCAGCGGTGGTCATCATCGAGTAGGCCGGAACGGGACGCTCGCCCTGCCAGGCGCTGCGATCAGGCGATCGACCGAAGTGACCGCGCGCGACCGCTGCGCCACTCGGCGTGCCGACCAGCGAGGAGGACCGCATGCCGAGCGGTGCGAAGAGCTCGTCCGAGAGAGCGACCAGGCTTCGGCCGCTCGCGCGCTCGAGCAGCTCGCCGAGCAGACCGTATCCCTCCCCGGAGTAGAGGAAGTCTTCACCGGGCTCGAACGCGAACTTCAGGACGCGGGTCCGGTCGGGGTCCCGGGAATCGCCGCTCCAGTTCGGGAAGCCGGCGGAGTGCGAGAGCAGGTGGCGAGCCGTGACGCGACCGTAGCGTTCGCGATCGCGGACGCGGGGTGCTGGGACGGAGTCGGCCACGGGCTCGTCGAGTGTGATCACTCCGGCGTCGACCAACCTCAAGGCGATGAGTGCGACGACGGGCTTGGTCAGCGATGCGGCCTCGTAGAGGGTGGCCTCGGTTGCCGCTACCCGCGTCTCCAGGTCCTCGAAGCCCAGGGTCGCCGTCTCGTCGATCCGACCGTTGCGGAGGAGTGCGTACGAGATGCCGGGGATGCGCCCGGCGGCTACCGCTTCGCGGGCGACCTCGTGCGTCGAGGGCGCCCGCTCACCCACCGGTGCGGGAGTCGCGGCGGAACCGCAGGCGAGCCCCAGGGCGGCCAGCATCGCGCCTCCCCTCAGATCCACATCCCGCCGCTCGACCCGACGCGCTCGCGACTGCTGACCCCGGAATGCACGGGGTCACCGTAGCACTGCCCTCCCAGGTCCTCGGTGCTGGAAACGGTGCGAGGCCTGGATCCGAGATCATGCGAGCCACTCGAGCCAGCGGCCGTGGGGGTTGGCGCGGGCGAGCACGCTGACTTCCCGCTCGCCGCCCCGGTACGCGGTGTGCTTGATCTCGGAGCAGCGGTCGCCCGTGCCCTCCATCGACACGAAGTCGACCGGCCGCTCCCGGGAAGCGGTCTGCATGGCTTCCAGGGTGCCGCGCAGGGCGTCCTTCGGGAACTGGTAGAGCGTGTGGGTCCCGTAGACGCAGACCGCAGCCCCGGTCGGCGCCGCTCGGAGCAGGTCCGGGAGAACGTCCGCGGCACTTCCCTCGGCGATCTCGGGCGGCTCCCGGAGCGCGATCTCGATGGCGTGTGCCAGCCGCTCGTGGCGCGCGACGTGCTCGGGCCAGATCAGCGCCCTCAGCCAGCGGACGGCGTCCGGGTCGTTGACGTCCACGGGATGGATGTCGACGCCACGCCGCCAGGCGACGGGGATCTGCGCCGGAAGCGCGGGGAGCGCGACCGATCCCCGTGTCTCGCACTCGACGAGGACGGCCGAGGAGGGGTCGCCCCAGCGGATCGCGCCGCCGTCGTACTCGTAGCGGAAGCGATCCCACTGCATGTTGAGGCCCGCGCTCGGGCCGATCTCGATCAAGGCGAGCGGTGCGCCCTTCGCACCCGCGTGGGCGTGTGCGAAGGCGGGCAGCAGCGCGCTGCAGCGTTGGAGGACGTTGGTCTGGGTGAGGCGCGTCCGGATCAACGCCTCGATCTCGCCGCGATGCTCGAGGCAGAACTCCCGGAACACCGGAAACGCAGAATCGGGATCGGCCTGGCCGCCGCCCGGCAGCGCGGGATACCAGGCTCGCAGCTTGCTCTCCGCGCCCCCGAGCAGCAGGTAGTGGACCGCCGCGAAGAGCAGGTTCGGCGGAGGCTGCGTCGCCGGCGCAAGGGCCGCCATCGCCAGCAGGTCCGCGTCTTCGCGAATGCCACGGCAGAGTGCCCGGTACAGGTGCGCTTCGAGCTGCGGACACTCGACCTCGCCGAACCAGTGGAAGAACCGCGCGAGCTCCACCGGATCGCGCTGGCTGTAAGCGAGTGTCGCTGCCATGCGGGGGGTGTAGCCGTTCTCGAGGTTGATCCGCATATCAACCTTGCGCGATCCCCGACTCAGCGACGGCCCTCGTCCCGGACCTGATAGATGCGGGCCATGCCCTGGGCCACGGTCCCCGCCGTCGGGAGGGCGACGTTGCATCGCCGTGCGAGGGTCAGCGCGTGGGCGAGATCCTTCTCGGCCGTGTGCATGTGCGTGGTCACGAGAGTCTGGAACGGCTCGCTCGCCACGGCGTCGGGGGGCAACTTGTAGGCCGTGATGAAACGCTGCTGCATGTCCGAGAGCTGGCCATTCGAGCGCACCGCCTGGAGGAAGACGTCGGTGTCGAGACCCGACGCCTTGGCGAGGCGGAACGACTCCGAAGCGGCGGCCCAGTTCACGTAGGTGAGCAGGTTCACCGCGAGCTTGAGCCGGGCGCCGGCGCCGAGGGGACCCGCGTGCAAGAGGGTCGTGCCGAACGCCTCGAGCACCGGTCTGGCCTTCTCGAGGGCGGGCTCTTCGCCGCCGATCAGGAAGGTGAGTTCGCCCTTGTCGGCGACCTCCTTGCCGCCGGTCACGCATGCATCGATCAGGTCCACACCACGCTCGCGTGCCGCGGCCGCCATCTGCTCGATCGTCTCGGGCTGCACGGTGCTGTGGATGGCGACCACGGAGCCCGCGGCCATTCCCGCGAGAGCTCCATCGGGGCCCGTGAGCACGGCGCGCACGTGCCCATCCTCGGGGACGCAGACACAGAGCACCTCGGCATGCTCGCCCACCGCCCGACAGCTCGTGCCCGGCTTGGCGCCCCCGGCCGCGAGCTCCTGCATCGGCCTCGGGTCGAGATCGTAGACGCAGGCGTCGAAACCCTTGGGCGCGAGGTTGCTCGCCATCGCCTGCCCCATGTTGCCCAGGCCGACGTAGCCGACGCGGATGGCCATCCCGATCTCCTCCTTGCGGCCCGAGCGGCCGCTTGCCGCCCTCAGCTTGAAGCAAACGCTGCGTGCGCGCGAGCCCTGGCGCCGGGCTCAACGGGTCGCATAGGCGACGCTCGGCAGCCACGTGACGAGGTCGCTCCACAGGAAGATGACCGCCAGACCGACGATCTGGAGGACGATGAACGGTGCCACTCCGCGATAGATGGTCAGGACGTCGACCCCCTCGGGCGCCACGCCCTTCAGGTAGAAGATCGCGAAACCCACCGGCGGCGTCAGGAACGAGGTCTGCAGACAGACGGCGAAGAGCACGGTGAACCAGACCAGGTCGAAGCCGAGACCCGCCACTACGGGCGAGACGAGCGGCAGCACGATCAGCGTGATCTCGATCCAGTCGAGGAAGAAGCCGAGCAGGAAGGTCACCCCCTGTATCGTGAGCAGGATGCCCTCGTTGGAGAAGGGCAGCCGGATCAACGCGCGCTCGATCATGTCGTCGCCGCCCAGGCCCCGCAGCACCATC
>JAJDAR010000143.1 GCA_029261775.1 Deltaproteobacteria bacterium | reverse complement strand
GACGGGCTGCGATCCGACCACCATTCTCGAGGGCCCGATCGACGCGACCCGCAAGATCCTGAAGCGATCGGGCATGTCGCTCTCCGACATCGATCTCTTCGAGTGCAACGAGGCCTTCGCCGCGGTCGTGCTGGCCTGGCTGAAGACCTTCCCGGAGATCGACATCGACAAGGTCAACGTCAACGGCGGTGCGATCGCGCTCGGCCACCCGGTCGGCTGCACCGGCTCGCGCCTGCTCGTCACGGCTCTCCACGAGCTGGAGCGTCAGGACAAGAGTACGGCTTTCATCACCATGTGTTGCGGTTCGGCGGTCGGTACGGCCACGATCCTCGAGCGCATCTAGCAAGACCGCGCGCGGCGCAGAGACGAAGGAGAAGAAGCATGGGCATTCTCGACGGCAAGGTGGCGATCGTCACGGGAGCGGGGCAGGGGCTCGGCAGGGTCGAAGCGCTCGAGCTCGCACGCCACGGCGCGAGCATCGTGGTCAACGATCTGGGCACGGCGGCCGACGGCTCCGGCTCCAGCGAGGAGCCGGCCCGGTCGGTCGTCGAGGAGATCGAGGCGCTCGGCTCCAAGGCCGTGACGGCCTTCGGCGACGTGGCCGACTGGGACGCGGCCCGTCACATCGTCCAGACGGCGGTCGACACCTTCGGCGATCTCAACATCATGATGAACAATGCGGGCTTCTCCCGCGACGGCATGATCGTGAAGATGACGGAGGACATGTGGGATTCGGTGATCCGGGTCCACATGAAGGGTCACTTCAACATGATCAAGCACACGATGGATCATTGGCGGGAGACTTCGAAGGCCCAGGGCGGCGCGCCGATCTACGGGCGGCTGATCAGCACGGCCTCGGACTCCTTCCTGATGGGCAACGTGGGGCAGCCCAACTATGCAGCGGCCAAGGGCGGGATCACCTTCCTGACGATGTCCGCGGCGCGGGAGTGCCAGCGTTTCGGCGCCACGGCGAACGTGATCCTGCCTCGCGCCCGCACCCGGATGACCAACACGGGTCCCTGGGCGGCGATCTTCGAGAAGCCGGAGGACGGCTTCGACACCTTCGCGCCCGAGCACATCGGGCCGCTCGTGGCCTGGTTGGCGTCGCCTCAGGCGTCCCACGTGTCGGGCCACATCCTGCAGCTCTGGGGCAAGCACATCCGCGTCTTCGAGCGCCCGCAGCCGGCCCTCGACCACGAGAACGAGACCGAGTGGACGGTCGCCGAGCTCGATCGCGTGCTGGGGGCGCACTTCGAGGGGAAGAAGCCCGTCGAGGACGGTTTCCTCCTGCCCATGGCCTAGGGTGCGCGTCTACGCGTCGGTGGATGACATCCATCTTCCGCTCGCCTCCTACCCGGAACACGCCCGGCGCGCGGAGCGTCTCGGCTTCGACGGTTTGATCGTCCCCGAGGCCGTGAACGACGCGATTCTCGGCTCGCTGCTCGCGCTCGAGCACACCGAGCGGCTCGAGGTGCTGACCGGCGTGGTCGTCGCCTTTGCGCGCAGCCCCATGCTGCTCGCCCAGGACGCGTGGGCGCTGGCGCGCATGAGCGGCGGGCGCTTCGGCCTGGGCCTCGGCCCCCAGGTGAAGGGCAACGTCGAGAAGCGCTTCGGCATGCCCTGGTCGGCGCCGGCCCCGCGCATGCGCGACTACGTGGGCGCGCTGCGGGCGATCTTCGCGTGCTGGCAGGACGGCACGCCGCTCCAGTTCGAGAGCGAGAGCTACCGCCTGACGCGCATGCAGCCCTTCTTCAGTCCCGGACCGATCGACACGCCGGGCATTCCGATCGCGCTCGGCGCGATCGGCCCCTTGATGACCGCGGTCGCTGGAGAGGTGGCGGACAAGGTGATCGCCCATCCGACCAACTCGAGCGCCGCCTACCTGCGCGAGGCGATGGCGCCGAGGCTCGAGGCCGGGGCCAAGCTGGCCGGCCGCGATGCCGCCGCGATCGAGATCATCGCGAACCCGATGACCGCCACGGGCCGCGATGCCGATGCGGTGCGGGCCGAGCGCGATGCGGCCCGCGAGGTGCTGACCTTCACCTACTCGACCCCCGCTTACTGGGCGACCCTGGACCACCACGGCTGGGGCGAGGTCGGACGCAGCCTGCTCGAAAAGACGCGATCGGGCGACTGGGCTGGCATGGCCGGCCTCGTCAGTGACGAGATGCTCGACGTGCTGGTGCCCTCTGCCCCCTATGACGAGATCGCCGACGTGATCCTCGGCCGCTACGGCGGGGTCGCGGGCGGCATCAGCCTGCGCATGCCGAAGGCCCCGGCCGACGATCCCCGCATGGCCGAGGTCGTGGCAGCGCTCCGCGCCTAGAAGGCGGCGCGTCCCGGTGGCGTCGGATCGGGATCCAGGAGCGAGCTGCTTGCCAAGCCTCCGTGACCGGTGTTGAATGGAGTCATGCCGCCTAGCGCCGTCTCGCGCCGGCTCCAGAGCCCGGGGCTCGCGTGGATCGCCACGTTCCTGGCGTGGCTTGCCGCGGCGCCGGTCTCAGCCGAGCTCCCGGTCGAAGCGACCGGTCGGGTGCTGACCCTTCCTGCCCCTACCTCTCATTGGGCCTTCGCCGCCGACCCGCTCCTGCGGCGTTCCGCCCTCGTCGATCTCGACAGCGGCAAGATGCTCGGCATGGTGTCGGGGGGGTTCGGGCCGGTGATGCCGCTGCTGGCGCCGAGCCGCAGGGAGCTGCTCGTCTCGGAGACCCACTACTCGCGGGGCAGCCGCGGCCAGCGCACCGACGTGCTGACCATCTACGATGCCAGCACGCTCGGGCCGGTCGGCGAGGTCGTGCTGCCGCCCAAGCGCGCGGTGAGCGCGGTGCCATCGAACCACTCGGCACTGAGCGACGACGAGCGCCTGGCTGCCGTGTTCAACCTCACGCCTGCGACCTCGATCAGCGTGGTCGATGCGGTCGAGCGCCGGCTGGCCGGGGAGATTCCCACCCCGGGCTGCAGCTTGCTCTACCCCGTCAGCGGGCGCCGGTTCGCCATGCTGTGCCTCGACGGGGCGATGCTGGTCCTCGGCTTCGACGAACGCGGGGCGGAGATCTCGCGCGTGCGCAGCGAGCCCTTCTTCGATCCCCAGACCGATCCCATCATCGAGAAGGGCGCGCGGCTCGGCGACCGCTGGCTCTTCCCCTCCTTCGAGGGGCGTCTCGTCGAGGTCGATCTGTCCGGAGGAGCGCCGGTGTTTCCCGAGCCCTGGTCGCTGTTCGAGGAGGCCGATCGGGCCGACGACTGGCGGGTCGGGGGCACGCAACCCGTGGCCATTCATCCCGAGAGCGGCCGGCTCTTCCTGCTCGTGCACCAGGGCGGTGTCGACACCCACAAGGAGCCGGGCACCGAGATCTGGGTCTACGATCTGGCGGAGCGCGAGCGCGTGCAGCGCATCGAGGTCGCGAGCGGTGGACTCACCTTCATGGGCTTCCCGATCGAGCCGCCGCAGAGCTGGATCTGGCCCTTCGGCGGTCTGGCCCGCAGCCTGATCGGGGCGATCGGTTCCGGACTGGGCGCCGACGAGATCCACGTGACCCGCGGCGACGAAGCACTGCTCGTGAGCGGCTCGAGCTTCACCGGCGGGCTCGCGCTCTACGATGCCGTGAGCGGACGCTTCCTCAGGCAGGTCTACACCGGCAACATGACGAACTTCGGCATCCTCGTGCCCTTCGGAGACGCACCGTGAGGCGCGCGGCCTTCGGGGATCTCCCATGAGCGTCGATCCGATGGTCCGTCACGTGCTGGCCCTGGCGGGGGCTCTGCTCTTCGCGACGGCCGCGTGGCACAAGCTGCGCGCACCGGCTGCCTTCGGGGCGGCGCTCTCCGCTCATCGCCTGCTGCCGGCCCGGCTGGTCCGGCCCTTTGCGCAATTGCTGCCGCTGCTCGAGCTCGCACTCGCGGCCCTGCTGTCGGTGCCGGCGACCGCTCCTGCGGCGGCGATCCCGGCTTCGCTCTTGATGCTCCTCTATGGCGCGGTGATCGCGATCAACCTGCTGCGGGGCCGCCGCGATCTCGACTGCGGCTGCGGCGGCCCCGGAGGCGAGCGGCCCCTCTCCTGGGGCCTGGTCGTGCGCAACCTCGCTCTCGCGTCGGGGCTCGGGGCGCTGGTGCTCCCCGTCTCGGCGCGGGCCCTCGGCAGCCTCGACGTCGTCCATGCCCTGCTGACGCTGGCCACCGCAGCCCTGCTGTACTCGGCAGTCGACGTCGCCCTCGCCAATGCGGCCCGCAGCCGGCTCGCGCCGGGAGCCGTCTGATGGACGCGCTCGTCGTCTCGAACCTCGTGCTCTGGGTGCTGGTGCTCGTCCTCGCAGGCGTGGTCCTGGCCCTGCTGCGTCAGGTCGGCCTGCTGCACGAGCGCATCGCGCCCGCCGGTGCGTTGGTCGGAGGCGAGCGGCCGGCGGTCGGCGAGCAGGCGCCGGTCCTCGAGGTCGAGAGCTGGAGCGGCGAGCGCGTGCGCGTCGGCGGCGTCGAGCCGCAGGGCCTCGAGACCTTGCTCTTCTTCGTGTCCCCGACCTGTCCGGTCTGCAAGAGCCTGCTGCCGGTGGTCCGCAGGGTGCGGGATGCCGAAGGACCGGGTCTCCGGTTGCTGCTCGCCAGTGATGGCCCCCGGGAGGAGCACCTGTCCTTCGTCGAGGCGCACGAGCTGACTCGCGATCCCTACCTTCTCTCCCAGGCCTTGGGGCTGGCGTACCAGGTCGGACGGCTGCCGACGGCGATCCTGCTCGACGCGCAGGGGGTGGTCGTCGCCCGCGGACTCGTGAACCAGCGCGAGCACCTCGAGAGCCTGTTCGAGGCGCGCGACCGCGGCGTGGCGTCGCTGCAGCAGTACGTCTCCGGCCGGGGACGGGAGGTCGCCTAGGAGATGCCGATGGCCCGCATCGACGAATGGTTCGCGAGCCTGACGCGCGGCGTGGCGCGGCGCACCTCGCGCCGCGGCTTTCTCGCCGGCCTCGGAGCCGCGCTGCTCGGAGGCGGCGCGCTCCCGTTGCTGCCGATCGCCCGCGCCTCGGCACAGGCCAAGGAGTCCGCTCCGGGCGAGCCCGCCCGCGACACCCCGGTCGGCGACCCCGAGGGCTGTGACTACTGGCGCTACTGCGCGATCGACGGGTTCCTCGCGAGCTGCTGCGGCGGCACGCACACCGCCTGTCCGCCGGGGACCCAGATGTCCCCGATCACCTGGCTCGGCACCTGCCGGAACCCGGAGGACGGCAAGGAGTACGTGATCTCGTACAACGACTGCTGCGGCAAGGACGTGTGCGGCAACTGCTTCTGTCGCCGCCACGAGGGCGAGAAGCCGCTCTACTTCACCCACAAGAACAACGACATCGACTGGTGCATGGGCACCTCCAGCATCATCTACAACTCGACCGTTGCCGTGGTGGTGGGCGTGTCGACGAAGAAGGGATGACGTCTGCACTGCCGGCCGCGGCCCTCGCTGCGTCCGCGCTGGCTGTCTGGCTTTCGACGGCGCCCGCAGGGGCGCAGAACGAGCCGCGCGTCGACTACCTGCTCCAGTGCCAGGGCTGTCATCTCGCCGATGGCCGCGGCTCGCCGGAGCACGGGGTGCCCGATCTGCGGGGAATCCTGGCGCGCTATCTCGCCCTGCCCGAGGGCCGCGAGTACGTGGTGCGGGTGCCCGGCGCTTCCGGCTCTCCGCTCTCGGACGCCGAGCTCGCCGCGGTCGTCAACTGGATGGCCGAAGCCTTCGGCCCGCAGGCCATCGCGCGGACCGTCCCACCGCTGACCGCCGAGTTCGTGGCTCGGGTCCGGCGCCCTCCCCTCGACCGGGTGGAGGGGATCCGGGAGCGCCTGCTTCGCGCCGCGCCTGGCGCCGCAGCCGAAGCTCCCGGCGGCTACGGTGAGGGCCTTGGAGCGACGGAGGCCCCCGGGCCGGTACCCTCCCCCCGACTGCCTGGGAGGTGACCATGGGCACCTGGATCCGCCACCAGCTCGGCCGGCGACCGGTCTGGATGAACGTCCTGATGCTGTTCTGTGCCTACATGACGTTCGTCTACGTGCCCTGGGATCTGTTGGTGAAGCCCACGGCGCTCGACGAGGAGGTCTGGTTCGGCATCCGCTTCCACGGAGCCTGGGCCAAGCTGCTCGCGATCCCCCACTGGTTCGTCTACGCCGCCGGCATGGTCGGCTTCTGGCAGATGCGCTCGTGGATGTGGCCCTGGGCCGCCCTGTACATGGGGCAGGTCGCCTTCTCGATGCTGATCTGGCCGATGCTCTACCAGGGGGGCTTCGGCGGCTTCGTGGTCGGCCTGGTCGCGGGCGCCGTGTTCCTCGTGCCGACCGTCGCGCTCTGGAACGCCACGGACCGCTTCGGTCCGCAGCCGGCCCCGCTCGCCGAGCGCTACGGCTCCTGGGCGTTGGTGACCGGCGCCTCGTCCGGGATCGGACTGGAGTTCGCACGGGCGCTCGCCCGCGACGGGATCTCGCTGGTGCTGACCGCACGCCGGGACGACGCGCTCCGCGAGCTGGCCACCGAGCTCGAACGCGCTCACGGCATCGAGACCCGGGTGGTTCCTGCGGATCTCTCGAGCTCGGCCGGCGTGGAAGAGGTGCTCGCCCAGGTGGACGACCTGGAGATCGCGATCCTGGTCAACAATGCCGGCGTCGGCTGCATCGGGCGCTTCGATCTGCAGGACCGGGAAGAGCTGCTGCGGATGGTGCAGCTCAACTGCGCGGCGCCGGTGGCCCTGACCGCAGAGCTCCTGCCCAGGATGCGCGAGCGAGGTCGGGGCGCGGTGATCTTCGTCGGCTCGATCGCCGGCTCACAGCCGCTGCCGCTTCACGCCCTCTACAGTGCGACCAAGGTGTTCGACAACTTCCTCGCCGAATCGCTGTGGGGCGAGCTGCAGGGCAGCGGCGTGGACGTGCTCGGTCTGCAGCCTGGTCGCACCGCGACGGGCTTCCGCGAGGCGGCGGGTCAGCTTCCGAACGCGGGGGTCCCACCCGCCGGCGTGGTGGCGGCTGCGCTCGCGGCGTTGGGGCATCAGCCCACGGTCATCCCCGGTGTCGCGAACTGGGCCATGGTCAACGCGGCGTACCGCCTGCTGCCGCGCTCGATCCTCAGCCTGGTCGCCAGAAGGGTCACCCTCGCCCAGACTCCCGACGAGCTTCGCTGACCCGACATGAACGGAACCTCCCCGCTGCGCCCCGTGCTCCTCGCGTTCGCCGCCCTGGCGACGGCCGCACTCCTGCTCTTCGGTGTGATCCTCTCGGCGGAGGGTGCCTTGGACCTGATCCGCGATCCGGCCGGCTGGATGGACCGGCTTCGCGAGGGCGCCGCAACGGACATGCTGTCCAACGCCGCCGAGGTGGTCGCGAGCGTTCTTGCGATCGCGATCACGGTGGTCGCGATCGTCGTCGAGCTGGCGGCGAACCGGTACACGCACCGCATCACCCAGCTCTTCGTCCGCGAGCCGGTCAACATCGGGGTGATGACCCTGTTCGTGGTGACCGCCGTGCAGTGTCTCTGGGTCGGCGGAACCTTCGGTGGCGGCCTGCCCGACGGTCGATCCTTCAGCTACGTGGGACTGGCGATCGTGATGGGTCTGGTCACGGTCTGCCTCTTCGTCCTGCTCCCCTACTTCGGCTACGTCTTCAACTTCCTCTCGCCCCCGAACGTGATCGCCCATCTGCGGGACGGAGCGTTGCGGGCGATCGAGAAGACCACGGCGGAGGACGCGCAGCGCCGCCGCGCGGAGGTGATGGAGGCGATCGACGAGCTCGAGGACGTCGCTCGCGGGGCCATGAGCCACGGCGACCGCGGCATCGGCATGACCGCGGTCGGCGCATTGGGGGGCCTGATCCTGGCCTACGGCGAGCGGCGGGACGCGCTGCCCGACGCCTGGTTCGAGATCGACGACGTCGTGGAGACCGATCCGGATTTCGTCTCGCTCGCGGACTCGTCCGTGGCCGAGATCCGCGCCCAGCGCAGCTGGCTCGAGTACAAGGTGCTGCGTCAGCTCCACGGTCTGTACCAGAGTGGTCTGGGCGCCTCGCGGGACCTCTGCGATCGGATCGCGGTCGAGGCCTATCGCATCGGCTCCCAGGCCCTTCGCAACTCCGATCAAGGCAGCGCGTTGAACGCGATCCGCGCTTTCAACAGCTTTCTGCGCGCCGCCATCAACGCCCGGGATCTGCGCTCGGCCTACTTCGCCCTCGACCAGTACCGGAGCCTCGCCGAGGTCGCGCTCGAGCTTCGGGACCGGGAGCGCACGCTGGAGATCGCGGATCACCTGATCGCGTACGGTCAGATCGCCCAGCAGTTCGATCAGCACTTCCTGCTCGAGGTCGTCGCCTACGACCTCGTCCAGCTGGTCGAACGCGCGCAGCAGGGCAGCGAGCTGCAGCAGGCGCTGCTCGGCCGGTTGCTCAGCGTCGACGAGGTCGCCGAGGGCGAAGAGAGTGGGGGCAAGCTGCGCGGCGTCCGTCAGGCGCAGGTGCAGCTGGGCGTGTTCTTCCTCGTGCGGGGCGACAGCGAGTCGGCTGCCCTCATCCAGCGGGACATGGCGGGCGAGAGCCCCGCCATGCTGCGGGCGATCCGCGACGAGCTGGAGGCCGAGCGCCGCGACCAGTACTGGGAGTTCACCGATCGCGGGGTGAACTTCTCCTACCTGGACGACGAGCAACGGGCTCAGCTCGGTCCCTTCCTCGAGGGCGTCCAGCCCGGCCCCTCCCTGGAGACTCGCTCCTAACCAGCTGGAAACATTGCGTATTCTGGGTGGACAACCGAATTGGAACGTGTTCTAATTCACCTCCGTGAGCAGTCCCCTCGAGTCCGGGCCGACGACCGGGCTGGCCGCCAGCCAGCTCCGACGGATCCGCAGGATCGTCGACGCTGCCGTCCTGCTCGCCGAGCAGGGTGGCTTCGACGGGGTCCGCCTGCGCGACGTCGCCGAGACCTCGGGAGTCGCGCTCGGGACCCTCTACAAGTACTTCCCGAGCAAGGAGGCGATCCTCCTCTACGCCGTCAATGAGGGCAACGAGGGCCTCGAGCGGGTGATGATCGAAGCGCCGCCCCGGGGCGCGACGCCGGTCCTGCGGGTGACGGACTTCTTCGCCAGGGCCACCGCCACCTTCACCCGCCGCCCTGACTTCGCTCGGGCCGTGCTGCGGGCCATCGCCGCGACCGACCACGCCACGGCTTCGCAGCAGGCGGGCTTTCATCTTCGGATCGGACGGATGATCATCGCAGCGCTGCGCGGGGAGGTGCCCGATCGGGACCGCCCTCTCAGCGAGCCGATCGGCACCGAGCGCGAGCAGTCGATCGCCTTGATCCTGAATCACATCTGGTTCGCGGCCCTGCTCGGCTGGGCGAGCGGTTTGCATCCGGCCTCGGCCGTGGCCGAACGAATGGGCCAGGCCATCCATCTCATCCTCGGAGGAAACGAGACATGAGCCAGGGCACCGATGCGTCACTGACGGCGCCTCACACCCTCTCCTATACCTACAAGCGTTCCCTGGGTCCGCTGCTGGGTCGCTTCTTCACGGGTCTGCGCGACCGCCAGATCCTCGGCGCCAAGCGGGCCGACGGCAGCGTGCTGATGCCGCCCAAGGAGTACGACCCCGACACGTCCGCTGCTCTCGACGAGCTCGTCCCGGTCGGACCGGGAGGCGTCGTCAAGAGCTGGGCCTGGGTCTCCGCACCGCGCAAGCAGCAGCCGCTCGATCGCGCTTTTGCCTACGCCTTGGTGCAGCTCGACGGCGCCGACACTGCATTCCTGCACGTCGTCGACGCCGGCGAGGAGAGCGCCATGCAGACGGGCATGCGGGTGACGGCCCGCTGGAGCGACGAAGCGACCGGCCAGATCACCGACCTCACTTTCATCCCCGAAGCCTGAGCGGAGGAAGAGCCATGAGCGACGAAGCCACCGAAGACCTCCGCGTGCTGCGCATGCCGGTCGAGCTCGACTACACCTACTCGGCGGGGCGCTCGGCCTCCCGCTTCCTGCGCGCCATCCAGGAGGGCAAGCTGCTCGGCCAGCGCTGCCCCGTCGACGGGAAGGTCTACTTCCCGACGCGGGGGGCCTGTCCCCAGCACGGCATGCCGATCGATGGAGAGCCGGTGGAGCTTCCCGACACGGGGACGCTCGTCACCTACAGCATCGTGCGGGTCCCCTCGGCGAACATCCCCCTCGAGCTGCCCTACGTGGCGGTGCAGGTCCTGCTCGATGGCGCCGACACCGTGATGATGCACGTCCTCGGCGAGTGCGACCTCGAGACCGTGCACATGGGCATGCGCGTGCGGGCCAAGTGGAAGCCCAAGGAGGAATGGAGCACGTCGGTGGCCAACATCCTCTACTTCGTTCCGCTGGACGAGCCAGACGCCGCCTACGACTCGTACAAGGAGCACATCTGATGCGCGACGTTGCCGTCGTGGGATTCAGCCAGTCGGTCTCGCTGCGCCGCGAGCGCAATCGCAACGAGGTCGAGATCCTGATCCCGGTCCTCCAGGAGCTGCGAGAGGCCACCGGGTACACGAACGAGGATCTCGAATTCGTCTGCTCGGGGTCGAGCGACTACTTGGCGGGTCAGGCCTTCGCCTTCGTGGCCGGGCTCGACGCCGTCGGGGCCTGGCCGCCGGTCTGCGAGAGCCACGTCGAGATGGACGGCGCCTGGGCCCTCTACGAGGCCTGGGTCAAGATCCAGATGGGCTACGCGGACGTCGCCCTCGTCTACGGCTTCGGAAAGCCGTCGATGGGCGATCTCCCCATCACCATGGCCCTGCAGCTCGACCCCTACACGGTGATGCCCCTCTGGCCCGACGCCATCAGCGTGGCGGCGCTCCAGGCCAGGCTCTGCCTGGACGGGGGCGTGATGACCGATCGGCAGATGGCCGAGGCGGCGGTCCGGGACCGCGCACATGCCAAGAGCAATCCCCACGCGCAGGTGGCCGGCGACTTCGACGTGGAAGGGATCCTGTCGGAGCCCTACCTGGTGTCGCCGCTCCGCAAGCACGACTGCTCGCCGATCTCCGACGGGGCTTCGGCCGTGCTGCTCGCCTCGAGCAACCGCGCCGGGGACTTCTCGAAGCGGCCCGCCTGGATCCGCGGCATCGAGCACATCTGCGAGCCCCAGGACCTGGGTGTCCGGGATCTGACCCGCTCGCGCTCGACCGAGATCGCCGCGGAGAAGGCAGGCGTCGGCGCGGGCAGGATCGACGTGGCGGAGCTCTCCGCTCCCTTCAGCCACCAGGAGATCCTGGTCGAGCGAGGGCTGGGCCTCGGGGCCGACACGACCGTGAATCCCTCGGGCGGCGCCCTGGCCGGCAACCCGCTCATGGCGGTCGGCCTCGCGCGGATCGGCGAAGCGGCCGCGAGGATCACGAACGGGGAGGCGGAAAGGGCGGTCGCCCACGCCACCTCGGGCCCGTGTCTGCAACAGAACCTCGTCTGCGTGCTGGAGGGCTGAACCATGGCCGAACTCACCGGTGTGATCGGAATCGGACAGACGAAGTACGCAGCCAAGCGGGACGAGCTGTCGATGCCCGGGCTGCTCCGCGAGGCCGCCGAGCGCGCGCTCGAGGACGCCGAGCTCACCTGGAAGGACATCGATGCCGTCGTGATCGGCAAGGCGCCCGACATGTTCGAGGGCGTGATGATGCCCGAGCTGTTCCTCGTCGACGCGATTGGCGGCGCCTACAAGCCGATGCTGCGCGTGCACACCGCCGGCAGTGTCGGGGGATCGACCGCGATCGTCGCGGCGAGCCTGGTGCAGTCGGGGGTGCACGACCGGGTGCTGACCGTCGCCTTCGAGAAGCAGTCGGAGTCGAACGCCACCTGGGCACTCTCGATCGCGCTGCCCTTCTCGGTGGCGACCGTGGCCGGCGCGGGCGGCTACTTCGCGCCGCTGGTGCGGGGATACATCCGCCGCTCGGGAGCGCCGGAGGACACGGGCATTCGCGTCGCCGTGAAGGACCGCGAGCACGCGCTCAAGAATCCCCTGGCCCACCTGCACCTCGAGGACATCAGCTTCGAGAAGGTGGCGAACTCGCCGATGCTCTGGGACCCGATCCGCTACCTCGAGACCTGCCCGTCCTCGGACGGCGCCTGCGCGATGATCTTCGCGAACGAGAAGCTCGCGGATCGCAGCGACAAGCCGGTGGCGTGGGTCCATGCGACGGAGATGAAGAGCGAGCCCACGATGTTCTCCGGGCGCGACCAGGTCATGCCCCGCGCGATCCTCGACAACGCCAAGTCGCTCTACAAGAAGGCGGGCATCCAGAATCCCCGTGAGGAGATCGACTGCGCCGAGATCTACGTCCCCTTCAGCTGGTTCGAGCCGATGTGGATGGAGGGGATGCTCTTCGCGCCCACCAACGAGGGCTGGAAGATGACCTACGAGGGCGCCACCAAGCTCGGCGGCGACCTGCCCGTCAATTGCTCGGGCGGCGTGCTCTCCTCCAATCCGATTGGCGCCTCCGGCATGATCCGCTTCGCAGAGGCGGCCCTGCAGGTGCGTGGGATGGCCGGCGAGCATCAGGTCGAGGGCGCGAAGAAGGCCCTGGGCCACGCCTACGGCGGCGGCTCCCAGTACTTCTCCACCTGCATCGTCTGCAGCGAGAAGCCCTGAGCGTGCGATCCACACCCGTGCGGACCGGCTGACCTTGGACTTCGCCTTCTCCGAGGAGCAGGACGAGTTCCGCGAGATGCTGCGGCGCTTCTTCGAGGAGAAGGCGTCGAGTGCGGAAGTCCGTCGCATGGCCGGGTCGGCCGAGGGGTTCGACCGCTCGCTCTGGCGGCAGATGGCCGAGGAGCTCGGTCTGCAGGGCGTGCACGTGCCCGAGCGATTCGGCGGCCAGGGTGCGGGCTTCCTCGAGCTCGGGATCGTGCTCGAGGAGATGGGAAGGGTGCTCTTGCCCTCGCCCTTCTTCGGGAGCTCGGTTCTCGCGACCTGTGCGTTGCGAAACGGCGCGGCAGAGGAGCAGCAGGCGCAGCTGCTGCCGCGTCTCGCGAGCGGCGAGGCGATCGCGAGCCTGGCGCTCGCCGAGGCCGGGCGCGGCTGGAGCCCGGCGGCGGTGCACCTCGAAGCCGCTCCCGAGGGAGATCAGGTGCGGCTGTCGGGCGCGAAGACGCTGGTGCTCGACGGGCAGGTCGCCGACGAGCTGCTCGTGGTGGGCCGCCTGCCCGGCACCGAGGGCGAGGATGGCCTGAGCCTGTGCCTGGTGTCCGCCGAGGCTGGTGGCGTCAAGGCGAGCGCGCTGGAACCGCTCGATGCGACCCGCCGGCTCGCGGAGATCGAGTTCGACGGAGCCCGCGCCCAGCTGCTGGGCGTCCCCGGCGAAGCGGCGGCGCCGCTGGCGCGCACTTTGGCCCAGGCGAGCGTGGCACTCACGGCGGAGATGGTCGGCGGGGCTGCCCGCTGCCTCGACATGGCGGTGGAGTACGCGAAGGTGCGGGTGCAGTTCGCGCGGCCGATCGGGACCTTCCAGGCCATCAAGCACAAGGCGGCCGAGGTGCTGCTCGATCTCGAGCTGTCGCGGGCAGCGGCCTACTGGGCCTGGTGGGTGGCCGACGAGGATCGCGACGAGCTCTTCGTGGCCGCGCATCTCGCCAAGGCCACCTGCGCCGACGGCTACCGCCACGCGGCGGCCGAGTGCATCCAGATCCACGGGGGCATCGGCTTCACCTGGGAGCACGACGCCCATCTGTACTTCAAGCGGGCCACCGCGGACGACATGCTGCTCGGGGACGCCAACGAGCATCGCTCCCGGCTGGCGACCGCGCTCGACGTCCCGGGCTGACCCGCGGCCGGCGACCGCGCTCGACGTCCCGGGCTGATCCGCGGCTGGCGAGCCTGCGCGGGCCTAGTTCCCGAGCCGCGCCGTCACGTAGTCCGCGAGGGCCTCGCGGGTGGCGTCCGGCAGGCCGTCGAAGACCAGGCCGGTGCCCTCGTCGTTCTGATAGCTCGGCTGGGCCGGCAGCTGCACCAGGCCCTGGGCCGCCAGGGGAAAGCACAGCTCGACGCGACTGCCGCTGCGGAGAGGCGCCGAGCTCTGCAGGAAGCAGCCCTTCTCGGAGATCGAGCGGATCGCCCCGGTCCAGGCTTCGACACCGCGCGTCGCACGGGCCGGCAGGGTGTCGCCGACGCGGGGCACGGTGCGCGGCTGCTCTTCCAGGTGCTCTTGCAGGAGCCGGTACACCTCGGCGAGGCGCGCCCGCCGCTTCACCGCGCCGAGCACGCGCTCCGGCAGGTCGCTCTGCCCCTGCGCGCCGACCAGCAGGATGGTGGGAAGATCGTCCTGGTCCTCGCCGAGCCGCTCGATCTGCCGATCGTCGAGGATGCGGAGCTCGGGGCGGAGCACTCCGCGCGTCCGTTGCCGGCTCGCCGTGCGCGAGGAGATCAGGTTGTAGCCCAGACGGACCAGCGCAGTCTGGACGCCGGGCGCGAAGGCGCGATCCGGTGCGTGGACGGCGATGGTCACCCTGCCGCGAGGCTGTTCGGACGCCATGGAGCCCTTATCGGACGCCCCCGTCTTCGATTGAGGGGTCCGGGCAAGCCCCGGAGAAAGCCGGGTCCAAAAGCTCCACGGAGGGCCCGGGCAGGGCCTATTTGCCGCGGAAGACCGGCTCCCGCTTCTCCAGGAAGGCCCTGGGCCCCTCGGCCGCATCCTCGGAGCTCATGACCGAGAGCCCGTGTCGCTGCTCGATCTCGAAGGCCGCCTGCTCGGGCAGGGTCTCCGTCTCGCGCAGGGTCGCGAGGATGCCCTTCACGGCCAGCGGACCGTTTGCGGAGATCCGAGCGGCGATCTCGCGGGCCTTGGCGAGGGCCTGGCCGTCGGGGACCACGTGGTTGACCAGGCCGAGCTCGTAGGCGCGTCGGGCGGGCAGGTCCTGGCCGGCCAGCAGCATCTCCGCGGCGATGGCGTAGGGGATCTGGCGGCGCAGCCGCACGGCCGAGCCCGCCATCGGGAACAGGCCGCGTTGGACCTCGGTCACGCCGAACTGCGCGCTCTCGCCCGCGACCCGGATGTCGGTGCCCTGCAGGATCTCCGTGCCCCCCGCGCGCGCGAAGCCCTCTGCCGCCAGGATCACGGGCTTGGTCGGCCGGTAGGTCTTGAGCCAGGCGCCGTAGATCACGTGCGGCTCCTTCATCACCCGCTCCATGTACTCGTTGTCGGGCTTGCCGGTGCGCAGCTTGCCGATCTCGCCGAGGTCCATGCCGGCGCAGAAGGTGTCGCCCTTGCCCGTCAGGATGCCGACCCGCAGGTCGTCCTCTTCGTCGAGCTCGACCCATGCGTCGTACAGGCGGCACATCACCTCGCAGTTGACGGCGTTGCGCTTCTCCGGGCGGTTCAGGGTGACCGTCAGGACGTGGTCCTGCCGGTCGGTGAGGACGGCGCTCATGGGGATCCTCTCGGTGGCTCAGCTGCGGGGCAGCTCGTCGAAGGGAAGCTCGCGGTCACGGCTGTCCTCGCGGGGGAGACCCAGCACGCGCTCGGCGCAGACGTTCTTCTGGACCTCGCTCGTGCCGCCGGCGATGTGGAAGGCCGGAGCGAAGAGGAACTCGTTCTGCCAGTAGCCGGGTCGCAGCAGGGCCTCGGGTCCGAGCGCCTGCATGGCGAGCTCGTTGGCGCGGGTCATCAGTCGGGCGAGGGCGAGCTTCATCACCGACGATTCGGCGGTCGGGATCACTCCGCGCCCGAGCTTGGAGACGACACGCGCGTTGAGCAGCTCGAGGCAACGCAGATCGGTGTACACCCGGGCCAGCTCGTCGCGCTGCAGGGCACCCGGATGCCCGCCGGCCTTCTCGATGACCAGCGCCTTCAGCTCGTCGAAGTGCAGCAGGTTCGAGAGCCCGCCCATGGCCATGCGCTCGTTCATCAGGGTCGTCTGGGTCACCGCCCAGCCACCGTGTCGCGGACCGATGCGGGCGCTGTCCGGAATCCTCACGTCGTTCAGGAACACCTCGTTGAAGTGCGCCTCTCCCGTCATCTCGACGAGCGGCCGGACCTCGATGCCGGGTGTGCCCATGTCGAGGAGGAAGTACGTGATGCCCTGATGCTTCGGCACGCTCGGGTCGGTGCGCGCGATCAGGATGCCGAACTCGGCGTGCTGCGCGCCGGAGCACCAGGTCTTCTGACCGTTCACGACCCAGTCGTCGTCGTCGCGCACGGCCCGGGTCGCGAGCGAGGCGAGGTCGGATCCGGCGCCCGGCTCGCTGAAGAGCTGGCACCAGACCTCCTCGGCGTGCAGCAGGGGAGACAGGTAGCGCTGCTGCTGGGCCTCGGTGCCGTGCGCGATCAGGGTCGGCCCGACCATGCCGATGCCGACCTGCAGCATCGAGTGTCCCACCCCACGCCGGTTCTGCTCCTCGTTCCAGATGATCTGCTCGATGGGTCCCTTGCCGCGTCCACCGAAGGCCTCGGGCCAGGTCAGCGCACCCCAGCCGTGTCGGGCCAGCTCCTGCTGCCAGGCGACGTGTCGTCGGAAGACGAGCTCCTGGTCGTCGCCGGACGTGTAGCTGCCGAACTCGGTGGGAGCGTGCGCGTCCAGGAAGGCCACGGCCTCGGCTCGGAACGCGGCCTCGGACGGCGAGTCTTGGAAGTCCATGGAGCTCCTCGAGGACGAAAAATAGAACACGTTTCATTCTTCCTCAAGGCGCGATTGGCGGCCCTTCACGGGGTTTCCGGTAGGTTCTCCCCCCGAGCACCGCGGGCCCTGCCCGAAACTCTCCCCCTTCGAACGCGAGCCGAGATGGACGTCTTCCAGAAGTGCGAGGAGAGCAATCGGGCGACGGAGGCCCGGGCGGCCGGGCTCTACGCCTACTACCGCTCGCTCGACTCGGCCCAGGATCCGATCGTGCGGCGCCCGGGCGGGCCCGGCCTGATCATGCTGGGCTCGAACAACTATCTGGGGCTCGCCAACCACCCCGAGGTCAAGAAGGCCAGTGCCGAGGCGCTCGAACGCTACGGCACGGGCTGTGCGGGCTCGCGGCTCCTGAACGGCACTCTCGCCATCCACGAAGAGCTCGAAGAGCGGCTCGCCTTCTTCCTGGGCCGTGAGTCGGTGCTCACCTTCGCGACCGGGTTCCAGGTCAACCTGGGGGTGCTCTCCGCCCTGCTGGATCGCCACAGCACGGTCCTGCTCGATGCGCTCGATCACGCGAGCCTGATCGACGGTGCGCGCCTCGGCTTCGGCCGGCTCCGGAAGTATCGCCACAACGACATGCGGGATCTCGAGCGCAAGCTGACGCGCTGCGAGCCCCACCACGGCAAGCTCATCGCCGTCGACGCCGTGTTCTCGATGGAGGGCGACCTGGCGACGCTTCCCGACATCGTGCGTCTCGCCGAACGCCACGAGGCACGCATCCTCCTGGATGACGCGCACGGGCTCGGGGTCTTCGGAGACCGGGGCCGTGGCGTCGCCGAGCACTTCGACGTCGAGGACCGGATCGATCTGCTGATGGGGACCTTCTCGAAGTCCCTGGCCGCCGTGGGCGGCTTCGTCGCCGGTCCGGAGCACGTCATCGACTACCTGCGGCATCACGCTCGTGCCGAGATCTTCTCGGCCGCCCCGCCCCCGGCGTCGGCCGGCGCGGTGATCGCGGCCCTCGGGCTCGTCGAGCGCGAGCCCGAGCGACGTCAGCGGCTCTGGGAGAACACGCGCTTCATGAAGCGCGAGCTCGCTCTGCTGGGCTTCGACACCGGAGAGTCCGCCTCGCCGGTGATCCCGATCCTGGTGGGTCGGGACGAGACCTGCTTCGCCATGGTCGGACGCCTGGAGCAGGA